>JBBRXE010000339.1:0-1524 GCA_038248695.1 Candidatus Limnocylindria bacterium | reverse complement strand
CAAGCCGGTCGTCGTCGACTTCTGGGCGGCGTGGTGCGGCCCGTGTCGCATGGTCGCCCCCGAGATCGACAAGCTGGCGACCAAGTACGACGGCAGCGTCGACGTGGTGAAGGTCGATGTCGACGCCAGCCCGCAGACCGCGCAACGCTACGGGATCATGAGCATCCCCACCGTCGCGTACTTCGCGCCCGGCCAGCCCCCGCGGGCGGCCGTCGGCTTCCGACCGCTCGAGGCTCTCGAGTCGGCCTTCGGCCTGGAGACCGTCGCCAAGACCGCCTAGCGCCCGGACCGATGCGCCCGCTTCCCCGGCGCCGGGAAGCGGGCGTTCCTGTAGTTGGCGGCATGGCCCGATCGGGAGGTTCACCTGCGCAGCCGAGTCCGGCATACTGCGGTGCGCATGCCCCGCCCGATCCTCAGAGTCGCACTCCCCTTCCTCGCCGCAATCGCGCTGATCGGCCTCGCCGCGGTACCGCCGGCCCGCGCCGCCGACAACCTGCAGGTGGTGGCAGCCACCACCTACCAACTGCTCCCCGGGCAGGGACGAGTTCACGTCCAGATCGACGCGACCGCGACCTCGCGCGAGCCGGAGAGCGACGCCGGCAACGTGGTCACCGGGCTCACCTTCAGCGTCCAGCCGGGGATCGCCAACCTCGTCGTGACCTCGGGCGGTACGCGCCTTGCGGCCAGCATCACGCAGCGCACCGACGAGTTCACCGATGTGGAGCTGACCTTCGGGCGGGCGTTGCATTTCGAGGACTCGTACCGCTATCTCGTCAGTTACGACCTGGTCGATCCCGGTGGTGCCGCCGGTCGCGACATCCGCATCGGTCGCAGCGTGGTCGCCTTCCCGGCCTGGGCGTTCGGCAGCAGTACTGTGCCCGGTGGCAGCGTGCGCGTTGACGTGCCGGCGGGGTACCACGTCAGCGTCGAGGGCACGCAGATGGCGTCGAGCGGTGGCGGCGACCAGCCGACGACACTGCGAACCGAGCGCCTGCCGGATCCGTTCGCCTTCTTCGCGTACGTCTCGGCGGATCGGCCGGGCGCCTTCACCGAGACACCGCTATCGGTATCGCTCGGTGACCGCAGGGCGACGATCGACGTCCGTGCCTGGGAGGACGATCCGGCATGGGGCAGCCGCATGCAGGATCTGCTGCGCGACGGCTTGCCGGCGCTCCACGATCTCATCGGGCTCGACTACACGCTCACGGGCTCACTGGCGGTCGAGGAGGCCGCAACCTCGCGCCTGGGAGAGTATGCCGGCATCTTCAACGATATCGCCGACACCATCACCGTCCGCTATGACGCCGATGCCTACGTTGCGCTGCACGAAGCGGCGCATATCTGGTTCAACGAGAAGCTCTTCCCCGAGCGGTGGATCGGGGAGGCGTTCGCCGAGTTCTATGCCGTGCAGGCAGGCCAGCAGATCGGCGCCACCGGCGAGACGTTCGAGCTCGACGACGCGACCCTGGAGCATCGCATTCCGCTCAACTCTTGGGGCGACGTCGGCGTCGAGGACCTGGCGGT
>JBBRXE010000338.1:0-1528 GCA_038248695.1 Candidatus Limnocylindria bacterium | reverse complement strand
ACGTCTTCGGACACGTGCCGGCATACGTCCCCCGGTGCGGGCGATGCCAGGCACGCGGTGATCGCCCTCGACATTCGGCACTGGTCGTCCGACTGCCGACCCCGTCATACAGAGTTGCGATCGTGACTCTCGAGCTGTGCGAAAGCCGGCTCCATGGCTGCGATCTCGGTCGGGGTGAGCCCGTGAAACCCGGCGACGCTGCGCCACCGGCTCACCGCGGTTGTCACCTGCCGCAGCATCCCGCGGGCCTGCGCGGTGGTCAGCCGAAAGTACTCGGCCACGGTGAGGGCGGAGGCCAGGCTGGCACTGTCGTCGCCGCCGTCGATCGCGGTGCTGAGGTACTTGGGGCCAGGTGCCGGGTTCGGGTTGAGGTCGAATGCCGGCGCGAGTCGCCAGACGTCACCGCGCTCGTGCAGGAATCCGTGGTTGCGCAGGTGGTCGTCGGTGTTCGAGATCAATACGGAGAACACGATTCGTCGCCAGAGCTGGTGCAGCTCGTCCGTGGCGTGCGCGGAGGTGTTCTCGATGACCTCCGCGATCTCGAGGTAGCTGCGCTGCTCGCCGTCGGACGCCTCGAGCATGGTCATGGCGCTGACGTACCCGATCCGCACGCCCTGGTCGGTGCGGTCGAACCGGTCGACGACCAGGACGTGGCGGCCGGCGAGGTTCAGCAGCCGTGACGTGGGCACGTTGATGCCCGCGCGTTTGGCCAGGTCGAGAGCGACCTTCTCCCACGCCATCACGTTCCAGGTGTCGCGGTCAGCGCTGGGGAACTTCGCGATCGCGATCCGGCCGTTGTTGTCGAGCACGTGCGCCTTTGGGCGGGCCCCGCCCAGTGAGCTGCCGACACGGATGAGGCGCTGCAGGTCGGGTAGGTCAGCGGTGCCGCTCTCGGCGCGTGCCGCCAGGTCCAGCAGCGCCGGCAGGTCGGTCAACGCGGGAACACCCGTGTCGTCGTCGGCGAGGAACGGTCCTGCCGCTGCACGGAATCGCAGGGCTCCCTGACGTAGATCGTCGCGCACTCCCAGCAGGTAGTCGACCTCGCCGAGCGCGCGGGTGGCCCGTCCCTCTGCGCGGGAGAGCGCTGCCTCGCGGCGGATGACCAGGGTGCGTCCCCAGCGGTCCGGTGCGCAGTCGGTGAAGGCTCCGAAAAGCGCCCTGCCCACCCGTGTCTGCCGGGCGCCGATCTCGAGGGGCAGCTCCGGGTCGAGCGCGTACGCCCCGGACGCGCCGAGGTAATCGGCGGTGTAGACGAAGGTGGCGGACTCGGCGCCGCGGCGTCGGTGCGAATACAGGGTGCCGGCGAGCACATCAACACCGTCGTTGGCGACGTACACCTGAACCTCCGTCACGGGGTCCTCCGGTGGCGGACGCGTTCGGGCAGGCTCTCGTCGGCGCGGAGCCGGCCTACGTCGGTGGCGTAAGGGTCGAGGGCGTCTGTCAGGGCGTCGAGCACGCCGAGAGCCCGGGCGACGCGCAGAAGGTTCTCCAGGGTGACGCCACCGCCGTTCTCCAACCTCAGCACGGT
>JBBRXE010000337.1:0-1540 GCA_038248695.1 Candidatus Limnocylindria bacterium | reverse complement strand
TCACCTACCGAAGCACCGTGGCGGTGATGGGCGGGGAGTACATGGTCAGCGTCAGCGCCGAGAACCGCGCCGCGACCGGGGCGAAGGGCGGCGACGAGGTCGACGTCGACATCGAGCTCGACGCCGCGCCGCGCGTGGTCGAGCTGCCGGCCGACTTCGCCGCGGCACTCAGCGCGGAGCCGCGCGCCGCTGAGACGTTCGAGCGGCTCTCGCCGAGCCTGAAGGGCTACCACGTGACCCAGGTCACCGGCGCCAAGACCGATGAGACGCGTCAGCGCCGCATCGCGAAGTCGGTGGCGACACTCGCCGAGGGCAAGCCGCGCTGACACGCCCATTGCGGGGCGAGTTGAGTCGCCTGGTGACTCAAACGAGGGAGAGGCGCGGGCTCACCTGCTGTTCATGCGTGTGGTGACTGAAAACGCCGGCTCTGAGGGCCTGTGACCGTCAATCCCGTCGATTTCAAGCACCTGGCGACTAAAACACACGACAGCCCCGCCTTCCCCCTCGTTTCAGTCGTCAGGCGACTCACCGGCAGGACACCGGGGCCCCCGCCTCCCCCCTCAGTTCAGTCACCAGGCGACTCCCCGGCAGGACACCGGGCCCCCGCCTTCCCCCTCGTTTCAGTCGTCAGGCGACTCACCGCCCGCGCTACCGACGCGGACCCGGCGCCATCAACCCATGCCAAGCAACCTGGCAGCGGCCGCGGCACCGGCGGCCACCAGCACGACCACGAGGACCGGGGCGCGCAACCAGATGGCGAGCGCCGCGGCCCCCAGGCCGATGACCCGCGCGTCGACGACCAGCCGCTGCCCGCTGCCGAGGGCCGCGGTCGCCACCAGCGCGGCGAGCAGCGCCGGCGCCAGCAGGGCGACGACGCCACCCAACCGCTCGGGCAGCGACCGCCCGCCGAGCACGACCGGTCCCGTGGCCTTGATGACGATCGTGCCCAGGCCAACGGCGACCACGATCAGCCATGCGTCGTTCATGAGCGCCAAAGCCCGATGAGCGCGGCAGCCGCGGCGGCGATGATCGGCACGCCCGCGGGCGCGAACGGCACCAGTGCCAGCGCGATGGCCGCTCCAAGCAGAGCGGCCGACACCGCTCGCCGGTTGGCCAGCTGCGGAACAAGCAGCGCGAGGAACAGCGCCGGGAATGCCGCGTCCAGCCCCAGCACGGCGGGGTCGCCCAGCGCGGCGCCTCCGAACACCCCGATGATCGTGCCGGCAACCCATGCCAGCCAGATCACGAGCCCGGCACCGACCAGCCGATGCGGATCGAAGCGCCCCTCGCCGCTGGCGGCGATCGCCCATGACTCGTCGACGATCAGCTGTGCCTGCACGAAGCGCCGCAGTCGGCCGCCAGGCAGGAAGCGCGCGACGCTGACGCCGATCGGCAGGTATCGGGCGTTGAGCAGCAGTGCGGCGCCAATGGCCGCCAGCGGCTGACCGCCACCGGCGAGCACCGATGCGGCCGCGAACTGGGCTGATCCGGCGAATGTGGTCATGCTCATCACGATCGCCGCCAGCACGCCCATCCCCCC
>JBBRXE010000336.1:0-1560 GCA_038248695.1 Candidatus Limnocylindria bacterium | reverse complement strand
GGCTGGTGGTCACGCCGGACACGCCGCCGGAGGAGATCGAGCGCATGGCGCTCGAATCGGAGAAGGTGCGGGCGCACCTGGGCGGCCAGCCGCCGAAGCGCGTGATCCAGATCCCCGGCAAGCTGGTGAACATCGTCACGGCCTGACCGGCGCCAACGAGCTCGCGCTGGGCTGCGGCGCCAATTGAGCCGCTGGTAAGCGGGCGGTAATGGGCCGTGGGCTATGGTTCCCTCCTGCTTCCGGAGCCCGGCGTCGAGTGCCCAGACTCCGAGCTCCGGACGCAGCTTCTCGTCCCATCGCTCGCCTCCCTGCAGAGCGGAGGCTTCGTACGATGGTCGCCCGTGACCAGCTCCTCTTCGGCGCGGCAGGCGCCGCCCTGATCGCCGTAGCGCTCGGCATGTGGCTTCTGTTGGCGCCATCACCGAACGCCGAGGCAGGCGCCGACCAGGGAGCCGGTATCGGACTCGTTGCGTCGGCTGCACCCGCCGAGCCTTCGCCGGCCGAGCCAGCAACATTGCTGATTGACGTGGAGGGCGGCGTTGCCGAACCAGGGATCGCCGAGCTTCCGTCGGATGCGCGCGTCGGTGACGCGATCGCGGCCGCCGGAGGCTACGCCGAGGACGCCGACATCCTGGCAGCCGCGGCCGCACTGAACCTCGCGGCACCCCTGAGCGATGGCCAGCAGGTCTACGTGCCCATCATCGGCGTCGCCCAGGCGCCCTCGGGCGGGACCAGCGGCGGCGCCGGTGGCGGCGGTGCTGGGCTGGTCAACCTCAACACTGCCACGCCCGAGCAACTGGATGCCCTGCCCGGGATTGGCCCGGTGACCGTCCAGAAAATCGTCGCCGCGCGACAGGAGAAGCCCTTCGGCGCGCTGGAGGAGCTGGTCGAGCGCAAGGTCCTGAACAACGGGCAGCTCGACAAGGTACGAGACCTGGTGACCGTCTGACCGGCGCGGGCCACATGGGCGATGCCTGTCTCCGCACTGCTGCTGCCGGCGACCGCCGGTGGTGTGGCCCTCGGCATCCTGCTGGCCGATGCTGGCTGGCTGGCTGCAGCCATGGCCCTCCCGCTGATCTTCGGCTCGCTTGGCACCGGGCTGCTGGCGAGCGCAACTCGGCGGCTGATTTTCGGCGTGCTGGCGGCCGCGCTGCTCGGGGTGGCGCTCGGCGCCTGGCGTGGGTCTGGGGCCGCGCTGCCGTCAGGTCCCGACAGCGTCGCAGCGCTGGTCGCGCCGACCGAATGGCGCCTGTCCGGTACGGTCATCGAGGAGCCGCGCCCCCGCGGCGAGCGCATCCAGATGGTCCTCGACCAGGTCGGCGTCGGGAGGGATGCCGCGTCGCTGCAGCCAGCCCGCGGTCGACTGCTGGTCTGGCTGCCGCGCTCCACGCAGGTTGTCGCCGGTGACCAGATCCAGCTGCACGCGCAGCTCGAGCCGCCGCAGGACTTCGACGGCTTCGCGTACCGCGCCTACCTGGCGCGGCAGGGCATCGGCGCCATCGCACGGGCGTTCCAGGCCGAGGTCGTCGGCCACCGCCTGGGATTTCTGCCCGAGCTCGC
>JBBRXE010000335.1:0-1561 GCA_038248695.1 Candidatus Limnocylindria bacterium | reverse complement strand
TTCAAGATCCCGTCGTTCGTCGTGACCCTCGCCGGTCTGATCGGCTGGCAGGGCGCGCTGCTGTTCGTGCTGGGTGACACCGGCACCATCAACATGACCGATAACTTCGTGGTCGGTCTCGCCGGCACATTCTTCAAGGGGGTCACGGGCTACGCGATTGGCGTGCTCTTCGTGCTGTACCTGGCGGTCGCCGGGATTGCCGGTCGGCGTCGACGCCTGAAGGCCGGCCTCGCCGCGGAACCTGCGGCGTTCGTCTGGACCCGCGTGATCATCATCGGCGTGTTGACTCTTGCGAGCATCTTCTACCTCGATCGCGAGCGCGGACTGCCGCTATCACTCGTCTTCCTGGTCGGGCTGGTGGTGGTGATGGACTACGTTGTCAGCCGCACCCGCTTCGGGCGCATGATCTACGCCGTGGGCGGAAACGCCGAGGCGGCACTGCGCTCCGGCATTCCCGTCGATCGGGTCCGCATGGCCGTCTTCGTCTTGGCATCGCTGTTCGCCGCGTGGGGAGGCATGCTCGCCGCCTCCAGGCTGCTGGCCGTGAACCAGTCCTCGGGGAGTGGCGTCGAACTGCTCAACTCGATTGCCGCTGCGGTCATCGGCGGCGCCAGCCTGTTCGGCGGTCGCGGCACGATCTGGGCGGCATTGCTCGGCATCCTCGTCATCCAGTCGATCTCGAACGGTATGGACCTTTTGGCCTTCCCGTCCCCGGTGAAGCTCATGGTCACCGGCGCCGTGCTGCTCGCGGCGGTCACCATCGACGCACTGGCCAGGCGCGGGAGGGCGGCCACCGGCAGGTAGCGCAGCAGGTTTCCGAGCGGGGCGCGACCGTTTCCCCGTGTTGCAATCGTGCGCTGGCAGCCGTCTGCCGTCGCCTCGGATCCACACCGCCGACGTCGTGCCACGGCGCTTGGCGCCGCCGGCCGCATCGGGTTGCTATGCTCGGAACGTGGCCTCCCGAGCACGCGCCCTGGAGTTCGTTGGCCGATGGTCGACTGATCGCCGCGCGCTCGAGGCGATCGGCTGGTTGGTGAGCGCCGTCGGCATCGCGAGCTTTGCGGGCTATGTCATCTCAGAGACGATGCGCACCGGCGGGATCGGCTACGACCTGCAGTCGTACCTGCTTGCCGGGCGGCATGCGCTGAGTGGCGCCGACCTGTATGCGCCGGTGAACATCGGCGATCCCGGTGCGTATCGGTACACGCCGACCTTCGCGTATCTCGCGGCGCCTGTCGCCCTGCTGCCGGGGCTGGTCGTCACCTGGGCATATCGGGCCGTCTGCCTGCTCTGCGTGCGCTATCTCGTCGGCTCGTGGCGGGCGGTGGGCTGGAGCCTGTTGTTCCCACCCCTGGCCATTGAGCTGATGGCATTGAACCTCACGCTGCCGATCGCGGCGCTCGGACGCCTGGCGTTGCGCTCGCCAAAGAGCGGGGCACGCTGGCTGGGATTCGCCGCGAGCCTGAAATACGGCTCCTTGCTGCTGATGCCCTACCTGTGGCTGAGGCGTCCCGAGGCGCGGCGCGCGCTGCTGCTCGGCACGGGCGCTCTGCTGCTGGTG
>JBBRXE010000334.1:0-1566 GCA_038248695.1 Candidatus Limnocylindria bacterium | reverse complement strand
GTTGCTGCTACCCAAGAAGCGTGACGCCGCCGACGTCGCCTCGGCGTTGACGGTGGTCCGCGACGACCTCGAGCACCTGACCGATGCCGACTGGTCCTCTGACGTGCTCGATTCGCGCTGTCGTGCCCTCGCCGAGCGGCTTGACTGGAAAGCGGGCGACGTGTTCAAGCCGCTCCGCGTGGCGATCACCGGTCGCACCGTCTCGCCCCCGCTGTTCGGCTCAATGGAGCTGCTGGGCCGCGGGCGCTGCCTGACGCGCATCGACGCTGCGCTGGGCAAGCTGTCGGCCGCCATGGCACCGGGATGAGCGAGACGCGGCTCAGCGATCTCGTGTCGCGTCGGTTGTTTGTGCCGATCCGGACCTCGTCGGGGGAGTCCATCGATGCCGATCGGGTGCCGACCTCTGCGCTGCGCCACGGCAATGACGACAAGGGCAGCTTCCTGGCGGCGTATACCTCGCCGGAGCTGTTCGCCGAGTTCGGCCCGCCGGGCAGCGATCACATCGAGCTTGCCGCACGCGAGCTGTTCGCCCGAGCCCATGACCTGGGCGAGCGGGTCGTCATCAACCCGGGCGGTCCGGCGCCGATCAACGTTGCGACGGGCGTGCTGCCGTTTCTCGCTGCGGGGATCGACCCAAATTCGCCCGAGGCGCTGCGCGCTCGGCAGCCTCTCGGCGACCTGCCGCCGCTCGAGCCTCCCGGCGACATCCCGGAGCCTTTTGGCGCGCAGCTTCGCCTCGCCCTTGCTGAGCTGCCGCAGGTCCAGCGCGCGTGGCTGCTGCGCGCCGCCGGGTCCTGGACCGTGGGGATTCACCTGCATCCGGCGGCCGAGTTGGGCGATTTCGACGAGGTTCGCAATAGGCTGCATGCCGTTGCCAGCGAGCAGCTCGGTTCGCGACGCGAGCTGGCGGTCACCGACCTGCGCGCTCCGTCGCTGCACGACGCCTACAACCAGGTTGCCGCCCCGTTCTACGTGAAGCACGACGCGCCGCCGGGAATTCTGTCGCGTCTGTTCGGCGGCTGACCGGGGTCGGTCCCGTCGGCCCCGCCTTTCGCCACGAGCTCGCGCCTGACTTGCCAGATGTCGGTGTGAACTGACACTAGCCCGGTCAGCGCGCGACGAAGCGGGGCATCGACACGCTGCCTGAGCGTGAATGAGGCGTCGCAAGCGGGAGACTGGGGTGCCCGACCCGTTTAACGTTGACGCAGGCGACATCTGGCAGGTCAGGGCCGCGGCAGGCCCGTATCGCGTGGCGACGGCACGAGCACGAGCCGGCCTGCGACATCGCCGGCCGCCAGGCGCTCGAGCGCCGCAGGAGCGTCATGTAGCGGCATCGTCTCGACGTCCCACCGCAGCTGCGGGGCCATGGCCACCACGCTGCGAAGGTCTTCCAACGAGCCCCAGGCGGTGGTGGTGATCGAGGCCTCGACCGCCGGCGAATCGAAGCTGAACGGCAGCGTGCCGCCGCCCTCGCCGATGAGCGAGATCAATCCGCCCGGTGCGACGGCATCGGCTGCTGAAGCGAGCGTCTCGGACGTGCCCACGAAGTCGAACACGACGTCGAAC
>JBBRXE010000333.1:0-1568 GCA_038248695.1 Candidatus Limnocylindria bacterium | reverse complement strand
TCGCTGTGTGTGGCCCGCCAACCCGACTACTCGTCCCGGTCAACGCCTGTGTCGTGTTCGATTGAGCGCGCATCATGGGCCGCCGCGGGGCGTGCGTCAACTGGCACGCCACGTGAGTCGTGTGGCGCCTCAAACGAGTGGGAGGCACGCGCTGTCGTGCGGTTGATGCGCCAGGTGACCGAAACCGAGCGGTGTGCCGGTCACCATCGCTCAATCGTGCTGATTCGAGTCGCCTGCTGCATAGACTGCAGGTGAGCCTGTGGCTGTCACTCGTTTCAGTCGCCAGGCGACTCAGCGCCGACGCTCGGCGACTCAGCGCGACGCCCAGGCGGCGCCAGCGTCCCGGTCACCATCAGCCGAAGTTGACTCGTGGTCAGCCGAATGGTGACAGTCCCGCCGCGCTGACGTAGGTGCCGGCGACCAGGACGGCGGCCACCACCAGGTAGATCGAGGCGCGGATCGCTGCCGGCATCGGCTGCGTGAGAGGCTCTCCCGACGGAGTGCGGAACATGGTCGCCAGGGTTTCGACGTGGCCCGGAGGCACCAGGAAGCCGATCACACCGCCGACGATCAGGCCGCCGACGTGGCCCGTCCAGCTGATCGAGGGGATGGCAAAGGTCAGCACCAGGTTGATGATCAGCAGCGTGCCGACCTGGCTGAGCAGGGCGCGCGCCTGGTGCGTGGTGGCCACGTGATGACGGCGCGTCACCACGAACGCCAGGCCGAAGAGGCCGAAGATAGCGCCTGATGCCCCGGCCGCCGCCTGGTTCGGCGCCGCGAGGATGGTGAGCACCGATCCGCCGGCGGCGCACAGCAGGTACATCACCAGATATTCGACGTGACCGTACATCTGTTCCAGGATCGGGCCGAACAGGTAGAGGGCGTACATGTTGAAGGCGATGTGCAGCAGCCCAAGATGCAGGAAGGCGCTGGTGAAGATGCGCCACCACTCGCCCTGCGCCACGCCGTTGGCGCAGATCACGCCGAACTCCAGGATCGGTGAGCCGGCGCCACAGGCGCCGACGCTCACGGGGCCCTGGCCGCCTCCCCCACCGCCGAACAGGCCGAAGTTGAAGCCGCTCATCATGCCGTCAGCCACGAAGACGAGGACGTTGACGGCGATGATCCCCCAGGTGACATACGCGGGGAAGACGGCATACGGCCCGCGCGCACGGTTGAACTGGCGGCGTGCGGCGAAGTCGTGCCCGGTCTCCTTCAGCAGCCAGGCGATACGGTTGGCGATGGCTCCGCGCTCGTGGGCCGGCGCGCGGTGGTCGGCCTCCCGATAGGCGGCCACCGCATCATCGAGCTGCCCGTCGCGGACCAGCTGTTCGGCGACCGCCTTCCAGCCCTGCCAGGCGGCACGGCCGCTGCTGCTCGCCGCCTGCTGCCAGGCGACAATGGCACCCGGCTCGTCGTCGTTGCGATAGCGAGCCTGGCCGATCGACAGCCACGCCTCCCCGGCGAGTTCGTGATCGGGGTGTCCGGTCAGCGGGCCAAGGATGCGCACCGCCGCGTCGAGATCGCCGGAGTCGAGCAGCCGTCGGCCCTCGGCCAGGCGCATCTGC
>JBBRXE010000332.1:0-1582 GCA_038248695.1 Candidatus Limnocylindria bacterium | reverse complement strand
GAGGATGTCCCGATCGCCGTGGATTTTCGGTGACGATGGTCCCGGTGTGATCGGTTAGACGGCTGCGACGATAGCGGCCTCCTCGGTCGGTGTGTGCGCGGTATCGGAGTCACGGCGACGGGTGAGGTCGCGCTCGATCGCGACGGCGAGCTTGGCGAGGTCGCGGTAGCCGATGATCCGGCGGAATTGGCGTTCGGCTTCGAGCATGCCGGCGGCGGTCCAGCGCAGTCCCATCTCGCCGGAGGACCAGCGCTTGACGTTGCGCTGTGTGCGCCGGACGATCTCGATCATCGACTCGCAGGGGTTGGTCGACTCCAGCGTGCGCTTGAGCTGGCCGCTGATCTGAAGCCGGGTGAGCGTGAGCGTTTCCTCGATGCCTTCGCGCAGTGAGCCGGCGGCGCCGGGGTGCGTGCGCTCGAGCTCGCCGGCGAGCAGCCGCAACTGCTCGAAGGCGCGGGCGTGATCGGGGTCGGCCCAGGCGCGGCGCAGCCGCTGCTTGACGGCGGGCCGGTCGCGCTCGGGGAGATGCTCGAGCACATTTCGCTCCTTGTGACGCACACACCGCTGCACCGGCACCTCGCCGAACACCGAGCGGATCGCCTTCCGGAGCGCCTTGGCGCCGTCGATCACGAACAAGATCCCCTGCTCGGGATCGAGCCCCCGCTCGACCAGGTCGGAGAGCAGCGCGGTCGCGACAGTCGCGTTCTCGGTCGAGCCTTCCCACAGCCCGAGCGGGATCTTGACGCCGTCGGTGCTGATCCCGAGCGCGACGATGTTCGTGCGCCCCTTCAGCTCGAGCCCGTCGAGCATCATCACCGCCAGGCGCACGTCGTCCAGCCGCCGGCTCATCAGCTCGCCGAGCGCCTGTCGGGTGCGCTCCACGAACGCACGCGACACCGCCGAGCGCGACGTCGACCGCGCGCCCTGCTCAACCTCGCTGCCGACCGGCTCCTGCGTGCGCTGGTAACGGCGCGTCGAGACGCCGGCGAGCATCCGCTCCAGCACCAGCCGCGACAGCGGATCACGGTCGGCGAAATGCTCGTAGGTCTGGAGCCGGACCTCCGCGCGGCCGTTGGCGCTGCGCACCCGCGGCCGCTCGACCGCGACGCGCCGGCCGCCGAGCGTCACCTCGCCCGACTCGTGCCCGTGACGCGCAGCGGCCCGATCGGGGTTGTGCTTGCCCTTCGCGCCGACGACCTCGATCACTTCCTCTTCCAACAGCTCGGCCAACACACCGAGCCCAACGCCCACGCTCAGCGCGAGCAGGCCCTCCCTCGCCGACCCGACCAGCTGCCCGAGCGCTTCTTGGACGCGCTCCGGCAGCACGACCTCATCCATGCTCGCCTGCGCGAGCGCTACGTTCCTCTTCACGGCGGTTCCTCCTTGTCGATCTTGCGGATCGCCTGCCACGCTCCCAAGCGGAGCGGACAGGCCGGAGGGACCGCCGTCCTACGAAGTTCTACGAGCTACGGGACAACCTCCGCCGGGGGCGGGGGTGGGCGCGCTGACAATGCCGGCGCGGGCCACCCCCGCTGGAGGTTGCTGCTACGTGCCCGGGGGCGGAACCTGGCCCGGGCCCTGG
>JBBRXE010000331.1:0-1596 GCA_038248695.1 Candidatus Limnocylindria bacterium | reverse complement strand
CCGCTTCGTGGAGGCGGGCGTCCCCGGCTACCACATCGAGGACCAGAAGCCGGGCGCCAAGAAGTGTGGCCACCAGGGCGGCAAGGTGCTGGTCCCCAGCGACGAGCTGATCAAACGCCTCAACGCAGCGCGCTTCCAGCTCGACGTGATGCGGGTCGCGGGGATCATCGTGGCCCGCACCGATGCCGAGTCCGCAAGCCTTCTCGACGGCTCCGCCGACGAGCGCGATCAGCCCTTCATCCTGGGGGTGACGAACACCGAGCTGCCGGCCTACCGGGTCGGCTACCTGGCGGTCATGCGCCGCCTGCACCGGGCGGGTATGGCCGACATCAACGGCCACATGCTGTACGCCATCCCCGAAGCCGAGTACGCGGCGGCCGATGCATGGCTCGACGAGGTCAGGCTGACCGGCGTCATCGACGAGGCGGTGCAAGCTCGGCAGGCCGATGCATCGGCCACCGCGGAAGAGACGCTCGACGCGGTGGCCGACCGCTTCCTGGATGTCTGGCAGCTCCAGGCCGAGCTGAAGACGCTGGGCCAGGCTGTCGCGGACCTCATCACCTTCCGCGCCGATGAGGGGTTTGAGCTGGAAATGAGCGTCGAGGAGTGGCTGGCATTCGCGGCCTCCGCTTCATGGAGCGCCGTACGGGCGAAGGCCGCCGAGCTTGGTCTGCCGGTCACGTGGGATCCGGAGCGTGCAAGGACCCCTGAGGGCTATTACCAGGTCCAGGGTGGCATCCCGTACGCCATCGCGAAGTCGCTGGCAGCGGCGCCCTTCGCGGACCTGCTGTGGATGGAGACCAAGACAGCCGACCTCGCGGACGCCCGCGAATTCGCCGAGGCCATCCATGCGGTCCACCCCGACCAGATGCTGGCCTACAACCTGTCGCCGTCGTTCAACTGGGACACGACCGGTATGACCGATGAAGAGATGCGCCGTTTTCCCGACGAACTGGGGAAGATGGGGTTCGTCTTCAACTTCATCACCTACGGCGGCCACCAGATCGACGGGCTGGCGGCCGAGGAGTTCGCCACCGCGCTCCGTGAGGACGGCATGGTCGCCCTTGCGCGTCTGCAGCGCAGGCTGCGGCTGCTCGAGTCCCCCTACCGGACGCCGCAGACGCTGGTCGGAGGCCCCCGGGCCGATGCCGCGCTGCTGGCCGCCTCCGGGCAGACGGCAACCACGAAGGCCATGGGACCCGGCTCGACCCAGGTCCAGCATCTGGTCCAAACCGAGGTCCCGCCCAGGCTCCTGGCCGGCTGGCTCGCCCGCTGGGCCGAGCATCACGGCCTGGCCACTGATCTCCAGGTCTCATTGCGCCCCCACACGGCGGGCTCCGAGGTGCTCGAGTTGAGCGTCCTGGAACCGTCTGGGGAGAAGGTCGCCAACATCGTCTTCGCCACCATCGCGGATCGCCGCGGCCGCGCGATCCTGTCGGTGCGGGACCAGAACACGGTCGACCCGGCTCTTCGACGCAAGCGCCTGATGACACTCCTGCACCTGTTCCTGATCCACCGCTATCGGGCAGCATCGGTCCATTATCTGACTCCGACCGATGACAATCAGCGCCAGAGCCAGCGCATGCAGGAGCTGGG
>JBBRXE010000330.1:0-1618 GCA_038248695.1 Candidatus Limnocylindria bacterium | reverse complement strand
CGGGGGTGCCGGCATGACCATCCAGCTCTATGACACGACCCTGCGCGACGGCACCCAGCGCGAGGGCCTGGTGCTGTCGCTGGCCGACAAGCTCAAGATCGCGCGGCGCCTGGACGACGCCGGCTTCCCGTACGTGGAGGGCGGCTGGCCGGGGTCCAACCCCAAGGACGAGGAGTTCTTCGCGGCGGCGCGCAGCATGACCTGGCGGACCGCGAAGATCGCCGCGTTCGGATCGACCCGGCACAAGGCGAATCGGGCCGCGAATGATCCGAACCTGGAAGCGCTGCTGGCCGCCGATACGCCGGTGACCACCATCTTTGGCAAGAGCTGGCTGCGGCACGTGACCCAGGTGCTGCATGCGACGGCCGAGGAGAACCTGGCCATGATCGGCGACTCGGTGGCACACCTGCGCGGCGCCGGCCGCGAGGTGGTCTACGACGCGGAGCACTTCTTCGACGGGTACCGGGCCGATGCGCAGTACGCCCTCGCCACGCTGCACACCGCCTTCGAGGCCGGAGCGACGAGCTTGGTGCTGTGCGACACGAACGGCGGCTGCCTGACCGATGAGGTCGCGTGCATCACCCGGGCCGTCATTGGCGAGCTCGACCTGGACGTGACCTACGGGATCCACGTCCACGACGACGCCGGGCTTGCGGTCGCCAACTCGCTGGCCGCGGTGCAGGCCGGCGTGACGCACGTGCAGGGCACCATCAATGGCTATGGCGAGCGCTGTGGCAACGCGAACCTGGTGACCATCTGGGCCGACCTGGCACTCAAGCTCGGTGCCGAGACCGTGCCGGCCGGTGACGACCTCTCGGGTCTGGCCGACCTGTCGCGCTACGTCGCGGAAGTCGCCAACATCGTGCCGGACGCGCACCAGCCCTACGTGGGCAACAGTGCGTTTGCGCACAAGGGCGGTGTTCACGGTGCCGCAACAGTGCGCCTGCCCGATGCGTACCAGCACATCGACCCGGCGCAGGTCGGCAACGTCATGCGGCTGGTCGTCAGCGAGCTCGGGGGGCGTGCCAACACCGCCTGGCGCGCCGAGCACCTGGGCCATCGGCTCGACGGCCTCACCGATGCGGTCACCCTGAGCCGTCTGATCAAGCAGCTGGAAGCCGATGGCGCGAGTTTCGAGGGCGCCGAGGCCTCGTTCGAACTGCTCATCCGCCGCAATGAGCGCGACTACCTTGCACCGTTCCGCGTCGTCGACTTCACCGTGATCGTGGAGCAACGTGGCGACGCCGAGGTGCGTGCCGAGGCGAGCGTGCGCGTCGAGGTCTCCGGCGAAATACTGCATACCGCGGCCGCCGGCAACGGTCCGGTGAACGCGCTCGATCGGGCGCTGCGCAAGGCGCTGGGTGCTTTCTACCCGCAGCTCGACGAGGTCCACCTGGTCGACTACAAGGTCCGCATCCTGGACGGCGAATCGGCAACCGGCGCGCGCACGCGCGTGACGATCGAATCGAGCAGCCCGGTCGGTGGCTGGTCGACGGTCGGGTCGGACACCAACATCATCGCCGCCTCGGTGGCGGCGCTTACCGACTCGCTCGAGTACGGGCTCTGGAAGGTCGGCGCGGAGCTGCGCCGGCGCGACGAGCGGCAGCTCGAGCGGATG
>JBBRXE010000329.1:0-1620 GCA_038248695.1 Candidatus Limnocylindria bacterium | reverse complement strand
GCCACTGGATACCCTGACGCTGTTGAAGGTGAAGTCGACAGCGGAGGATCGCCCGTGGCCCCGGCGGACAGTCTGGCACGCCTGCGGAAGGCGCTCATCGATCGAGCCGAGCGCAGGGAGGCGCCAGTGACCCAGCTGTGCCGCGAGGCCGGCGTCAGCCGCAGCCGGTTCTATGAACTGCGGGCCCGCTACCGGCAGTACGGCGAGGCCGGCCTCCGGCCCAAGCCACGACCGGCCGAGCGCCCCAGCCGGCAGCTGCCCGAGCCGCTCGTCGACGCGATCCTGGCCTACGCCGTCGAGCACCCGACGCATGGCCAGCGGACGATCGCCGACGCCCTCGCCCGGCCCCGCTTCGGTGGCTGGCGGGTGAGCCACGGCGGGGTCGCCAACGTCCTCCGCCGGGCGGGTCTCGGGCGGCGCCTGGCGCGTCTCGCCGCGGCCGAGAGCCTGGCCGCCTCCGAAGGCGGCCCATTGACCGAGCGGGTCCTGCGCGAGGTCCGTGCGATCGCGCGGGCGACGACCGTCCACATCGGCTCGGACGTACCGGGCGAGGAGCTCTTCCTCGACACGTTCTATGTCGGGAACCTGAAGGGTGTCGGCAAGGTCTGGCAGCTGAGTGCGGTCGACGGTGCATCGAGCTTCGGGATCGCCCGGGTGATCGCCGGCGACAAGACCGCCGCGGTCATGGCCCGCTTCCTCGCCGAGGACGTCGTGCCCGCCTGTCGGGCGGCCGGCCTCACCCTCCGGACGGCGACGACCGATAACGGGCCCGAGTTCGGGCGTGTCTTCGGCGAGGCCTGCCGAGTGGCCGGCGTGCGCCAGCACCGGATCCCGCCGCGCAGCCCGAACCTCAACGCGTTCGTCGAGCGCTTCCAGGGGACGGTCCTGCATCTCCATTACCGGATCGCCTTCCGCTACCGCTACTACACCAGCGCCGCCACGATCGACGCCGACCTCCAAGCCTGGCTCCGGTTCTACAACTTCGAGCGCCCGCACCGTGGCTACCGAACCAGGGGCAGGACTCCAGCCAGCATCTTCTTCAGCGGGCAGCCCCAAGTCCTTGAGCAGATGGGAGCGTGAGACGATGACCGCCATGACGAGTGATCTGTCCGGCCGGAACGTGGGCCGCAAGGGCTAGACCGCATTCAAGAGATCACGCTGGCTCCAGGCTCGGGACGACGAGCCAGCCAAGTGCGCGGCCCGAATAGATCAGCTGCTCGGTCGGCGAGGTGCCGCTTGACGGTGCTGGGCCGGATACCCACGAGTTCGGCCGCGTCGTGGACCGACCCGCCGGCGGCGACGTAGGCGGCAAGCACGTCCATCTGACGCTGGGTCGCGGGTCGAGAGAGGGCGCCGCGCAGGTACCCGTCCCTCATGCGAGGAGCCTTGCCGCCGCGGCCAGCCACTCATCGCGGCCCTCGATGGGGATGGTGTAGGTTGAAATCGCGCGTCCAACACCTGTCGGGCGCGCCATAACAGCCTCGGGCAGCGCGAGCGCCATTCCGTGCCGGTACGCCTCCGGTGTGAGGCGCAGGCCGACGAAGCGCGGCCCTTCGATGACGTTCCGTTCTTGTTTCGCGTGTATCACGTCGGCCTGCGCCTCACACCGGAGGCGTACCG
>JBBRXE010000328.1:0-1643 GCA_038248695.1 Candidatus Limnocylindria bacterium | reverse complement strand
TGGAGGCGACGACGGGAATCGAACCCGTGTAAACGGTTTTGCAGACCGCTCCCTGACCACTCGGGCACGTCGCCACTGCTGGCTGCCCCGCGAGGATTCGAACCTCGGTTCACGGATCCAAAGTCCGCTGTCCTACCACTAGACGACGGGGCACCGAATCCTTCGGGCAAAGAAATGGAGCGGAAGACGGGACTCGAACCCGCGACCCTCACCTTGGCAAGGTGATGCTCTACCAACTGAGCCACTTCCGCCCGCTGACCGCGATTATGACGCGTCCGCGATACTGGTGCCGAGGGTCAGAATCGAACTGACGACACCCGCCTCTTCAGGGCGGTGCTCTACCGACTGAGCTACCTCGGCCCGCCTGATCCGATGCGCATCGGTGAGCGTCCGCTCATGGCCGCGTCTCAGCGTCGGAAGATAGCATAGCGACCTCCCCGCGGCAACCGATGCGGCCTCGGCCACGCTCAGCCGCCGGGGCGCATCTGACCGGCCAGGCCCTCGAGGACCTTCACCCGCTCGGCGATCGGCGGATGGGTGTCCCACATCGACTTCGAGCGTTTCTCGAAGCTCTTGATGGGGTTGACGATGTACAGGTGCTGGGTGGCGCGGTTGGCCACCTCGAGGACCTCGGGATCTGCGGCGATCTTCTGCAATGCGCTGGCCAGGCCGAGCGGATTGCGGGTCATCTCGACACCAGAGACGTCGGCGAGTGATTCGCGACGGCGGCTGACCGCCAGCTGCACGAGGCGCGAGATGAGCGGTGCCAGGATGGCCAGCACGATAACGACCAGAAACAGGATCGCCGCCGCCCCGCCGCCGCCGCCGCCCCGATTGTTGTCGTTCGAGCTGCGACGGCCGCCGCCCCAGAACGTGAACCGCAGGAACCAGTCGGCGAGCAGGGCGATGGCGCCGACCAGCACGCCGACCAGCAGCGTGAAGCGGATGTCGTAATTGCGGACGTGGCTCATCTCGTGGGCGACCACGCCCTGCAGCTCCTCGCGATCCATCTTCTCCAGCAATCCCTTGGTGACCGCGATCGAAGCGTGGCGCGGGTCGCGTCCGGTGGCGAACGCATTCGGCGCGGTATCGTCGATGACGTACACCGCCGGCATGGGCATCCCACCCGCCAGACGCATCTCGTTGACCACGTTGATCAGCTGCCGCTCGTCGCCGGTCGCCTGGTCCGGGTCGATCCGCTTGGCTCCGCTCGAGAGGAGCACCAGCCGGTCGCCGGCGAAGAAGGACCCGACGCTCATAACGGCCGCCACGACAACGGCCAGGCCGACGCCCCACCATCCGTAGCCAGTAGCCGCTCCGATGGCGCCACCCAGGACGCCAAGCACGACTGCGACGGCCACCACCAGCAGCCAGCTGTCGCGCCGGTTGCGCGAGATCGCGCGGTAGAAGGTGGCCGGCTGCGCTGTCGTCACGGGCAGGCGGGGATGCGGCGCATCAGCCGCGCAGCTTCACCTCGGGCACGGCCGCATCGGCCTCTTCGATCTGGAAGTACTCGCGCTCTCGGAAGCCGAACATTCCGGCGATGAGCACATTCGGGAACGTCTGCACCGCCGTGTTCAGGTCGCGGACGGTGGCGTTGTAGTGCTGACGCGAGAAGCCGATCTGGTTCTCGGTAGTGGTCA
>JBBRXE010000327.1:0-1662 GCA_038248695.1 Candidatus Limnocylindria bacterium | reverse complement strand
TACCCTGGACGTCGGCGGCGAGTTCATCCGCTGGGAGGTCGCGACCGCAGTGGTCGGCATGATCCTGGGGATCAATCCCTTCGACCAGCCGAACGTCCAGGAGAGCAAGGACGCCACCAGGCAGCTCCTCGCCTCGGCCCGCGAGACGGGGCGCCTGACCTCGCCCGCGCCGCTGGTGGCGACCGAAGGGATGGCGCTGTATGGCGATGCGGCAGCGATCGGCGGGGCGCCACTGACGGTCGACGGCGGCATCCACCAGCTGCTCGGCCTGTCGAAACCGGGCGACTACTTCGCGTTGCTCGCCTATCTGCCCCGCGACCGCGACACCGAGGCGCTGCTGCAGCGCATCCGCGCCCAGTTGCGCGATGCCCTGGGCATCGCCACCACGCTCGGCTTCGGCCCGCGTTTCCTGCACTCCACCGGCCAGCTGCACAAGGGCGGCCCCGACAGCGGCATCTACCTGCAGATCACCGCCGAACCGCAGCGAGACCTGCCCATCCCGGGCTGGGACGAGACGTTCGGCACGCTGATCGCCGCCGAAGCGCTCGGCGATCTGCAGTCGCTGGAACGTCGCCGGCGCCGCGCACTGCGGCTGCACCTGGCCGATGCCGATGCCGGCCTGCCACGCCTCGAGGAGATGGTCGCCGACGCGCTGTCGGGGTTGCTGACCGCCTGACCGCTACACACGAAAGGAAGACCATGCAGATCGGGATCTGTGGACTCGGGCGCATGGGCGCCGGCATGGCGCGCCGCCTGGCGCGCGGTGGCCACGAAGTCGTCGTCTGGAACCGGACTGAATCGGTGGCCCGCGAGCTCGCCGCTGAGCCGGAGAGCGAGGGTCGTATCAGCGTCGCCGAGCCGCTTGAGACGATGATCGCCAAGCTGGCCGCGCCGCGCCACGTACTGATCAGCGTGCCCTCCGGCGACGCGACCCAGGCCATGATTGACCAGCTCGCCGGCCTGCTGGAGCCCGGCGACGTGATCATCGATGCCGGCAACTCGAACTTCCATGACTCGCAGCGTCGAGCCGCCGCGCTCGCCGAACAAAAGCTGCAATGGCTCGACTTCGGGGTCTCGGGCGGCGTCTGGGGATTGGAAGTCGGGTTCTGCACCATGATCGGCGGAGCGCGCGAGATGTTCGAGCGGGTGGAGCCCGCACTCCGGACGCTCGCGCCGGAGGGTGGCTACATGTACTGCGGTCCGGCGGGAGCCGGGCACTACGTGAAGATGGTGCACAACGGCATCGAGTACGGTCTGATGCAGGCCTACAGCGAGGGGTTCGACATCCTGCACGCATCGGACTATGACCTCGACCTGGCGGCGGTGTCGCGCATGTGGAACCACGGCAGCGTGATCCGTTCGTGGCTGCTGGAGCTGGCGGGCGACGCCTTCGCCAAGGAGGGAAACGACCTGTCCGCCATCTCCGGCTGGGTGGCCGATTCGGGCGAGGGCCGCTGGACCGTCTTCGACGCCATCGATCACGACGTGCCCGCGCCAGTGATCACGCTCAGCCTGCTGCAGCGCTTCCGCAGCCGGCGGCAGCCGGACAGCTACGCCGATCGCGTGCTGGCGGCATTGCGCAACGAGTTCGGCGGCCACGCCATCAAGGCGGCTTCGGCCACATCCGCGGTTGAGAAGGGCGGTCACTGAGCCGATGCCGAC
>JBBRXE010000326.1:0-1665 GCA_038248695.1 Candidatus Limnocylindria bacterium | reverse complement strand
TTGCTCGTAGTAGGCATACGACGCCCTCGTCACGGCACCCACCAGGCTGACCCACGCCGCAACGATCGATTGCTGCGCACAGAAGTGCTCGATCTCGTCGACCAGGTCGCTGCCGGTTGCCAAACGGCCGATGAAGATGCGGCCCGGCCTGGCCTCCTGGAGATTCGCCGTCATGGGTTGTTGTCTTGACCTCCTGGCTATTCGAACTGCCTGAAGCTGCGCACCATGGGCTGGCGAGCAGCCATTCGCGCGGGATACAGACCGGCCAGCGCGGCGACGGCCGTGCCGAGCAGCACCACGCTGACGAGCAACGGCCACGGTACCGATAATCCCGCGGCGAAGTCGCCGGATGCGCCGGCCGCGACCATCGCCCAGGCCACCAGCAGACCGATGCCGATGGCCAGGACCCCAGCGACGGCGCCCATGATCGCGGCCTCGGCCACGACCATGGCCTGCACCTGGCCGACGGTCATACCGTGGGCGCGCAGGATGGCGATCTCGCGGACGCGTTCCATGACTCCAACGCTGAGCGTGTTGACGATGCCGAGCGCGGCGACCACGGCCGTGATCAGGGCCAGCACGTCAAAGAGGCCGATGAAGCGGTCCAGTGAACGCGACAGGCTGTCGGCCAGCTGTGCCGCCGTCACCGGCTCACCGGCGAGCTGCTGCGCGGTGGCCGCCACAGCACCGTTGAAGGCCGGATCGCTGATCCCCGGCTGCGGCACCATCGCCCACAGCGACGCGGCGGTGATACCGAAGACCGCCCGTGCATCGGCCAGGCTGATGAGCAGCGCCGAGCCTGACGAGCGGCCGGGCAGGCTGTAGGCAACCACGCCGGCAACGGTGAAGGTGTGCGGATCGCCACCCGGTTGTGCAAGGTCGATGGTGGCGCCCACGACCATGCCGTCGCGCCGTGCGACGTCATCGGGCACGAGCACGGATCCACCGTCGCGCAGGGCCTGGAACGCCTCGGCACGGTCGCCCTCCGTGAAGATCAGCGCACCGCTGTCCTGGAAGATGCTCGGGTCGATGCCCGCCACGTTGACCTCTCGCTGTGCGTCGCCCTGCCGGCTGACGGCGCTGAACTGGGCGATGGGCGCCGCGCGCAGCGTGCCGCTGGTGCCTTCGAACGTCGGCTGGAACTGCTCCTGGTCGACCGGCAGCGCCAGCCGGATGGCGTGCCCGCCCGGCAGGATGGAGCCGATCCAGCGATCGGCAGTTGCCCGCGCGCTGGCGCTGACGGCGCCGAGCGCCACGAGCGCTGCCAAGGCAATCATCAGGGCCCCGACGGTCAGTCCGGAACGCACCCGATCGCGGCCCAGGTTGGTGCGCCCCAACATTCCCTCCGCGCCGAAGAACCACTCGAATGGACGACCGATGACCCGGCTCAGCGGCTGCAGCACGAATGCCGCGCCGAGCGCGCCGCCGATGAGCAACGCCAGGGCCAGGATCACCACCGGAACGGTCGCTGCACCACGATCCAGCGGATAGAACACGAGCCCGAGCAGGACGACCGCCAGCTCCAGACCGATGAGCCAGCGCATGCGCCCCCACAGCGAGCTGCCGCGCTGGCTGCTCGGCCGCAGCGCGTCGAGCGGTGAGAGGCGCGCGGCCTGCATGGCGGGGATCGCGGTTCCCACCAGCGTCACCACCACGCCAAGGCCG
>JBBRXE010000325.1:0-1667 GCA_038248695.1 Candidatus Limnocylindria bacterium | reverse complement strand
TGGAAGCCGGCCATCGCCGGAGCTTGCGGACGCGGCAGATCGGTCATGCGGCCAAGCCTAATCGGCGGGTAGCATCGCCGGCATGCCATTCAACCCAGAAGCGCCGCTTCCCGGAGCACCGAATCCGTGGCGAGCATCGAGCACGCCGACCCCGAGAGCGGCGCCGCCGTATGCCATGACCGAGATGATCGCGGCTGAGCCGGCCCTGGCCGAACGCCTGGCCCGTCGCCTCACCGCGGCTCCAGCCATGGCTGCCCTGGCGGGTGCATTGACCGATGCCGCGCGGGCGCATCGGTCCATCACCGTCACCGGATGCGGCACCAGCGAGCATGCCGCCATGGCGTCGGCCGCCATCCTGACCGATGCGCTTGGCTCCGAGGTGCGGCCGGCACAGGCCCTTGAATACGTTCGTGCACCCCGCGATGGCCTGCTGGTCGCCGTCTCGCACGAGGGCGGAAGCTGGGCGACGAACGAGGCGCTGGCCGCCGCTCGTGTCGCCGGGGCGACGACGAACCTGATCACGGTCAGTGACCGCTCACCCGGCGCCGCCCTGGCGGACATCCTGATCACGACCGAGGAGCAGGACCAGAGCTGGTGCCACACCGTCGGATATCTGTCGCCGCTCGTCGTCGCGACTTCGCTGGGCGGCATCCTGCGCAATGCCCCGCTTGACATCGCGGCGCTGCGTGCGGTCCTGCAGGTCGCCGACGCCGAAGCTGCCACAACCGATGTCGCGCAGGCGCTGGCCGGATGCGACCGGCTTCTGGTCGCCGGCTCCGGCATCGACCATGTCGGCGCCCGCGAATTCGCGCTGAAAGCTGAGGAGGGCGCCCACCTGCCGGCCACGGCCCATCACCTCGAGACGATCCTGCACGGGCTGTTGGCCGCTGCCAACGAGCACACCGGCCTGGTCCTCTTCCTCACCGATACCGTTCCGCTTGGCGCCGTCCTTGTCGAGCGCTCCCTGAAGGTGCTGCGGGCGGCTGCCGAGCTGGGCATGCCTGCCGCCGCGATTCTCGCCGCGGACCTCGGCGACGACGTGCCGCTGGCGCTCACCCCCGCCGGGCGTCTGGCCGTGCCACTTGCCAGGATGCTGCCGCGTGGCGTCAACGCGGCGCTCGGATCGGCCATCCCGCTGCAGCTGCTCGCCGAGCGCCTGGCGCGGGCACGCGGCACGAACCCGGACACCATCGGCCGCGAGGATCCGCGCCAGGCCGCGGCCGCCGAGGCGTGAGCGGGTCCCTGAGCTCGGCGTGGGACTGACTTCTATTCCCGATTGAATGTAACGGGGCCGCGAGAGCTGCCCCCATTCACGCGCGAGTGAGAGGCCGCCCTGACCAGCTCAGATGCCGTTTTGCAGTCTTCCATGAATGGAGGCCGTCCGAACGGCGAGCGCACATTCATGAGTGAATGCGGTCCCCGCCCCACCAGGCGGCCGCCGACGACGCGTAGCGGCGCCACTGCTCACGCGACGCTGCTGCGCACGCGACGCTGCGGCTCGCGTGACGGCGCTGCTGCTCACGCGGCGCTGCTGCGCACGCGACGGGTATCATCGGACGCGTGCCCGGCTTGATCGAATGCGTTCCCAACTTCAGCGAGGGCCGCCGTCCGGAGGTCCTCGAGCAGATCTGCCGCGCGGTGAGCCAGATCGACGGCGTGACGCTGCT
>JBBRXE010000324.1:0-1700 GCA_038248695.1 Candidatus Limnocylindria bacterium | reverse complement strand
GTGCCGATCAGATTTCGTCAAGGCCCGTCGAAGTTCCCCTCTTCAGCGGATGCCGGTGTCGTATTCGAGCAGGACCGATGTCGTCCGGCCAGCGGTCACGTCGGCTGGCACGTTCTGTGGAACGCCAAAACGGCCCTCGACCTGCGAGGCGCCGACGAGGTACTGCCCTGCTGCCATCTCCAGCACGAGCACCCCGCGCTCATCGGTCGTGCCCTGTCCGACCACGATCTCGCGCCCATCGGCGGGCGTCACGACCACCCGAGCACCGGCCACCGGTCTGGGCGCGCAGGCCGGATCTGGCGGCTGGCGCTCGACCGGGCAGGTCGGGCCGGCGACGGCGTGGATCTCCAACACGCCCACGGGGCCTGACGTTGCCTGGCCCGGCGTACCAGAGGGCGGCGTACCAGAGGGCGGCGTGCCGGGAGCAAGGCAACCGGCAAGCACCACTGCTGTGGCCAGCGTCGAGACGAGCACAGGACCGATGCGCATGCCACCATGACGCGCTTCGCCACGCAACGGTTCCGAACAGGGGCGATGACCCGGGCGCCCGTCGGTCTATCTCCTGGTTTCTGCCGGCCGCTCGGGCGTCATGCACCGCGGGCGAGCCGTATCAGCGTGACCATCGCCCCGGTCGGCTCGCTCCGCCAGGCAGCGTCCGAAGTCGCAGCCGGTATGCCCAGGCGCAGTGAGAGCGCGAGGCACAGGCGGTCGGCGAGCGATAGGCCGGATCCGCGACGCCACAGGGCAGCGGCACGTTCGGCGTCTGCCTGCGTAACGTCAGTCACCTCGAGCCCGAACGAGGTCAAGAGACGTCCCACAAGCTCCGGCTGCGCACCAGCCTGCCGCGCTTTCTGGAGGACCTCCGACCAGTTGGCCGCGCCGATGACCCCCTCCATGAGCATCGGCTCGGCGGCATCCGCACCGGGCTCGTCCTGGAGCCAGGCAAGGACGACCGATGCATCGATGACCGCGCGGTCGGTCATTCGTCCCGCGATTCTTCGGCGGCCGCTGCCCGCCGCTCGGCGATGAGCTCGTCTGCCAGGCTCCGCTCGACACCTGCGAACATCGACCGCAGGCGATTGCGCACGGCCGACCGGGGCATCAGCAGCACGCCATCCGCTTCGAGCGTCGCCACCAGCTCGCTTCCCTCGTGGAGGTCCAACGCGCGGCGGATCGCCGCAGGAATGACGACACGTCCCTTGGGTCCGATCGCGACGATGGTGTCACTCATCGACGTATGGTGACACTAAATCGACGCAAGTGTCAACCACGATCGGGTAATCAGCGACGGATATACCGATGAGCGCCTGACGGCCTCGATGTCCACGAGGGTCACGGCGAACACCCCTCCGGCTAGGCGCACAATGTGCGGAGCCAGTCGATATCCGCCACGAGGACACCAATACGACCAGCCTGAGTCGCCTGGAAGCGTTCTCGGATGGCGTGTTTGCCATCGCGATCACGCTGCTCGTGCTCGGCATCCGTCTTCCTCCAGCCGGTGCTCCGCTGGGCCAGGCGCTGATCGACCAGTGGCCGGCCTACTTCGCGTACGTCGTGAGCTTCCTGAGCATTGGCATCATCTGGATCAGCCACCATCGGCTGTTCGAGCTCATCGGCCGGTCGGACACGACGTTCGCATTCATCAACGTCGTGTTCCTGATGGTCATCGCGTTCATTCCCTTCCCGACCGATGTCCTGGC
>JBBRXE010000323.1:0-1712 GCA_038248695.1 Candidatus Limnocylindria bacterium | reverse complement strand
GATCCGCGAGTAGGGGATCGTTGAGAGCCGACGCGGGTAAATGATCTTGATTTGATGTCGTGGGGCCAGGGTGGGCACGACGGGTGGCCGGCTGTCGCGCCGGCTGGGCGGGGTTCCACGGCCCCGGGTAGGTCAGGTAGCAGGGACGGCGACGGCGGGTTCAGCCGGGGCGGGGTAGTTGCTGCAGTTGTGGCAGCACGGTGGTCAGGAGTTGTTCGCCGGGTGGTAGGTGCAGCCAGGTGGTGCCGGCGCGACGGGCGAGTCGGGCCGGGACGTTGATCAGCTCCTGGCGTAGCCGGCTGATGGTGCGTCGTCCACGGCCGTTACCGCGGTCGATCCCGGCGAGTTCTTGCAGCCAGGCCGAGAGCGCGCAGGCCAGCAGTGCCGCCCACATCCAGACGCTGTTCACGGCATGGGAGCCCGAGGGTAGGTGGCGCAAGGCGGCGCCGTGCTTGCCGTCCTTGTTCAACGCCTCGATGTCGGTGCGGTGGCGGTACCACCATTCGACCTCGGCGAGCTGCTCGTGGCTGCTGAGGTCGAGGTTGGTCAGGATGAAGCTGTAGCCAAAGACGTGGTCGAGCCGGCCCTGGAGCGCCAGCGCGAGCTGGTCTTTGGGGATGGTCCGGCGCTTACGGGCCCGTTCGGTCGGGATCCGGTCGGCCGGGATCCGGGTGCGTCGGGCGATGCACACCACACCCTCGGGCCAGGAGCCGGGCAGGTAGTCGATGACGGCGAGTTCGGTGTCGTCCATCCCGATCGCCGGGATCCACTGGTGCTCGGGCGGAAGGGCGGCGGCGGTGATGACCGGGGCGGTGCGTTTGGCGCCGATCGCGAACTGCACACCGCGCTGCACGCAGGCGTGCGCCAACGCGCCGGCGAAGTAGCCGGCGTCCCAGCGGGCCCGGATCTGCTGCACCCCGTCGGGCAGCGCGGCGATCGCCCGATCGAGCAGCTCGATGCAGTTGCTGCGCGGGTCAGCCGCGCCGGCCATCAGCTCGGCGGCCAGCGGCACGCCGGCCTCGGCCCAGAACCCGATGTGCGGACGTAGGTTGCGCTGCCCGGCGTGGTTGTACTCGACCCGCTCCTTGTGCCGGCCGTACACCTCGACGTCGGTGGTGTCCCCGTCGATGGTGGCGACCTTGAGCAGCGCCGACCGGCGCACCGGAGCAACCAGGCCGACCATCGCGGTGTTGACCTGGCCGATCGCGGTCTCGATCCCGCCCAGCTGCTCGGCGCCGAACCGCCGGGCGATCCCGGCCGCCGTCGTCGACGGCGGGGTCGGGACCGGCTCGAGCTGCTGACCGGCGGTGTCCGCCCGACGCCGGTCCAGACTCACCAGGTAGTCACCACCGGTGAGCTGGCAGGAGGCCATCGCGGTCAGCACCTGCCCGCCCGACAGGCCCCGCCGACGCTGCTTGACCGGTCCGACGCCGCGGTCCAGTGCCGCCGTCACACCAAGCACCCGATCGAGCTCGCGGACCGCCTCCACTCCCGCGCACGGCGTCAGGGACCGATCGGCCTGCCCGAGCCGAACCCGACGCGCCCTGCGCCGCCGCTTCCGCTCCGCCTTGGAACCGCCTATCCTCGCCACCTAACAGATGCCCTTCGACTCCGGTGAAGTTGGACTCTCGACAAGCCCAATCTTCCCAAGCCGAAGGGCATCTGCCTGTTCACGACGCGCCCGAACCAGCCACTACTCGCGGATCTGGGTC
>JBBRXE010000322.1:0-1727 GCA_038248695.1 Candidatus Limnocylindria bacterium | reverse complement strand
TCGCGCGGTCCGAGCGATCTGGCTAGGCCTCTCCGCAACCGGCCTCGGCGTCTCGCTGCTGATCGTCTCCGCCTGGGTGGTGTACCTCAACCATCCGGGCGTCAGCCTGGTCGACGGCTACTGGATGGGACCCGTCCCGTGGACACCGGCCGGCATTGTCCTCATCCTCGGCGGAAGTGCCCTGGCGTTGGCGGCCAGTGGCGCGGCAATCATGGTTGGCGGCGATTGGCTGCGACGCTTCCTGCTGGTGGTCATCGCCGTGCTGCCTGTGGTCTGGTGGCTCACGGCGCTGGGCGCGGTCAGCTTCGGGCGATTTCGTGGGCCACATCCGGTGGAGCTCGCCTACTCGCTCCCGGTGACCGCTGCCGTCGCCCTGATCGTCCCGGCGATTGCCGCTTCGTTCCTGGCGATCGAGCCGTTGCGCCACGATCGAAGAGTGCGCCTGCGGCGCGTGCACCCGGAGGGCCGAATCACCACACCCGGCGAAGACTGAGCTGTCTGCCGAACCTACATCTCGCCTTCGTAGGGCGGCTGCGCCATGCGCAGCGGCTTGTCGTGCCGGTAGCCGAGCAGGTAGTCGGCCTGCATGAGCGTGTGGATCTGCGACGTTCCCTCGTAGATCACCGATCCCTTGCTGTTGCGCAGGTAACGCTCCACCGGGTACTCGTTCGAGTAGCCATAGGCACCGTGGACCTGGATGGCATCCAGCGCCGAGGCGACGGCGTGATCGGTGGCGAACCACTTGGCCAGCGACGTCTCGCGGGTGCTGCGCTCGCCGCGGTTCTTCTTCCAGCCGGCGTTCCAGACCAGCAGCCGGCCGGCCTCGAGGCCCTGCTCCATGCGCGCCAGCATCTGCTTGACCAACTGGTGACGGCCGATCTCCTCGCCGAACGCCTGGCGCTCGTGCGCGTACCTGACCGATGCGTCGAGGCAGGCCTGCGCAAGGCCCACTGAGCCTGCCGCCACCGTGTAGCGGCCCTGGTCGATGGCGCTCATGGCGATGGTGAAGCCCTCGCCCTCCTCACCGACGCGATTGGCGGCCGGCACCTCGCAGTCGCTGAAGTAGAGGATGCCGGTATTGCCGGCGCGCACGCCCAGCTTGCCATGCAGCGAATCGGTCGACACCCCCGGAAAGCCGCGCTCGACGATGAAAGCGGTGACGCCGCGGTGGCCCTTGCCCTTGTCCAGCGTGGCGAAGGTCAGGAAGTGATCGGCGGCGTCCGCCAGGCTGATCCAGATCTTGGAGCCGTTGAGGATGTAACGGTCGCCGTCGCGTCGCGCCGTGGTCGACAGGTTGCCGGCATCCGAGCCGACGCCCGGTTCAGTCAGCGCAAAGGTGGCGAGCTTTTCACCGCGTGCCTGCGGAACGAGGTACTGCTGCTTCTGCTCCTCGCTGGCCCACTGCAGCAGCGTCAGCGAATTGAGCCCGGTATGCACCGATAGGACCACCCGGAACGCAGTATCGGCGCGCTCCATCTCTTCGCACAGGAGCGCGAAGGCGATGTAGTCCATGCCCGCGCCGCCGTAGCGTTCGGGGATCGGAAGGCCAAGGAAGCCCTCGGCACCCATCTTGGCGTACAGGGCGGGGTCGTATTCGGCATTGGCATCCATCTGCTGGATGCGTGGCAGGATCTCGCGCTCGGCGAAGGCGCGCGCGGTGCGCTGCACCTCGCGCTGCGCATCGGTCAGCGAAAAGTCGATCATTGGGCCTGATTCTACCGATGCCG
>JBBRXE010000321.1:0-1735 GCA_038248695.1 Candidatus Limnocylindria bacterium | reverse complement strand
TGATCATCCATCCGGCTTCGACCACCCATCAGCAGCTTTCCGACGAGGACCAGCGCAGGTCTGGCGTGACCGCCGATCTGGTTCGCCTGTCGGTCGGGCTCGAGGCGCTTGACGACATCCTGGCCGATCTCGAGCGAGGGCTCGCCGCGGCGGTCGCCGAGGAGGTCAGCGCATGACCCTGCTGCCCCTCAGCCCGGGGCCGGCGCCGGTTGAGCTGGGGCCATTCCAGACCGAGGGCGGCGGCCACCTGCCGCGCCTGCGGGTCGCCTACCGGCGTGACGGCCCGTCCGACGCGCCGGCAATCCTGGTCGTCCACGCGCTCACCGGATCGGCCGATGCGGCGGGTGACTGGTGGGAGCCGCTGATCGGTCCGGGGCGCGCCTTCGACACCGACCGCTACCAGGTCATCTGCGCCAACCTGCTCGGCTCCTGCTACTGGACCACCGGGCCGCTCGACGTGAGCCCGTTCCCGGCGATCACCCCGCGCGACCAGGCGCGCGTGCAGTGGCTGCTGCTCGATGGGCTCGGTATCGACCGCGTCGAGCTGGTGACCGGTGGGTCCCTGGGCGGCATGGTGGCGCTTGAAGTGGCCATGGAGCGGCCGCACGCCGTGGGGGCGGTGGTGCCCATCGCCGCGCCCGCCGTGATGGGGGCGCTGGCGCGCGCGTGGAACCATATCCAGCTCGAGACGATCGCCCTCGATCCGCGTCGTGGCCTCGAGCTGGCGCGTCAGCTGGCGCTCACCACCTATCGGACGGAGGAGGACTTCGAGGCGCGCGGCACGGTGGAGACCTATCTCGAACATCAGGGACGCAAGCTGACCGGCCGCTTCTCGGTCGAGTCGTATCGCGTGCTGGTGGAGGCGATGGACGCGCACGACGTCGGACGCGGGCGCGGCGGCGTGGTGACGGCATTGGGTGCGCTGGCCGAGGCCGGCACGCGCCTCGTGGGGATCGGGATCAGCGGCGACCTGCTCTACGGCCCGCGCCAGGTGCGGGCGCTGGTCGAGGCGGCGTCTCACGCTGGCGTGGAGGCCGCGTACCGCGAGATCAGCTCGGACAAGGGCCACGACGCCTTCCTGGTGGAGTGGGACCAGCTGACCTCGATCTTCGGCGCCGAGCTGGCGCAGGTCGGGGCGCCCGTGGCATCGGCTCCCGAACGGAGGACGGCCTAGCGGACTCATGCCCGTGGCGGACGCTCGAATGGACACATGACGGTGTGATCCGCGTTTGACGGGTCCAGACGACTGGAGCAACGGTGGTTGAGCACGAGCTGGGGCTCCGACGGCTCGCGCGATGCGTCGAACGCGGATGACAACGGCATCTGTCAAGTGAGGCGATACGGGCACGATGTGATGCGACGCGACGCTCGGGCGAACGAACCTAGCGTGCGGCTGCGAAGCTCCCCAGCACCCGGACCCCGTGAGCGCGGCGGCGGAGGTCGTCGAGGGCGGCTCGCGTGGGATCCTCGTTGGCGTCGCCTTCGACCTGCACCAGGAACCGATAGCGCCAGGCCGATGCGCGTGTCGGCCGCGACTCGATCCGGCTGAGGCTGACGCCGGCGTCGGCGAACGCGCCCAGGGCGTCGTGCAGCGCGCCCGCCACGTGCCGCGTCTCGAACAGGACCAAGGCCGAGCGCGGGGCGTCAACTACCGGGGTCAGCGGCCCACGGGCCGGCGGCACGACGCCACCCGGCCGCGCGGCGACGATGAAACGGGTCAGGTTCTCGTCCGCCG
>JBBRXE010000320.1:0-1751 GCA_038248695.1 Candidatus Limnocylindria bacterium | reverse complement strand
TCGAAAGTGGCCAAGCAGGCCCTGGCCGAGCGCAAGACCATCCGCCAGGTGGTGCTAGAGCGCGGCTACGTCGAGCGAGGTGACCTCACGGCGGAGCAGCTCGACCGGGCGCTCGATGTCCTGAGCATGACCCGGCCGACACGTGAGACCCCGGACCAACACTGATGCCTCCCGACGTGGTGAGAGCGGTCCACGGCAACACCTGACACGCCGGGACGGATCGCCCACAGGTCGGAGCCGATGACCACGGCTACAATCGAGACGCCCAGCACCTTCCGCTGACCGATGCGCGCGATGCGCGCCTGGAGAGCCAAACCTTTGTCCGATACGTACCGCAACCTGATCGGCGGCGAGTGGGTCGATGCCGGCTCCGGCGCCACCTTCACCAGCGTCAGCCCCGCCAACCACGATGAAGTGATCGGCGCATTCCCGGCGTCCGGTCCGGCCGACGTCGATGCAGCGGTCGAGGCGGCGAGGCGCGCCTTCCCGGCATGGTCGCTCATGCCGGCGCCAAAGCGTGGCGAGATCCTGTTCCGCGTCGCGCGCCTGCTGGCCGAGCACAAGGAGGAGCTGTCGCGGCTCATGACCCGCGAGATGGGCAAGGTGCTGACCGAGGCGCGCGGCGACGTGCAGGAGGCGATCGACGTCGCCTACTACATGGCCGGCGAGGGTCGGCGGCTGTTCGGCCAGACCGTGCCGTCGGAGATGCCCGACAAGTTCGCGATGGCCATCCGCCGGCCCATCGGGGTGGTGGGCATAATCACGCCCTGGAACTTCCCGGTGGCGATCCCCGGCTGGAAGCTCTTTCCGGCACTGATCTGCGGGAACACTGCGGTCATCAAGCCCGCGTCGGACACGCCGGCCTGCATGGTGCGATTCATCCAGCTGCTGGCCGAGGGTGGCATCCCCGACGGTGTCATCAACGTGGTCACCGGCTCCGGTGCCGAGGTCGGCAATGCCATCGTCGACCATCCCGACGTGCGGGTCATCAGCTTCACCGGCCACACCGAGACGGGCGTCGAGATCAGCACGCGCGCGGCGAAGACGCTGAAGCGCGTCTCGCTGGAGTTGGGAGGCAAGAATCCGATCGTGGTCTGGGAGGACGCCGACCTCGATCTCGTGCTGGATAGCGTGATCTGGTCCGCCTTCGGGACGTCCGGACAGCGATGCACCGCGGCGTCGCGGCTGATCGTGCATCGGTCCATTCACGACGACTTCGTGTCGCGCCTGCGCGACCGCGTCGGTCGCCTCGTTCTCGGCGACGGGCTCCTCGACACCACCGACGTCGGGCCGGTCATCAACGACGCCGCGGTCGAGAAGATCGCCGGCTACGCTGCAATCGGCCGCAAGGAGGCCGAGCTGGTGATCGGCGGCGATCCGGCGCGCGAGGGCGATCTGGCGAAGGGCTCCTTCTTCCAGCCCACGATCTTCGCCAACGCGAAGTTCGATGCGCGCATCGCGCAGGAGGAGATCTTCGGCCCCGTCGCCACGGTCGTGCCGGTCGATTCGTGGGAGGAGACGGTGCGTGTCGTCAACAGCGTCAAGTACGGCCTGTCGTCGTCGCTCTTCACCCGGGACATCAACCTCGCCTTCCGCTCCATCCGCGACTTCGACACCGGACTCGGTTACGTCAACCACGGCACCATCGGCGCCGAGGCGCACCTGCCCTTCGGCGGCACCAAGGCGACCGGCAACGGGCACCGCGAGGTCGGCCAGGCGGCGCTCGACTTCTTCAGCGAGTGGAAGAGCGT
>JBBRXE010000319.1:0-1776 GCA_038248695.1 Candidatus Limnocylindria bacterium | reverse complement strand
CCTCATCTCGGCGATGGACGACATTGTGCACAACGACCTGCTGGCGGTCATCGATATGGCGCACTCGGCGCTGGGCACCGTCGGGGTCATCATCGAGGTCGAGGTACTGCGTGACGAACTGGTGACGAGGGCCTGCCGGCTTGCCGAGCGAGCGGGCGCGGATCACGTCGTCACCTCCGGGGGTGCCGCGACGGCGCGGCGGACCGTCGAGCGTGTGGCGCTGCTGCGCGACAGCGTCGGTCCACGCGTGCAGGTCAAGGCCTGCGGCAGGTTCCGGACCGCCGACGAGCTGCGGGAGGCCAGTCGGGCCGGAGCGAGCCGGATCTCGACGGTGTTCAGCTGGGAGCTGGCCAGGGCGGCACGTGACGTGGCGGCAGCGGTGCCGCTGGCCTGAGCGACGCGCGTCCGGGCATCGGCCGCGTGGAATCAACACAGGAGGCGTGGATTGCGGATCCTGGTCGTGGGTGGGGCGGGCTATGTCGGCTCGACAAGCGTCGAGACGTTCCTCACCGCTGGCCACGCGGTGACCGTCTACGACAACCTGTCGACCGGCCATCGCGAGGCGGTGATCCCCGGCGCGCGGCTCGTGGTCGGCGACATCCACGACGGCGCACTGTTGGAAGGCGTGCTGCGCGAGGATCGCATCGACTCGGTGCTGCACTGTGCCGCACGCTCACTGGTCGGTGAATCGATGACCGATCCGGGCCTCTACTACCACGCCAACGTCGCCGGCGGCGTCGCCCTGCTGGAGGCGATGAAGCGCGCCGGCGTCCTGCGCCTGGTCTACTCGTCGACCGCGGCGGTCTACGGCGAGCCGCGACGCGTGCCGATCGCCGAGGCGGACCGCACCGAGCCGATTAACCCGTACGGCGCCACCAAGCTCGCCTTCGAGGGGGCGATGCGCTGGTTCGCCGCGTCGCATGACTTCCGTGCCATCTCGCTGCGCTACTTCAACGTGGCGGGCGCCACGCAGCGAAACGGCGAGGACCACGAACCGGAGACGCATCTCATCCCGCTGGTCCTGCGGGTGGCGGCGGGCGAGGCCAACCACGTCCAGATCTTCGGCCAGGACTACGCCACGCCGGACGGCACCTGCGTGCGTGACTTCCTGCACGTCCGTGACATCGGCAACGCCCACCTGCTGGCGCTCGAGGCGACCGGCGAGGGCGATCCGTCGCTGGAGGTATACAACCTCGGTTCGGCTGCCGGTTTCAGCGTCCGGGAAGTGGTCGAGGCCGCCCGTAAGGTGACCGGCCGGAGCATCCCGGCGCGTGTGGTCAAGCGCCGCAGTGGCGATCCGCCGGTGCTCGTCGCATCCTCCCGGCGTGCCCGCCGCGAGCTCGGCTGGCAGCAGCAGCACAGTAAGCTGGAGGAGATGCTCGGCGATGCGTGGGCATGGCGCCTGGCCCATCCGCACGGGTATCCGTCAAAGGCCCCATTTGAGCCCGATGACGGCCGGGAGGCCGTCGCAACCGGCGCCGCATCGGCCTCCACACCGATCTAGACGGGCGAGTTGACCACGCCGGCGAGCACCGAGAAGGCGTAGATCGCGGCGACACCCAGCAAGGTGGCCACCACGACTCGGTTCGACCGGTCGTTGCGATGCGCCTCCGGCAGCAGCTCCGCCGCGCCGATGTACAGGAAGAACCCGGCGAACGTACCCAGCATGCCGCCCAGCACCTGGTTGGGGATGGGCTGCAGCAGGCCCAGCAGGACGCCGAACAGCGGCGCCACCGCCACGACGCCGACCCAGCGATAGGCGATGGCCGGCGCGGT
>JBBRXE010000318.1:0-1798 GCA_038248695.1 Candidatus Limnocylindria bacterium | reverse complement strand
GTGTCGGGCGATGGTGGCAGCGCCAGCACGATCACCGCCGCGCCGAGTGACCGGCTGCAGCAGCGCCAGCGCTGCGCGACGGTGCAGCAGGCGGCGGCGTGCGAGACTGGCTGACCCGTATGCCACCTCGCGGGTCTTGGCATGGTCGAAGTCGTAGCGCGGGGTCCCATCCAGCGCGGCCGTCTCGGTGATGAGCCGGCGCGCCAGGAGCTCCTCGATGGCCACGGCGGTCTCCTCGGGTGAACGTCCGCTCGTCGCTCGAACCAGCTCGGGCTCGAACGAGCGGCCCACCACCGCGGCCGCCACCAGGACCTGCCGCGTCGCCGCATTCAGCCCCTCGATCCGTCCCGCCAGGAGTTCCCGGATCGGCCGCGGCGTGGTGTCCGCGCCTGCGGCCTCCCCGGGCTCGACCGACGCAGCCACGTACTCCACCACGAAGAAGGGGATGCCTTCGGTCTCGGCATAGAGCCGGTCCGCGTCCAGGAATGCCCCGACTGCCCGGACGAGGTCGGCTACCTCGCCCTGGGTCAGGCGTTCGGGGCGCACCTCGACGAGCGACCCGCGCCGACGCGCGCCGCGCAGGAGCTCCGCGATCTGGTCCTGGTCCGGCTCCGGCGGGCGGCGTGCCAGCACCAGGCAGCACCGTGCCTCGGTGATGCGTCGGGCCAGGTAGCCGAGGACGGCCAGCGTGGCCGAGTCCGCCCACTGCACATCGTCCACGCAGATCATCCCGCCGAGCGGTCCGCCAGCGACCGCCAGCAGGGTCCGCGCGAGGCCCTCCATGAAGCGGATCTCCGCTCCAGGCCCATCGATCGCGGCTACCGGGTCACCGGCTTCGGCGACTGCCGGTACCACCCTGGCCAGCTCCCCGCGGACCCAGCCCGGGAGGACTCCGAGCCATCCAACGCCGCCGTCAACAGCGAGGAGTCGCTCGAGCGAACCCGCCACCGGCGCGTAGGGAATCGCCTGCTCGCCGTCGTGCGCCGTGAGCATGAGGACCCGAGCGCCAGAGGCCCGCACGGTCTCGGTGACCTCCTCGAGCAGCCGAGTCTTGCCAATCCCCGGCTCGCCCTCCAGCAGGACGACGCCACCGTGCCGTGCCGCCTGCCGCCAGGCCTCCAGCAGCCTGTCGAGGTGCCCCTGTCTTCCGGTCAGGGGCAGGCTCGGCATCAGGGGCGCAAAGCGTGGGGCGGTCGCGCCCATCGCCTCGGAGTGAAGCACCACGGCCGGCCCCGCGGAAATGCGGTGGTACAGCTCCGTGGTCGCGGGCATGGGCGCCACGCCCAGCTCCCGATCCAGGATGCGCACGCACTCGCGGTACCGCGCGATGGCCCCCGAGCGGTCACCGGCCTGTGCGTGGAGCCGCATCAGGCGCTGGTGCGTCTCCTCGTGGAGCGGGTCGACAGCGAGGCGCCGGCGGGCGGCGCCGAGCGCGGCATTGGTGCGACCGCGGGCGGCGTGGCCATCCGAGAGGCGGTCGAGTGCATCGGCCACCTCCTGGTCGAGCGTCGCCGCGGCGGCCGCGGCCCAGTCGTCGAACTCAGGGCTGTCACGAAGGCCGAAGCCCTCGAGGAAGCCTCCGCGGACGAGCCGGGTGACCCCCGCCAGCCGGCGGAGGCAGCGATCGCAGACTGGTTCGGCCTCCGGATGGTGTCGCGCAACCGCTGCCGTGATGGCGCGCAGCCGCCAGACGTCCACGCGAACCGACGCGTCGATCTCTAGGGACCGACCTTCCAGACGCAACGCGTCTGGGCCGATTCCGGCGCGGGTGACGGAGAGCGTCCGCCGCAGTGCGCCG
>JBBRXE010000317.1:0-1802 GCA_038248695.1 Candidatus Limnocylindria bacterium | reverse complement strand
CGATCGGCGCCTACGTGAAGTCTGGCGGTTCGCTGCGCTTCGAACCGAACGTCATCTCGCTGCTCGCCGTCGGCATCCCGTTCGTCTGGGTCGCGGGCAAGGCGATCTCCCGCGTGATTCGTGCGCTGAAGCGCTGAAGCGCTGAAGCGCTAAGCGCTAAGCGCTGAGACCGCGGCCGGACCGGTCGCGGCTCGATCGTCGACTGTGTTTCAGTCGACGAAGACGTCCGGAATTCCGTCACGGTTCGCGTCGAGCAGTTCCTTCGCCTCGATCTGGCGGTAGTGGCGATTGCGCGCCCGCAATACGACGGCGGCGAGCAGGGCAGCCAGCAGCGACCCGGTCAGGATGGCGACCTTGGCATGGTCGTCGAGCACCGTACCGTGGCCGAAGGCAAGCTCGCTGATCAGCAATGAGACGGTGAAACCCACCCCGGCGAGCATCGCGACGCCCAGCACGTCGACCCAGGCCAGGTCAGGGTCCAGGGTTGCCCTGGTTGTTTTGGTGACCAGCCAGGTGGCGAGGAGGATGCCCACCGGCTTGCCCGCGACGAGGGCGACGACGATGCCGATCGCGATCGGGTCGGACAGCGCCTTCGTGAGGCCCTCCATTCCGCCGATCGCCACCCCGGCGGAGAAGAAGGCGAACACGGGAACGGCGAATCCGGCCGAGATCGGGCGGATGCGATGTTCGAAGGTCTGGGCCAGCCCCGGGCCTGCGTCTGGCCCGCCGCCCTTCCGGCTGCGGATCACCGGCACGGCAAAGCCGAGCAGCACTCCCGCGACGGTCGCGTGGATGCCGGAACCGTGTACCAGCGCCCAGACGAGCACGCCGAGCGGCAACAGAATGAGTGCACCTGCCCAGGGCTTCGTGCCGAAGAAGTACGAGTGCTTGTGGGTGAGGTAGGCGAACAGGGCGAGGGGCACGACTGCCAGCAGGAGCATCATCGGCTGGATGTCGCTCGAGTAGAAGAAGGCGATGATTCCGATGGCGAGTAGATCGTCGACCACGGCGAGGGTCAGCAGGAAAATGCGGAGCGCACTGGGCAGGTGAGAGCCGATCACCGCCAGCACGGCCACGGCGAAGGCGATGTCGGTGGCGGTCGGAATGGCCCAGCCGCGAAGCGCATCCGCTCCGCCGGTAACGTTGATGATCACGAAGAACAGGGCCGGGGTGATGACCCCACCGATCGCTGCGGCCACCGGAACAACCGCGCGGCTGAAGGAGCGCAGGTCGCCGGCGACGAATTCGCGTTTCAGTTCCAGGCCGGCGATGAAGAAGAAGATGGCCAGCAGCCCGTCCGCGGCCCAGGCGCCGAGACTGAGCTTGAGGTGCAACGGCTCGAAGCCGACCTCGAAGTCTCGCACGGCAAAGTAGAAGTCCGCGGCCGGCGTGTTCGCCAGGATCAGCGCGATGACGGTCGCGGCGAGAAGCAGGGCGCCGCCCACGGTCTCCTTGCGCAGGATCTGCGCGACGCGGACGTACTCCGGATAACTGCTCCGCCGAAAGATGCGGGCGACGGCCTGCACTGCCGGGGTGGACGGGGGTACTGAGGTCACAAAGATTCCTTTGGTGATTGTCGGGATGTCAGATTCACGGCATGACAATAGGATGTCGACCAGACTTCCCGACTCACCACGTTCCAGCGTACACGGGCACGGCGGGGCCCGGAACGGACGAGTGGCCCGAACGGTGCGTGTCGGCGGGAGAGGTCAGCGTCGTCCACCATGGAGCCAGCGCGGCACGAGCCAGGCCGGCAGGCGAAACGGACCCCGCACCGGAAGCCCGAGGAGGATCCGGCGTCG
>JBBRXE010000316.1:0-1807 GCA_038248695.1 Candidatus Limnocylindria bacterium | reverse complement strand
GCGCTGGACCTGCAGCGCGGCCGCCGTGGCGTCCCGCTCCCAGGCCCGCATGCTGCGTTCAAGGAAGTCGGCTTCGATCCGGGCGTCTGCGTCGAGCACGGCGACGACCTCGCCGCGGACGAACGCCTGGACGTGCGCAAGAGCGGCGCCCTTCGTTCGTGGACCGCTGTCCACCTCGCGACGGACCACGAGCACGGTCGGTCGCTCCGCTGGCAGGCGGCGAACGAGGTCCGCGGTCCCATCACTCGAGCCGTCGTCCACCACCACGACGTCGAAGCGCGGCTCGCTGGCGGCGTGGTAGGCCTGTGCGCGCAGGTCACCGACCACCTGCTCGATCACGCTCGCTTCGTTAATCGCGGGAACCACGACCGTCACCCAGGGCAAATCGCCGGCCACGCCGGTGGGGACAGCCCCACCCGAGCTGGCGTCATCAAGCGCGCGCCGGATGGTGCGCCGTCCGTGCCAGCCAAGGTAGCCGACGTACACCATCGATAAGGCGACGACGAGCTGTAGCAGCCGGGCGGCGGCTGTGGAGGAGATGGCCAGCCAGGCCAACAGCGCCGATACGAACAGCACTCCCCCCGCAAGCAGCCTACTCGCCATCAGGCGCCACGGACGGGTCGACCGCCGGTGGCCGGTGGCGGCGGCGATGGCCGCCCGTCGGTTTCGTGGCGTCATGGCGGTGCAGGCCGGCGGCGGCGTTGTGCCGCCACGACGTCCACCCGGCCAGCAGCGTGACGGCGCCGAGGATGGCCATCACCACGGGGATCCCGGCGCCCGGGAAGAGGATGTTCAGGATGTCGGCAGCGGCGGGCGCCACGATCACCGGCAGGAACGAGGCAACGCTCAGCAGCGTGTTCAGGATGCCGAAGATCCGGCCGCGGACGTCCGATGGCAGCTCTTCCTGCAATGCGGTCTGCGCCGGAATGGCGACGAAGGCGTATTCGACGCCGGCGGTCAGCGCGATGAACACCACGACGGCGATGAGCGACACGATCGGGCTGAGCAGCTGCGGCAGGTTATCTGCCAGTGGATGGACCGCGGGTGCCGCGAAACCGGTGATCGGCTTGACGACGGCCAGGCCGATCAGGGTGACGCCCATGGCCAGCAGGCCGATGTCGATGATCAGCCGCCTCGGCACCTTTCGCGCGTAGGCGTTCAGGAACAGGATGCCGACGACCGCTCCGAGCCCGGCCGGGCCCATGATGAAGAAGAAGTCCTTCGGCTGGAGACGGAGGATCTCGGTCGCGAATCCGGGACCGATGGCGCCCATCACCCCGATCAGCGACGCGGCGATGCCGAGATAGGTCAGCGACCAGGCGATCTGGCGATTGCGGCGCACGAAGGTAATGCCCTCGCTCAGCTGGCCACCCATGGCACGTGCCGCCCGCCCCGCCTCGGCCCCGGCGGCGCCGTGACGATCCGGTGGGACGCTCGGCAGCGGAATGATGGCCAGCGCGGCGAGGCCGAACATGACGGCCACCACGACATACACCGCCGTCGGCCCGGCAACGTTCAGCAGCAGCGCACCCAGGAAGCCAAAGCCGATGGCGAACGTGGCATTGACGGTGAGCACGAAGACCGAGTTGGCGGCCATCAGGTTGCGTCGCTCGACGATGCGCGGCAGCGCTGTCAGCTCCGCCGGCGCAAAGAAGGCGGTGACCGTGGCGATGAACAGGTTGATCAGCAGGATCAGCAGCACGTTGCCGCCGACCAGGATGAACAGGATCGTGCCGAGGCCGCGCAGGATGTTGGCGGCAAGCATGATGATCCGCGCGTCGGTCCGCTCGACGATCACACCGGCAAT
>JBBRXE010000315.1:0-1815 GCA_038248695.1 Candidatus Limnocylindria bacterium | reverse complement strand
GGCAGCGTCTGGAGTTGCACCTGCGCCGCATGTTCCCGTTCCGCCGGCCTGGAGCTCAAGTTCATCGTCCATGCTGGTCCGTTCGTCATTGCGACCATGGCCGGCAACCCGGAGCTGGTCGGCGCGGAGGTCATCATGGCCCACCGTCTCCTGAAATCAGGCGCGGCCGATGCGGATCGTCCAGCGGCCTACCTGCTCCTGACCGCTGCGGCGCGCGAGATGCTCGACATCGACGCGTCTGGCGCACTGACCATCACCGAGTCTTACGAGCACTACCCGATGGTCCAGGCTTCGGTGCTTTCCCTCGATTGACGGTTCGCGACTCAGCGAGCGGCTGCGGCGAGCTCCTCGGCGTAGTTGATCATGTCCAGCTCGCCAGGCGATCTGCCCGCTCCGGTGAGAATGGCCGCCGCCTCCGCCCGATGCTGCGTCCCGTGGTTCACGACGTGCATCAGCATCTGCCACACCGGTACTCCTTCGTGCACATGCCCCACGAAGCCTTCGGTCACGGTTGGCAGCCAGACATCGACGGCTGCCCACTCGGCTTCCCAGCGGTCGCGCAGCTCGTCGATGGTCGGCAGCGGCTCGGCCTCCGGCTCCGGCTCCTCGCCGGTGTCCTGGAAACCGTTGCGCCAGCGCTGCGATGCCCCGAGGTGGTGGATGAGGACGTCCCCCAGGCTCCTGTCGCCGACGGCGTGCGCCCGCGTCCACGCGTCTGGTTCGCGTCCGTCCAGCGCCGAGAGCACGCGGCCCGTGGCCCAGCGGTCGTACGCGAACAGCCAGCGAACTTCGTCGACTTGCATCTGTGACCTCTCTGTTGCGCCTCAAGGTCGACGGCTCAGCCGTCGATTACATGACGCAATCGATTCTGGGGCAACCCTGGCCGGCACGCGGCTACCATCTGCATCGATGAGGTTGCCGAGCGAATCAGATGCGAGGCCAGGTCGTGTCGCGTCAGCCTGAGCGGTCAGCCAGCCGCTTTCTTCACGAGCTCACCGATCGTCGCCGCATCGGCGGCGGTCAACTTCGTGAGCGCCCACGAGGTCGGCCACATGGCGCCGTGGTCGAGGTTCGCCGCTTCTTCGAAGCCGAAACTGGCGTACCGCGACTTGAACTTGTCCGCGGCCTTGAAGAAGCAGACGACCTTGCCGTCCTTGGCGTACGCGGGCATCCCGTACCAGGTCTTCGGCTCGAGGTCCGGTGCCGCTGCCTTCACGATCGCGTGGATCCGCTCGGCCATGGCGCGATCGGATGCCGGCATCTCGGCGATCTTCGCGAACACGTCGGCCTCCCCATCCGTCTTGCCGGCCGCCCGGCGACGCCCGGCGGTCTTCATCTCCCTGGCGCGCTCCCGCATCGCCGCTCGCTCCTCGTCGGTCCAGATCTCAGGCGACGAGTTGCGGGGGGTGCCGCGCTTGGTGGGCTGCTTGGTGGTCGGCATCGCATGTTCCTCTCTTCGTTATCGCTGTGATGACCATGATCCTAGGGAGCCGCCGCCTGGCTGTCTTCCTGAAACCTGCTCAGACGTGCCCGATTGCAGTCGTCGGAACAGCGCCTTGGCTACGGACGACGTCGCGTCTCCTGACCGCGACGCTGCGGCGCACGAGGTCGACTGGGGTCGGCGGATCGGACTCGGGGGTGACGTTGTCGCGCGGGAGCCGGACTGCTCCGCGATGCACATCGCCAGCGCCCTCAGCGTCGGAGCAGCGTCAGCACCGCCAGAACGCGCCGGTTCAGGTCCGGCGATGGCTCCAGATCGAGTTTCTGGAACACGACCGCGGAGGCGGCCTCCACCGTGCGCTCGCTGATGGCGAG
>JBBRXE010000314.1:0-1815 GCA_038248695.1 Candidatus Limnocylindria bacterium | reverse complement strand
TCGGTCTTGCCGACGCCGGTGGGTCCCAGGAAGATGAACGAGCCGATGGGCCGCTTCGGGTCCTTCAGGCCGGCGCGCGCACGACGGATGGCATCGGAGACCGCCACGACTGCTTCCTCCTGGCCGATAAGTCGATCGTGCAGCCGCTCCTCCATGTGCAGCAGCTTCTCGGTCTCGCCCTCCAGCAGGCGCGTGACCGGCACGCCGGTCCATCGGCTCACGACGGCGGCGATGTCGTCGGCGTCAACTTCCTCCTTGAGCAGCAGCCGGCCCGATGCCTGCATCTCCTTGAGCCGCTCCTGGCGCGTGTTCAGCTGCTTCTGGAGCTCGACCGAACGGCCGTACTGCAGCTCGGCCACTTTCGCGTAGTCGGCGGCGCGCGTGGCGGCCTCGATCTCGGGGGTCAGCCGCTCGAGCGCCTCGCGTGTCTCGCGGATGCCTGCCACGACCTCCTTCTCAGTCTGCCACTGCGCCTTCATGGCATCGCCGCGCTCGCGCAGGTCGGCCAGCTCCTTCTCGAGCGCCTGGAGGCGCGCCTTCGAGCCGGAATCCTTCTCCTTGCGCAGCGCCTCGCGCTCGATTTCGAGCTGCATGCGACGCCGCTCCAGCTCGTCGAGCTCGACGGGCATGGAGTCCATCTCCATGCGCAGGCGCGAAGCGCCTTCGTCGACGAGGTCGATGGCCTTGTCCGGCAGGAAACGCTCGGTGATGTAGCGGTTGGAGAGCACGGCCGCGGCGACGAGCGCCGAATCGGTGATGCGCACCCCGTGGTGCACCTCGTAGCGTTCGCGCAGGCCCCTGAGGATGGAGATCGTGTCCTCGACGTTCGGCTGGTCGACCAGGATCGGCTGGAATCGGCGCTCCAGCGCCGCGTCCTTCTCGATGTGCTTGCGGTACTCGTCGAGGGTGGTGGCACCAACCGCGTGAAGCTCGCCGCGCGCCAGCATCGGCTTGAGAAGATTGGCCGCATCCACCGCCCCTTCGGCGGCGCCAGCGCCCACGACGGTGTGCAGCTCGTCGATGAACAGGATGACCTGCCCATCGGCGGCGGTCACCTCCTTGAGGACGGCCTTCAGCCGCTCCTCGAATTCACCGCGGTACTTGGCACCGGCGATCAGCGCGCCCATATCGAGCGCCACGACGCGCTTGTCGCGCAGTCCCTCGGGCACGTCGCCTCGCACAATTCTTTGCGCCAGGCCTTCGGCGATGGCCGTCTTGCCGACGCCCGGCTCACCAATGAGCACCGGGTTGTTCTTCGTTCGCCGGCTCAGGACCTGGATGACGCGGCGAATCTCCTCGTCGCGGCCGATGACCGGGTCGAGCACGCCCTTTCGTGCCATCTCGGTCAGGTCGCGCCCATATTTCTCGAGCGCCTCGTAGGTGGCTTCGGGATTCTCGCTCGTCACGCGTTGTGAACCTCTGATGGATGTCAATGCCTGCAGGACGGATGTCTGCTCGATCCCCAGGCGGCTGAGCAGGCGCCCCGCACTGCTGTTCGGCACGGATTCGATCATGGCCAACAGCAGGTGCTCGGTCGAGACGTAGTCGTCGTGCATCCGCTGCGAGATCGGATGCGAGTCCGATAGGACCTTGCGCGCATCGTCGGACAGCGTCAGCTGGGCCGATGCGCCCTGGACCTTGGGCAGCTTCCCGATCTCATCGCGCAACTGGCGTGCCACGCTTGCCGGGTCGTGGCCGAGCCGCTCCAGCACGGCGGGCACCACGCCATCGGGCTGCTCGACCAGGCTGTAGAGCAGGTGAATGGGCTCGAGCTGCGGGTTGCCCTCGGCGGTGGCGAGCTCCTGGGCGGCGACG
>JBBRXE010000313.1:0-1820 GCA_038248695.1 Candidatus Limnocylindria bacterium | reverse complement strand
TCGCCGATGATTGGCAGGCCAGCCGCGGCGAATCGCCGCTGCCAGTACGGCTCGCGACCGATGAACACGGGGATGGCATTCACGAAGGCGACGCCGGCCTTGAGCGCCTGCTCGACATACCACTTGGTGGCGGCCTCGCTGCCGACCGGCAGGTAGCTGACCATGACGTCGACCTGGCGCTCCTTGAGGATGTTCACCACGTCCGCCGTTGGGCCCGGCGCCTTCTCGATGATCTCGGACAGGTACTTGCCGAGGCCGTCGAGGGTCATGCCACGCTCGACGGTAACGCCCGTATGCGGCACATCCGCGAACTTGTAGGTGTTGTTCGGCCCGGAGAAGATCGCCTCGGAGAGGTCCTTGCCGACCTTCTCCTTATCGACGTCGAAGGCGGCCACGAACTCGATATCGCGGATGTGATAGCCACCCAGGTTGACGTGCATCAGGCCGGGAATGAAGTCGCTCTCACTCGCGTCCTGGTAGTGGTAACGGCCCTGCACCAGGCTGCTCGCGCAGTTGCCGACGCCCACGATGGCGACACGTACCTTGCCGTCGGAGTTGCGGTGCCCGTTGGTCGCGCTCTTGCCGTTCTTGCCTGCCACGCTATGCATTCTCCTTTGCGGTGTCTTGCGCTTTGGCCGATGCCGCCGCTCGCAGCTCCGCGAGCGCTCGCACGTGCCAGATTCGCTGGATCACGGTCGCGACCGTGAGGGCAGCGATGATGATGATGGCGCCGATGAGCCCCATGTCGTAGCCCAGTCCGGCGAGTGCGATGCCCGCCACGATGAGCACCACGCGCTCGGTTCGGGGAGCGAGCCCCACGGCGGCGGTCAGCCCGATGCCCTCGGCGCGCGCCCGGGAATAGCTGACCATGAACGATGCTCCGAGCGCCACGATCGTCGCCAGCACCGGCCAGGTCGGATCGTCGCTGAAGCGGAGGAAGTAGCCGGCGATGCCGGTGTACAGGATCGCCTCGCCCGCGCGATCAAGCGTCGAGTCGAGGAAGCTGCCGAAGGCCGTGCCGCCGCCGTTGGCACGTGCCAGTGCCCCGTCGACCGCGTCGAGCGCCGATCCCGCGGTGACGATCACGGCGCCGAGCAGCAGTTGGCCGCTCGACACCAGGATCGCAGCGACGACGACGATCAGCAGACCGATGACGGTGATGGTGTTGGGTGTCACGTGAAGCGCCATGGCCAGCCGCACGATGGGCGCCAGGATGGCGCGTCCCGCCTCCTTGATCCAGGCGGGGACGAGCGAGTCGCCGCTCGCCAGGTCGTGGGCGCGGGATCCGCTAGCCGACATCCGGCAGCTCCCCGCCGCCCCGCTTGGGCAGCGTGATGCCGGCGGTGCCGGCGATGAGGCGCGCCTCGGCTTCGTGCAGCTCCTCGAATGCCGCGATGCGCACCTGGCAGATGACGATCCGCCCCTGGCGCCGCGTCGCGATCAATCCGGCCAGCCGCATGATGCGCAGATGCCAGCTGATGAGTGGCTGGGAGAGCCCGACGCGAGACGTGAGCTCGTTCACCGGCATGGGCCCGAACTCGGCCAGCACGCTGATGATTCGCAGCCGGCTCTCGTCGCCGAGTGCCTTGTAGAGCATCCGCAGGCGTCGCAGGTCGTGTTCGCCGGGTGTCTCGGTGTGCAGGGTCATCTAGTCGTTCTTTATCAAATGCGTACTTATGTAAGCGGATGCTTATGGTATCGAGCAGCCCCGAATCCGTCAAGGGCGCGTGCTAGATTGCTCCGGTGACGACCTCGACGCCGGATGCCCTCTGGGCGTCACGCTCCCTCGGGCTCCTGCAGCCAACGGCCGTTCGTTGTAC
>JBBRXE010000312.1:0-1823 GCA_038248695.1 Candidatus Limnocylindria bacterium | reverse complement strand
TGGAACGGCGGTGACGGCGCCGCGGCGCAGCTCGAAACGGATCGGGGTCGGTTGCCGATCCGCCACGCCGCGGTCTCAGCGATCCCGGCCGAGGATCGGCTCGAGGGGCGCCAGTGCGACCTCGCGATCCTCGGCATCCAGGCCTCGGGCGGCAAATGCCAGCCGCGCCGCCTCGCGCCGGATCGCCGCATGGCGTTGCGGCGGCAGCGCGGTCTGCAGGATGCCCAGCGAGATGGCGACGTGGCGAACCACCACGGGCGCGCCGGCACCGTAGTGGCGAATCTGCTCGACGGCCTGGCCGAGCAGCGCGTCGAAGCCGGGGAAGCGAACGACGAGCCGTGCGGCGCCGTCGTCATCGCGGATCACATCCGGCGGATCCTGCCGCCTTCCGACGGCCACCAGCAGCTGGGTCAGGCGATCGATGCACTGCGTGGCGGTCGTCGGATCGTTGATGCCGGGCGAGAGCGCCTTGACCGCCACGTCGACCAGCTGCTGGATGCCGAAGCCGACGTCCTGCTGCATCGAGCGCTGCGAGCCGAGCGCGGCCTTGTCCACGAGCCAATCGGCCAGCTGGTCGTCGGTCACCTCACCGCCGGCACCCGCCCCGTTGCAGTAGAAGAGCGGGGCATCCTGCTGGACCCAGCCGCCCGGCGGGACCGCGCAGCTGATGAGCAGGTCGCGCTCCGCCGCGACATGCAGCAGGCCGCCGATCTCCAGGTATTGCAGATAGCCACTGTCCCGCGCGGTCACCGGCCGGCCACCCCCGCCTTCGTCACGACCCTCGTCCGGGCCACCGGGCGCAGCCTTGGCGCCCGCCACGCCTCCGTTGGCGCCCGCCACGCGTCCCTCGGCGCCCTGGCGAGCGCCCTCCTCCCTGTGCAGCTGGTCGAAGCGGTGGCTCACCCCGTCGAGGGTGGTGAGCGTCTCGACCGTCACGGCCTCGATGATCGAGCTCGCCTGGATGCGCACGCCGATGTGGTGAATGAAGAAGATGAGCATGCCGAGCGAGACGAAGGCCAACAGCAGCGCCCCGGTCACGGCCAGCCCGGGCACGAAGGTCGCCTCGCCGTTGGGGCCTGGCGATCGAATGGTGCGCAGCACCAGCAGTGCATAGACGATCGTGGCCATGAAGACGGCCAGCGTCACCTGGGTCGGCCGGTCGCGCATGAAGTTGCGCAGCACACGTGGCGAGAACTGCGTGCTCGTCAGCTGCAGGGCAACGATGGTGATCGAGAAGACAACGCCGGCCACCGTGGTGACCGAACCGGCAATGGCCTGCAGCATCCCGCGCGCGCCTTCCGGGCCGCCGCCGAAGATGAGCGGCAGGTGCGCCTGTGCGTCGATCAGCTCGCTCGACAGCGCGAGCATCACCGCGGATGCGGCAACCGCCAGCACGATCCCGAGGGCAGGGATGAACCAGAAGCTCTGGCGCAGCCGATCGGAGAGCTGGCGGATGAACATGCATCCAGATACTGCCAGTCCACGGGTCGGCATGTACCGTCGTCACGCCTCACCGATGAGTCTCGGCAGCCTCTTGCGTCCTTATCAGCGAACCGTTCGCGCTGCCGGTAGACTGCGGCGTCCACCAACGAAGGATTCATCCACGTGACGACCGAAAGCCGCCTCCACGACCGCGCCCCCATCGAGCTGCCGCACAACGTCCGGATGGAGATCCTGGGCGCAGTGCTCCTCGGCATCTTCCTCTCGGCGCTCGACCAGACGATCGTCGGCACCGCCCTGCCGCGCATCGTCAGCGACCTGGGCGGCAACAGCGTCTACGTCTGGGCCTTCACCGCGTACCTGCTGACGGCCACCGTCTCGGG
>JBBRXE010000311.1:0-1847 GCA_038248695.1 Candidatus Limnocylindria bacterium | reverse complement strand
CGTGCTCGCGACCACGCACCGGACCGCGTTGCTCGGCTCGGCGAGCGTCGGCGGCGGGGTGCCGATGATCGAGACCGTCGAGCATTTCACGCGGACCGGCGAGATCGAGCAGATCACCGGTCTGCTCAACGCGACGACGACGTTCATCCTGGGTCGGATCGGCGACGGCGCGACCTATGAGCAGGCGCTGGCCGAGGCACAGGCGAGTGGCTACGCCGAGGCCGATCCCAGCGCAGATGTAGAAGGCCGCGACGCGGCGCAGAAACTGGCCATCCTCGCATCGGTGGCGTGGGGCCGTTGGCGGTCGGCGGTGGAGGTCGAGACAATCGGCGTCATCGGCCTGCAGCTCGAGCCCGCCCACATCGTCCGGCTGGTGGCCGAGGCAACGCCCGATCGCCTGCGAGTACGGCCGATGGAGCTTCCGGCCACCTCGCCGCTGGCAGCGGCAACCGGGATCGAGAGCATCCTCGAGGTCCGGGTGCGCGAGGCGGGCACGTTCAGGATCAGCGGCCCCGGCGCCGGTGGACAGGCCACCGCCGGTGCCGTCTATGCTGACCTCGCCCGCCTGGTGGCGGGGGAGCTCCCCATCCTGTTCGGAGGTGCCACGTGAACGACTGGCCGAGCGTCGGCGTCGCCGGTGCGCGCGGCGTCGTCGGCAGCGTCTTCCTGTCCATCCTGGCCGATGCCGGCCTGCCGGCCTCCCATCTCCGCGCCTTCGGCCACGAGCTGGGCAGCGTTGGCTACGGCGACGTCGAGGTGCCGGTGAGCCTCGCCAGCGACGAGAGCATGGCCGGGCTCGATGTCCTCTTCTGCGCGACCGATGGCGCCACGTCCCGGGATCTGGTCGCCGGACCGGCGCGCGACGTGCCGCTGATCGTCGACAACTCCAGCGCCTTCCGCCTCGATCCCGGCGTCCCGCTGGTCGTCCCCGAGGCAAACGCGGAGGCACTGCGCACCCGCGGCCACGTGGTCGCCAACCCGAACTGCACGACCGCGGCATGCGTCGTGGTGCTCGCGCCCATCGCTCGTGCCGCGGGCCTCGCCTCGGTCGACGTGGCGAGCTACCAGGCGGTGAGCGGTGCCGGTCGTGCCGGCCTCGACGCGTTCCTCAGCGAACGAGGCTCGACCGACCGTTCGCAGGCGCCCGGGTCGCCGTTCCACGGCCGCGTCGCCGACAGCGTGGTGCCGCAGATCGATGTCATGGGCGACGATGGCTGGACCGGCGAGGAGGCCAAGATCCACGCCGAGCTGCGCAAGATCCTGGGGCTACCGAACCTCGACGTGGCGGCCACGGCGGTGCGCGTGCCGGTCGAGACCGGCCATAGCGTCGCCCTTCATTTCCGCACCGAGCGAGCGACCAGCGTCGCGACGCTCGAGGGAGCTCTGCGTCAGGCGCCGGGACTCGACTACCGTCCCACGGACGGCTCGGAGCGCCATCCGATGCCGCTCGACGCCGTGGGCCGCGACCCGGTCATCGTCGGCCGGCTGCGCGCCGTCCCTGGGCGCACCAACGGCTTCGCCTGCTTCCTGTCATCGGACAACCTGCGCAAGGGCGCGGCGCTGAACGCCATCCAGGTCGCGGCCTGCGCCGATCCGCAGCGCTTCGCGGGCCTGCTTCCGCCGGCCGGTCAGGCGCACCGCTGACGCCGCGCGGGTGACGCCGCGCGGGCGCGAGGCCGCGCACTATGCTTATCGGCGCCTCCCCTAGTGCGGCCGTGCCCGCTGCCACGTATGGAGTGATCGATGTCCGACTTCTCTGACCTGACCGATGCCTTCCTGTCCGAGGAATACGCCGCCCACCCGGTGATGGCCAGCAGCCTGGGCCTGACCGACTACGACGACCAGCT
>JBBRXE010000310.1:0-1850 GCA_038248695.1 Candidatus Limnocylindria bacterium | reverse complement strand
TTCGAGGTAGAGCGAACGGACGGACGGATGCGAGCTGATGCGCTCGTACATGAGGGGCTGGGTGTAGGCCGGCTCGTCGCCCTCGTTGTGCCCGTAGCGCCGGTAGCCGACCAGGTCGATCACAACGTCATTGCCGAACTGATCGTGGTACATCATCGCCAGGCGCGCGGCGGCGAGGCAGGCCTCCGGGTCGTCGGCGTTGACGTGGATGATCGGCGCGTCGAAGCCCTTGGCCAGGTCGGACGAATAGTAGGTGGAACGGCCCTCGTCGGCCGCGGTGGTGAAGCCGACCTGGTTGTTCGCGATGAGGTGCACCGTGCCACCGGTGGCGTAGCCCGGCAGCCTCCCGAGATTCAGCGTCTCGGCGACGACGCCCTGAGCTGCGAACGCCGCGTCGCCGTGGACCAGGACGGGCAGCGTGGCGGCGTGATCGATCTTCGCCAGCGGGCCGGATCGATTCGTCTGGCGCGCACGCGCGAAGCCTTCGACGACCGGGTCGACCGCCTCGAGGTGGCTCGGATTCGGGGCGACCTCGACCCGCACCTCGCCGTCGGGTGCCTGGTACGTCCCGCCCGCGCCGAGGTGGTACTTGACGTCGTCCAGGCCGCCCTTCGGCGCGTGGACGTCTGTGCCCGCTTTGCCGGCCTCGAACTCGGACAGGATCGACTCATAGCTGATGCCGACGATGTGCGCCAGCACGTTGAGCCGGCCGCGGTGCGCCATGCCGATGACCACGTCGCGCGTCCCCTGCCCGGCCGCATGGCGCAGGATGAGGTCGAGCATCGGGACCATGCTGTCGAGCCCCTCGATGCTGAAGCGCTTCTGCCCCAGGTAGGCCTTCTGCAGAAACTGCTCGAGCCCTTCGACCTGGGTGAGCCGCTGCAAGAGCTGCTGCTGTTCCTTGGTGCTCAGTGGCTGGCGATGCCTGCCCGCCTCGATGACCTGGCGCAGCCACAGGCGCTCGTCGTGGCTGCCGATGTGCTCGACTTCGTAGGCGATCGTCCCGCAGTAGGTGGCACGCAGGTTCGGCAGCGCCTCGGCCAGCGTCGCGCCAGGAACATAGATGCGCATCAGCTCGGCGGGGATGTGGGCCAGGCTCCGCTCGTCGAGGCCGAGTGGCGTGGGATCGAGCGACGGATCGCCAGGCGGCTCACTCCCGAGCGGATCGAGGTGCGCGGCGCGGTGCCCGAAATGGCGGTAGGCCTTGACCAGCGCCATCCCGGCGGCGACCGCCTTGAGATCCTCGTACGCGGCAGGCTGAGCAGGATTGACCGATGCGGACGCCTCCGGCGCCGTCGGATGCATGGCCAGCCCGAGCGCGGCGAAGACGCCGGCATAGAAGTCGTCCCCGCCATTCAGGGCGGCGTCGATGCGCCTCAGGAAGGTGCCCGACTCCGCACCCTGGATGATGCGGTGGTCGTACGTGCTGCTGATGGTCATCATCCGCGCCTGCCCCACGTCGCGGATGGTCCCCGTCGCCACGATGGTTCCCTGCTTCGGCATGAGCCGCGGCACGCTCGAGGTCGTGCCCAGCGTGCCCGGATTGGTGAGGCTGATGGTCGCGCCGACGAAGTCATCCGGGCCGAGCTTGTTGGTGCGTGCCTTGTCGACGAGTTCTTCGTAGCGGGCGTGGAAGCCCGCGAAATCCATGTCGTCGGCAGCCTTGATGACCGGTACCACCAGGAAGCGGTCGCCGTCGCGGCGCTCGACGTCGACCGCCAGGCCGAGGTTAACCGCCCCCGGGTCGACGCGCATCGGCTGGTCATCCTGCTCGGTGTAGTAGTGCGTCATTGCGCGCTGCTCGGACGCGGCCTGCACGATGGCCCAGCCGATGAGGTGCGTGAAGCTCA
>JBBRXE010000309.1:0-1855 GCA_038248695.1 Candidatus Limnocylindria bacterium | reverse complement strand
GGTTGGGAAGCCAGCGGCGCAGGGCGCGCTTGCGGTTCATCCCGACCGACTGCGGATTCCAGCCGGTGATCGGCTTCTTGCCGCAGATATCGCACTGACGTGCCATGGGAAATGAGTCTCCAATCACGAACGAACCGGCGCGCACGTTCGGCGGCGCCGGAGCGACGAGGATGGTAGCACGCTAGGATCGGACGGTGCAATCGAGGGTGGGTGATCGAGGAGGAAGCATGGCTGCGCTGATCGTCGAGTTCATCGGGACGTTCGTGCTCGTATTCACCGTGGGGATGACGGTGATCGGTCCGACGGGTGCCGGTGCGCTCGCCCCCCTGGCCATCGGCGCCTCGCTGATGGTGGTCGTCTACGCCGGGGGCCATATCTCGGGCGGTCACTACAACCCCGCCGTCAGCCTGGCGGTCGCCCTCCGCGGCCGGCTCGCGTACGCGACCATGGTGGCGTACTGGATCGCGCAGATGGTCGGCGCCATCGTCGCCATCGGCGCCGTCCTTCTGCTGAGCCCAGGGACGGTCGCGACCGCCCTCGAACCCGATCCAATGAAGGCGCTGGTTGCCGAGTTCATCTTCACCTTCACATTGTGCTACGTCGTGCTGATGACGGCGACCGCGGACGAGACGAAGGGCAACTCGTACTTCGGCCTGGCGATCGGCTTCACGGTCATGGTCGGCGCGTTCGCGGTCAGTAGCATCTCGGGGGGCGCGTTCAATCCCGCTGTGGCGATCGGCATCATCGGCATGGGGCTCGTCTCGGTGGGTGCCATCTGGATCTACCTCGTCGCGAACCTCGTGGCGGCTGCCGTGGCGGCGGGCGCGTTTCTGGTGACCCATCCGACACCGACCACTCCGCCGGCTCTCGATCTCGAAACCACCTGAGGCAGCATGCCATCGCGCCCGCGACTGATCATCGTTTCCGGGGCGCCCGGCAGTGGCAAGTCGACCCTCGCGCGGCAGCTCGCCACGGCGCTGCATCTCCCAATGCTGACCAAGGACGAGCTCAAGGAGGCGATCGCCGATGCGGAAGGCGCGCCGGAAGACGTCGCGGCATCGATGCGCATGGGCGAGGCAGCCTATGCGGTGCTCCAGTTGGTCGCGCGGCGCGTCATCGAAGCCGACCAGGAAGCGCTGATCGAAAGCAACTTCCGGCGCGGCCTGTCCGAACGGTATCTCGCCTCGCTTGTCGCATCGGCCGACGCGCGGCTGGTGCATTGCACGGCTCCCCATGGTGTGCTGCGCGATCGATACGCCGCGCGGTTTGCGCGAGGAGATCGGCATCCGGCGCATCTCGACGATGCGCGCGCCGGCGCGCTCGAGGAGGACCTGCGCACCGGCCGGTTCGAGCCGCTGGAGCTCGGCGTTCCCACGCTGGTCGTCGACACCGAGGGCGAGTACCGGCCGCCGCTGAACACGATCGTCGCCTTCTGCGGGGCGCCGGCATGAGCGCGACGCCGGCCGGCACAGCATCGGTCGCGGACGAGCTCGACCTGCCGATCCGCGCGGCACTGCCCGAGCTCGCGCGCCACGCGGCCATGCTCCTGCGGCTGGGGATCGCCACGCCGCGACAGGCGCTCTTCTACCTTCCGTTCCGGTACGACGACTTCAGCGACCTGCGCACGCTCGCCAGTCTCGTTCCCGATGAGAAACAGTCGGCCCAGGTGCTTGTCGACTCGATGAGGGTCGAGAAGGGATTCGGGCGCAAGCCGCAGCGCGTCGTCGCGCAGCTCTCCGACGCGACCGGCAGCGTCGAGGCGATCTGGTTCGGACGGCGCTTCGTCGAGACGAAGCTGCGCCCCGGCGCCGAGATCATCGTCAGCGGCAAGGTCACCGAGCGCGGCTGGCGGCGC
>JBBRXE010000308.1:0-1885 GCA_038248695.1 Candidatus Limnocylindria bacterium | reverse complement strand
GCGCGCGGGCAGGTGCGCTGCACGTTGACGTAGACGGACTCCTGTACCCAGGAGCGGGCGACGCCCGGCGTTCCGGCAGCATCCGTGAAGGTCGACACGACGTCGAGTTGGGCGCCGAAGGCGTAGGGCAGCCCTGCCGTGTTCGCCCGGTCGGACCAGGCGCCCCACTTCTCGTCGCGCACCTGGAAGGCCACCTCGGGGGACGTGCAACCCATCCAGAAGATGTGTACCGCCTCGCCGTCGGTTCCCGCCCAGTCCGTTGCGACGCCGTCGGGACACCGCGCGGCGTCGACCGTGCCGATCGAGGATGTGCCGGTGAGGGTCCAGGTGTCATCCGGTTGCCAGTCGGCGAGCAGATCGTCGGGCAGCCGGTCGATCGTCGCTACGGAGGCTGCCGTGGCTGCGCCCGCGGAAGTCGCTGGGACGCCGACCGCGAACGCGAGCGGCACACACAACGCCGCAGTCACGAAAAGCCACACGCGGCGTGCGTTCATCGTCGAATCCCGTCGGGTTGGGCCGATGCTACTCCCAGCCGGTCGCGCACGCTAGAAAGTGGTGTGAGCGGCAGCCCGACCCGACCAGTGGGGTGCTGGGACAAATCTTTTCGTCTGCGGAATGCAACCGGCACCCGACCGGTTACCTCCCTGCGTAGCCGTGCATTGGCGCGGCCCTTTCTCCTTCAACGCTTGTCGTACCACATCGTTGCCGCACACCTCGACGGGACCTTCGCATGACCGAAACCGCCACGACCGACACGAATCCCGCAACCGCGGCCACCAGCACGGGCACGGCTGCCGCCGCGCACGAGGCCGCCGCATCCGCCGCCGAGAAGGCCCTCGGCGCCCGCAACCGCCTCGTCATCACCCTGTTGCTGATCTCGACCTTCGTCGTCATCCTCAACGAGACCATCATGGGTGTTGCCCTGCCGCGCCTGATGAGCGACCTGCGCATCACGGCCAGCGCCGCTCAGTGGCTGACCAGCGCATTCATGCTCACCATGGCCGTCGTGATCCCGATCACCGGGTTCCTGCTGCAGCGCTTCAACACCAGGCCCGTGTTCATCGCCGCGATGACCCTGTTCAGCACCGGCACGCTGATCGCGGCCGCCGCGCCCGGCTTCGAGGTGCTGCTGGCCGCCCGGGTCGTGCAGGCCACCGGCACGGCGATCATGTTCCCGCTGCTGCTGACCACGGTCATGACGCTCGTGCCGCCGGCCCACCTCGGCCGGATGATGGGCAACATCTCCATCGTCATCTCGGTCGCCCCGGCGATCGGGCCGACCATCTCCGGCGCCATCCTCAGCGTGCTCGACTGGCGCTGGATGTTCATTCTCGTGCTCCCGGTCGCGCTGACCGCACTCATCGTCGGCGGCATCCTGATGAAGAATGTGACCACCCCGCGCAAGACCCCGATCGACGTGTTCTCGGTGATTCTCTCGGCGCTCGGCTTCGGCGGACTCGTCTACGGGCTGAGCAACCTCGGCGCGGCCTCCGGCGGCATCGGCTCGGTCTCGGGTTGGCTCCCGCTCGCCGTCGGCGCGCTCGGCCTGGCCACGTTCATCCTGCGCCAGCTCGCGCTGCAGAGGCGCGACCGCGCCCTGCTCGACCTGCGCACCTTCCGTTCGCGCACCTTCACCTTCGCGATCGTGATGATGGCCATCAGCATGATGGCGCTGTTCGGCACCATCATTCTGCTGCCGATCTACATGCAGACCGTGCTCGGCCTGCCCGCGCTCACGACCGGGCTGCTGCTCCTGCCGGGCGGGCTCGTGATGGGACTGCTCGCGCCCACCGTGGGGCGGCTCTACGACCGCTCCGGGCCGACCCGCCTGCTCGTGACCGGCGCGGTGATCGTCAGCGCCGTGTTCTGGTCGATGACCCTGCTC
>JBBRXE010000307.1:0-1891 GCA_038248695.1 Candidatus Limnocylindria bacterium | reverse complement strand
GGCGGCCAGCACCGGCTGGATCTTGCCGAAGAACGAGACGTTGTCCGGGATGTCTTCGGTGTAGGTGACCTTGCTTCCGGTCGCGGCCTCGTAGTCGGTGATCGTCTTGTGCTTGCTCGTGTCCTTGTCGTCGGTGTCGATGTACAGCGGCCAGTTCGCGAAATTCAGCACCCCCGCCGGGCTGGGAGCAGCCGTCGGCGCGACAGTGCCGCTGGCCGGCAGGCTCGGAGCGGCGCTCGAGGCCTTCGGACTGGCCGCCGGCCCAATGCCGCACGCTGCGAGGATGGCCGGGAGCGAGAGCACCGAGGCGGCCATCAGTCCACCGTGCCCGGCTCGACGCATGAAGGCCCGCCGAGAGAGCCGATCGTGGGCGACCGCGCGCTCGATGGCGGCTTCGATCCGGTTGAGCTGGTCACGAGGGTCAGGCATCGGTTGCTCCTTGTGCGTTAACTTCGGCCGCGCCGATTACGAAGGTGTGCTGCGGTTTCCAAGTGAGTCGAACGCGTTGGCCGTCGGCCAACGCTTCGGCTGCGCCGCTCGTTTCCAGGTTCTGCGCGTAGACGCTGAGGCGCTGACCATCGGCGGTTTCCACGAGGTACTGCGTACTGACGCCGATGTAGCTGGCGTCCACGATCGTCACCTCGAGCGTGTTCAGACCATCCATCGTCGAGGCCAGCTCGTCGTGAACGGCGACGACCCGCAGCTTTTCCGGCCGGATGCCCACCCGCAGGCGGACTGACCCGTTGACCTGGCCGCTCGGGGCACGAAGCAGGGTGCCATCAGCGAGACGGACGGTCGTCAGGTCGCCGTCGGTGCCGGCGACGTCGCCTTCAAGCAGGTTGCTGACGCCGAGGAAGCCCGCCACGAACTCGCCCGATGGCCGTTCGTACAGCTCCTCCGGCGCGCCGAGCTGCTCGATGTGACCGGACCGCATCACCGCGATGCGATCGGACATGGTCATCGCCTCTTCCTGGTCATGCGTGACGTAGATGAACGTGATGCCGACCTCCGTCTGGATGCGCTTCAGCTCGATCTGCATCTGCTTGCGCAGCTTGAGGTCGAGGGCGCCCAGCGGCTCGTCGAGCAGCAGCACCTGTGGGTGGTTGATGAGTGCGCGTGCCAGGGCGACGCGCTGCTGCTGGCCGCCGGACAGCTGCGACGGCTTGCGAGAATCGTAGCCGGGCAGCTCGACGAGCTTGAGCAGGGCGGCCACCTGGTGTCGGATCTCGCCGTCGGGGACGCGTCGGCGTCGCAGGCCGAAGGCCACGTTCTCGTAGACCGTCAGGTGCGGGAACAGCGCGTAGCTCTGGAAGACGGTGTTGACGTTGCGACGGAACGGCGGCAGGTCGGTGACATCGGCCTCGCCGAGGTGGACGCTGCCCGCCGAGGTGTCCTCGAAGCCGCCGATCATGCGCAGCGTGGTCGTCTTGCCGCAGCCGGACGGTCCGAGCATCGAGAAGAACTCACCGCGGTGGATCTCGAGCGACAGGTCATCGACCGCGACGACCTCGGCGAACCGCTTCGTGACGTGATCGAGACGAACGTCGACCTGGGGCACGCAGAGCCTCCGGAAAGGAAACCTTGTCGAGTTACTGCAGGGTTTGGGTGCGGAAGTATAGGCACCCGCGTACCGCGCGCGTCAATGGCCATCAACCCGTGAAACCGAAGGAGGGTGTAACGCGTCTTTGCCGCGATATGGCCAAGCCGAACCACGCCAAGCGCACGCGACCGCGTCCGCTGACCGCCCACAAAGCCCGCTCGTCGGCGCTTCGATCCGACGACCGGCGCACGCGTCGCGAGCTGGAGCGCTGGCGCCGCAGCTGAGACCGCCGCAGCTGAGACCGCGGCAGCCAGACCCTCGCGGCGTTCTTGCTACACTCCCAGCGCCCCG
>JBBRXE010000306.1:0-1908 GCA_038248695.1 Candidatus Limnocylindria bacterium | reverse complement strand
GACGCGCCACGTGCCGGGACGTTCTACGGCGGCGTGATCGGAGGGACCGCCTGCTAGCATCCGCCCCATGGCCCTCCGCGATTCCGCCACCACCCCCGTCGTCATCGACGGCCTGCGCACCGCGTTCGGCCGATACGGCGGTGCCCTCGCCGGCGTCCGCCCCGACGATATGGCCGCGCACGTCATTCGGGCGCTGATCAACCGCACGGGCGTCGACCCCGAGCTCATCGACGACGTGATCCTGGGCGCGGCCAACCAGGCCGGCGAGGACAACCGCAACGGCGCCCGGATGGCGCTGCTGCTGGCCGGGCTCCCGGCGTCGGTTCCGGGCCAGACCGTCAACCGCCTGTGCGGCAGTGGCCTGCAGGCGGTGGTGAGCGCCGCGCATGCCGTGCACTTCGGTGATGGATCGGTCTTCGTGGCAGGCGGCGCCGAGTCCATGTCGCGCGCGCCATTGGTGATGGCTAAGCCGTCGGCCGCCTTCCCGCGCGGCGAGCAGACGCTGTACGACACCACCCTCGGTTGGCGTTTCACGAACCCGCGCCTGGCCGATGCGCACTATCCCTATTCCATGGGTGAGACGGCCGAGAACGTCGTCGACCGATGCGATGTCTCGCGCGAGGACCAGGACGCCTTCGCCTATGAATCGCAGCAGCGCTGGGCAGCAGCCGATGCCGCCGGTCGCTTCGCTGACGAGATCGTGCCGATCGAGATTCCGGCTGGCCGCCGTGGTGAGAAGACGACCTTCGAACGCGACGAGCATCCGCGGCCGGAGGCGAGCCTCGAGGACCTGGCGAAGCTGAAACCGGCGTTCAAGCGCGACGCGTCGGGTTCCGTGACCGCCGGAAATTCATCGGGCATCAACGACGGTGCATCGGCGCTGCTGGTGACGTCGGAGACACGCGCGCGCGAGCTGGGCCTGCGGCCGATGGCGCGCATGGTCGCATCGGCCGTCGCGGGCGTCGACCCTGCGACCATGGGTCTCGGACCGATTCCAGCCTCCCGACTTGCACTCGCTCGCGCCGGTCTGACGGTCCATGACATGGACCTCGTCGAGCTCAACGAGGCGTTCGCCGCTCAGGCGCTGCCCGTGATGCGCGAGCTTGGCCTGGATCCGGCCAAGACGAACGTCAATGGCGGGGCGATCGCCATCGGGCATCCGCTGGCCGCCTCCGGTGCGCGGCTGGCGACGACGCTGCTCCACGAGATGCGGCGCCGCGGCGCACGATATGGCCTGGCCACGATGTGCATCGGTGTGGGCCAGGGGATCGCCGTCGTTTTCGAGGCCATCGAATAGCTGAGGGCCCGCGTCCACGCGCGCGTCGATCACTCCACGACGGGCGTCAGTGACCACGAGCTCCAACGCTCGACTATCACGATCATGGCCGCGCCGAAGGGCGTCGACCAGGTGCGGTACTGAGCGTATTTGACCTGCAGCAACCGGATGGTGAGGTCTCGATCCGCACCGTCCTGAACGACGCGGGCTGTGCCGTCGGCGCGCACCCACCACAGCCGTTCCCAGTCCTCGTCGTACTCGTCGACCAGCAGCGAGACCGCCGGGTTGGCGGCGATGTTGCGGAAGCGCAGCAGGTCAGGGCCGCGCTTCGGCTTCGGGTCCGCGACCGAGTAGATCCGGTCGCCCTCGACGGCGAACACGATCGGCACGATGTGGGGCCGCCCATCGTGCCGAACGGTGGCCAGGTACGCCACGCGTGCGGCGGCGACGCGACGCCGTGCATGCTCTTCGGAAAGTCGCATCGGTCCTACGAAAGGTTGAGGCGGGGGAGCACCTTGTTGCCGAACGTTTCGATGAAGGCTGCCTGGTCGCGCCCGACGTTGTGCAGGTAGATCTCGTCGAAGCCCATGTCGACGAAGGCCTGCAGCTGCGCGACGTGCGCGTCGAGGTCG
>JBBRXE010000305.1:0-1911 GCA_038248695.1 Candidatus Limnocylindria bacterium | reverse complement strand
TGAGGGAGAAGTTCGTCGGCCGGTTCGCGCCGCTGTGGCGCGCATCGAAAGGAGTCACCGTGGGTGGACCGATCATCCTGGCGGGCAAGCTCGCTGAGGCTGTAGAGCGCGAGGAACTGTCCGCCAGCCAGGCGCGGATCCTGGCGGGGCACCTGGTCCTCGACGGGATCGCCCCCGTCGGATCGGGACGCACCCGCCGGCGGCTGCGCAGCCTGTGCCGTGAGCACGGCCTGGTGCTCGCCGACGGCGTGCTGCAAGAGGTCGAGGTCGACCTCCACTCGGTTCTAGAGGCCGCCATGGAAAGCGACGCGTGGCAGCGGGATGGCTAGGCAGACGCTGATGGCGCACGCGGTCGCCGAGCTGGGCCCGCTCAAGGGAGCCCGGGTCGTGGCGTTCATGGTCGCCTGGGAGACGTCGCGCTCCGCGCTCGGCGATGCCTGGCCGGTCGACGCCGGTGTCGATGTGCAGCTGGGCGCGCACGCCGACTGGTGGCGCGAGAGCAAGCGCACTGCCTGGCGCGACCTGCGCCGCTTCCGAGCGTGCTTCCCGGGCGAGGACACGCCGACGCGCCTCATGGTGCAGGTAGGCGCCCAGTGGGACCGTGCGCGCGGTGTGCGGGGCCTCGGCGGACTGCCCCTGCCCGCCTGACCGATGGGCCGGCGCATGCGCGAGGACCGCGACTACGCCCGTCTCCAGGACGCGCTAAGGGGGGCGGACGACGGTCGGGGCAGCGACCGCGACAGACTGACGGCCGGGACGCCTCACGGGCAAACGGACGTGCCGTGGTCAGCTTGCTGCCCGCGGCACGCCCGCCTCCTGGTGGCGCCCCGCCCGCCAGCCTGCCCGCCGCCCAGCCCGGGCGTAGCCCGCCCAGCACCACGACCGTAACCGCCGTTGTGACGGCCCGGTCGGCGACGTCGATCGTCAGTCGGCGCGAGCTCGCGCGCCGATCCCCGCTCCTGGGCCCTCACCCGCTGCCGTTCCGTCCGACCCGTCTGTCAGGTTGTCATAGTGAGACCTGCATGGAACCTCCGCCAGACCCCCCGGGCCGACGCGCTCGGGGGGAACGGTGTCTGTAACACCCGTTCTGCGGCCATATATGGCCACGGGGTTTCGAGGTGAGTGTCGAAGTGGTGGGTGTAGGCATCGACACCTGGTCGCCGTGCTGGTGGCTAGAGCCGACGTCGGCTGCGGCCAGGCATATGGCGGACGTCTGCTCGTCTCGCAGTGGCGGTAGCGCCCTCTATCCGGACCCGATCGACGGCTACCGCGTCGGCTATTACGGCACCGGGCTGGTGTGGGCTGAGGGGCACCCCGGCGGCGACAAGCTGGGGCTGCCCGCCGATCTACCCTCGGCGTGTGACCGGCTTGAGCTGGCGTTGCTCGAGGCGGGCCTGCCGCTTCCGATCGGGCGCCGCGGCGAGGACCTCTACGGCGATCGCCACGAGGGCTTCGCGGGCGTGCGGCGGCTCGACTCGACCGTCGACCTGGCGGTGAGCAGCAGCGCTGAGGGCTTCGCGGCCATGGCTGGGATCGCTGCGGTGGCCCGCGACCTGCCCCGCGGCAAGAGCAACGTCTGGTGGGACGCGGCCGGCCACGTGCAGACGGTGGCGCTCCACGGTCACGGTGGCGGCAAGCTCCTCGGCCGCGTCTACGACAAAGGGGCGGAGGCTGGTACCGCGGCGCCTGGTCGGCTGCTGCGCCCTGAGGACCAACGTCGCTGGCCGAAGGGCTCACGACGGGGCGTCGAGGAGCTGACCGGGCACTATGTGAGGGAGAAGTTCGTCGGCCGGTTCGCGCCGCTGTGGCGCGCATCGAAAGGAGTCACCGTGGGTGGACCGATCATCCTGGCGGGCAAGCTCGCTGAGGCTGTAGAGCGCGAGGAACTGTCCGCCAGCCAGGCGCGGATCC
>JBBRXE010000304.1:0-1927 GCA_038248695.1 Candidatus Limnocylindria bacterium | reverse complement strand
GCCAAGCGCTATCGCAAGACCGGCTCGGGCAAATGGGTTCGCCCCGTGGCCGGGCGCGGACACCACCTCGAGATCAAAACGAGCAGCCGCACACGTCGCTACGCCGGCGTGGTCGCCGTCTCCCCCGTACACAACGCGCAGCTCAAGCGGCTGCTCCCTTACGAGTAAGGAGCAGCCATGTCACGAGTCAAACGCGGCGTCGCCGCGCATCGTCGACACAAGAAGCTGCTCAGCCAGGCTGAGGGCCGTCGCGGCACGCGTTCCACCCTCATCCGGCCAGCGCGCGAGGCGCTGATCCATGCCCTGGTGTACGCGTATCGCGACCGTCGCGATCGCAAGCGCGATATGCGCCGTCTGTGGGTGCAGCGCATCAACGCGGCCTCGCGCCAGAATGGACTGCCATACGGACGCTTCATCGCCGGACTGCGCGTGGCGGGGATCGAGGTCAACCGCAAGATGCTCGCGGATCTCGCCATTCGCGACGCCGCGGCCTTCACTCGCATGGTCGATCTCGCTCGCGCCTCGTTTACCGCCTAGCCGACGGATCCACAACGCCGTCACCCTCGGCCCTGCTCCGATTTTCGGAGCGGGGCCGCTTGTTTTCCTGTGATGATTGAAGGACCGATGCACGACGGACCGATGAATCCTGTGGAGCAAGCGACGAGCGGGAGTTGTTCCGCGCCGGGCACCCACGCCACGAGTGAGCGGCGGGTTCCGCGACAGGATGTCTCCAACGTCATGCTCGCGTCACCAATGTGGCGGCTCAAGCGGCGCGAACGAGCGGCATCGGGTCACCTTTTACTCGCGCGGCGAGTATCTGGCGGAAGCGCCCCTCGCAGTCGCCGGGAGGTGGTGGGTGGCTGACCGGATCACGGCCGCACTGGAACAGCTCCGCGAGTCGGCGAGATCGCGATTGACGGATGCGCATGACGTCGCATCGGTCGATGCGCTGCGCACGGCTTTCCTGGGCCGCAACGGCGAGCTGACAGGGTTGCTCAAGCAGCTCCGCGACGTGCCCGCCGAGCGGCGCCCGGCCGTCGGACAGCTCGCCAACGAAGTGCGCACCGAGGTCGAGGAGGCCATCGGAAAGCGGCTCACTGCGCTGACTGCTTCGGCCCTCGACGAACGGCTCGTAAGCGAGGCGGTCGATATGAGCGCTCCGGGACACCCCATTCGGGTCGGCCGGCTGCACCCGCTGATGGTCGTCGAACGCGAGTTGCGCGAGATCTTCCACGGCTTCGGCTTCGAGGTCTACGAGGGGCCTGAGATCGAGACCGACGCCATGAACTTCGAGGCGCTCAACATCCCGGCCGACCACCCTGCACGCGACCTGTGGGACACGCTCTACGTCGCCGAGCGGGGGAGTGTCGAGGCGGCGGCGCCGCGTCCGGCCGAGGATGGCACCATCCTGCGCACCCACACCAGCCCGGTGCAGGTCCGGGCAATGCACGACCTGGCGCCGCCGATCCGGATCATCATGCCGGGCCGCTGCTTCCGCTACGAGGCAGTCGACGCCAGCCACAGCTTTGAGTTCTTCCAGGTGGAGGGGCTGGTCGTGGATCGCAGCACCTCGATGACCGATCTGAAGGGGATGCTCGAGGAGTTCGCGCGCGCCATGTACGGCGACGGCACGCGGACGCGATTCCGCCCGGGCTACTACCCGTTCACCGAGCCGAGCGTGGCCTTCGACGTTGGCTGCCTGGTGTGCGGCGGCAGCGGTTGCCCTGCCTGCGGCCGAACTGGCTGGATGACGATCCTGGGGGCAGGCATGGTCCATCCGCACGTTTTGCGCGCCGGCGGCATCGAGCCCGACGAATTCCAGGGCTATGCGTTCGGCATGGGGCTCGACCGCATGACCGTGCTGCGCTACGGCATCCCCGACCTGCGGCTGCTGATGGGCGCCGACCTGCGCTTCCTGGAACAGTTC
>JBBRXE010000303.1:0-1933 GCA_038248695.1 Candidatus Limnocylindria bacterium | reverse complement strand
GTCCTCGAAGCGCACCAGCCGGTAGCGGTCACCGAGCAGGCGCCGATAGACGACGTCCAGCCGATCCGCGCGTCGCCAGGAGATGGTCGTCCGCACGAGCTCGAGCGGCGCAAGCAGCGGGTCGAGGATCCGGTCCGGGATAACACGCAGCCGTCGCTTGACGCCCCAGCGTCCCTCGCGACGGCGACGCAGCTCGGAGGCGTACACCGCCCGCGGGTCGCGGAACGTATGGATCACCGTGGCTTGCGGGAACCAGCGGTCCAGGGTCGGCACGAACGCGAGGTGAGCCGGTGTCTTCTCGCCGATGACCGTCGGGGGGTCCCCTACGTGGCTGCGCTCCACGTAGATGTCGAGCAGGAGCACGAAGAAGGCGCGCAGCGATCGGTCGGTGCCGGCAAGGCGCGTCGCCACTTCGGAACGTGGAACGTTGCGACGCAGCCACGCCCAGTAGCCGGTGGCGCTCTGCTCGTCGACGCCATACAGCAGTTCGACCAGCTCCTCGAGCGCGGCGTCGGTCCGGGCCTCTTTCAGCCGATGGGCGAGGTGCAGGTTCTCGGCGCGCCGCGCGAAATGCGTCTCGGGCGCGATCACGACCTGCGACGAGCGATTCAGGACGTGGCGCAGCAGGGTCGAGCCCGTGCGCGCGCAGCCGACCAGGAAGACATGGCGCGGCATCGCCCTGGGTGCTTCTGCCACCTAGCCCAGCGGCCTGACGTAGCGCCAGTACAGGCCGGCCACGAAGCTGAACGCGCTGTACTGCACCCGATCGGCCCGCGTTGGACGTTCGATGCCCCACTCCGGCGGAAACGCGTAGCCCCACCGCTCCATGAACGGTCCAAAGACGCGCCGAGCCCGCGGACGGGTGCGCGGCGGATAGTAGTCGCGGTAGTCGCGGCCGCGTGCCGCCGTGGTGTTGATCTGCGGCAGCGGCCGCTGCGGCTCGATCCCGATGCGCTGCAGCGCATCGGCGAAGTCCACCGACAGGCTCTCAAAGCGGATGATGAAGTCGAAGCGTGCGTGGGACAGGCTCGACCAGCGGTCGTAGGGCAGCATGTGGTGGCGCATGAAGTAGGTCGCGAAGTCGGCGTCGGTCCGTTTCAGGAAACCGACCATGCGCTGATCGATGATACGGTTCAGGCGGCGCTTATGCTTTCCCGGTCGATCCGAGAACCGGTGCTTGTGATCAGTGCGCAGCTTGAAGTAGCGGCTCACCGCATCGTCGAGCGGGTTGCGGATGCCCGAGAAGACAAAGTAGTGCTTCTCGTCGTCGGTCGCCACCCTGAGGAACTCCTCGTAGGTCGCGTGCTTGTGGAGGATCGGCTCCCCGTCGTACAGCTCACGCAACTCGCGCCGGATTGCGGTCGATCCGGTGCGCGGCAGCTCCACGAAGAGGTAGCGATGGCGATGGCTGATGATCACGGCATGGCACACGAGGCACGGGCTGCGCGAAGATACCACGCATCATGACCGCCGATCCCATCCGGACGCTGCAGCTGATCGCCAACCTCGAGCGCGGCGGCGGCCAGGAGGTGGTCCGCACACTCGTGCGCTACCTGCCCGATGCCGGGGTCACGCCGACCGTCGTGTCACTGGCGGACGGGCCGCTGCGCGGCGAGATCGAGCGGCTGGGGGTGCCGGTCGAGATCGTCTCTGGACGGACGCGCTCGCTGATGTCCGGCCCGGCGGCGGTGAGCGAGCTGCTGCGCATACGGCGCGACCTGGCCGCGGTGATCGCCAGGCATCGGCCGCAGGTCGTCCAGACGCACCTGCTGCGCTCGCTCGACTTCCTCGCCCTCAGCCTACGCCGCGAGCCGGGCGTCGAGGCGGTCTTCTGGACCGTCCATAACGCTCTGCTCGACCTGCGCGCCGATCAGCTGCCCGGCCAGCGCTGGCTGCTCGGAGCGAAGCGCCTCGGCCACCGCACGATGTATCG
>JBBRXE010000302.1:0-1934 GCA_038248695.1 Candidatus Limnocylindria bacterium | reverse complement strand
TTGGCGTCCGCGACGATCATTGCCAACGGCCTGCAGGGCCTCTGGCTGCATGGCAGAGGCATCAAGCAGAAGCCGGGCGGCTGGAAGAACTTCCGCTACAACATGGAGATGGGCCCGCCGCTGATGGCGCCGCTGATGGTGACGCTGGTCGGCGGTATGGGATTGCTTGCAGCGATCCTGAGGCGCGAGAAATGAGCACGCTTCCTCTCGAACCCGCACATGGTGGCGGGCGCTACCCCGGGTTCGATGTGAGCACGCAGGCAGGCCATTGGGATGACGCCACCCGCGCGACCGTCGAGAGCCGACTCGGCCGGCTGCCCCCCGTGCGCTTCTTCACCGAGGTCGAGGAGGCGGCCGCGGCCGCGCTGTTCGATCAATTGCTGTATCAACGCGAAGAGCCCCGCGTGCCGGTCGTGCAGATGGTCGACGCACGCCTGGCCGAAAAGCAGACTGACGGCTGGCACTACAGCACAATGCCTACGGACGAACAGGCCTGGCGGGATTCCCTGGCCGGCCTGGACGCCGACGCGCAGCAATCGCGCCAGGCAGCCTTCGTCGAGTGCGCATGGGAAGATCAGGCTGCGATCCTTCAAGCGATACAGGATCGCCGCTCTCAGCAGTGGCATGACATGGTCGCCGCACACGTGTGGAGCCTGTGGACGCGATATGCGTGCACGGCGTTCTACGCCCATCCGTGGGCATGGAACGAGATCGGATTCGACGGGCCGGCCTATCCGCGTGGTTACAAGAACCTGGGCGTGGACAGATTGGAGTCCTTCGAAGTGCACGATACGCATCAGGGCGACGATCCGCTGGCGAACCGCGGCGAGTGAGATGAGCCTTCACTTGAGCTCGGTGAAGCAACGCAACGAGTCGGCCTGGTTGATGACCAGTGACGGTTCACGGATGCAACCCGCCCTGCGCGCGAACATGCGCACCTTTCGGGACGAGGACGAGGTGGATCTGGTGATCGTCGGCTGCGGCGCGGGCGGCTCGACACTGTTGCAGCGGATGGCCAGGGTCGGGGTGAAAGTCGTCGCGCTGGATGCCGGCCCGTTCTGGGAACCTGAGACCGACTGGGTCAGCGACGAGGCCGGCTCGCACGATCTGTACTGGACGGAGCCGCGTGAAATCGGCGGCGCGGATCCCGTACCGCTTGGTTCGAACAACTCCGGCCGCGGCGTGGGCGGGTCGATGATCCACTACGCCGGCTATACGCCGCGGTTCCACCCGAGCGATTTCCGCACACAGACCAATGACGGTGTGGGCGCCGACTGGCCGATCCGGTATGCGGACCTCAAGCCATACTACGAGGCGATCGAGCACGAGTTGCCGGTATCGGGCCAACCGTGGCCGTGGGGCGATCCGCACTCCTACCCATACAGCCCGCACCCGGTCTCCGGCAACGGACAATTGTTCCAGCGCGGTGCCAGCGCGTGCGGGATCACCGCCAAGGTTGGCCCAGTCGCCATCCTCAGCGGCCGGTTCGGTAACCGCCCGCACTGCATCTACCGTGGCTTCTGCCTGCAGGGTTGCAAGGTCAACGCCAAAGCGTCGCCGTTGATCACCCACGTGCCGGATGCTCTCGCCCACGGTGCCGAGGTGCGGCCGGACTCGATGGTGACCCGCATTGAAGTCGACCAGCGCACCGGGCGCGCGACCGGCGTGCATTACGTTCGCGGTGGCATCGCCTGCTTTCAGAAGGCGCGCATGGTGGCAGTGGCCGGCTACTCCATTGAGACGCCGCGTCTCCTGCTGAATTCGACATCCGGAAGGTTTCCCAACGGATTGTGCAACGACTTCGACCAGGTCGGACGCTACCTGATGGTGCAGGGTGCACCGCAGACCGCGGGCCGCTTCGACAGTGAGGTGCGCATGTTCAAGGCGCCACCGCCTGAGGTCAGCACAGAGGACTTCTACGAGACCGACCCGAA
>JBBRXE010000301.1:0-1940 GCA_038248695.1 Candidatus Limnocylindria bacterium | reverse complement strand
GGCCGAGCGAACCGAGCCATCCGGCACGGCGGCTGACGGTTGACCCCGTTGTGGGATGAGCTCGGCATGAACAACGAGACATACTCAGCTGGCGCTGGCGACAATGTCATCGCCAGCTCCGATCTGGTGAGCGCCAAGCGGTCATCATCTTCGAAGCGCGCGCGCCAACTTCCCCAGCACTTCTGGGGCGTCACCGCAAGGCATAATCGGCGACGGGGGTTGGGGGTGTGCGGATCAATAGAACATTCGTACGAACCGGCAGCTACGCGACGCCCTTACCGGCGGCGAACTCCCACGCGTCTCGTGCGTGAATCGGTACAAGGACTGACTTCGCGTGGCTCAGCCCGGTCGGGCCCGCCAGCAGGCGCTTGCTCGGTACGGAGCAACACTGCGTCCGCTTGCCCTAGTTGACTTTGGCGCAAGGCAGCCGGCGAGCCCGTGGATCCGGGCGACCGGCCATGACAGCGGCCAGAATCTCAACCCCGTCGACCAGCCGCGGGCCCGGCCGCGAGACGTAGGCGGAGCCATCGATGGTCCAGATCTGACCGTGGCGCCATGCCTTCGTTCGGGTGAGCGGCGCAGGTGGCTCGAAGGCCGACCATTCATCGCGGGCTCGGGGCAGGTCGAAGCCGCACAGACCGAGCACCACCACGTCTGAATCGGCCGCCGCCAGCGCCTCCCAGCTTGACGCGCGCGAGCGCTCGCCGCGCACGCCGATGACCGATTCGCCACCGGCGCGCTCGATCTGTTCCGGAACCCAGCGGCCAGGAGGCACCCGAGGCCCGTGGATTCCCGGACGACACGGCGCTCTCCTACGCTGACCGCTCCACGACGGCCGCCTTGAACGTCCAAGAGGTGGTGGGCGACCCGCTGAGCGACGATCCGGCCGGATATCTACATCACCCGCGACAAGTACGACCAGGGAGACCTCAACAGGCGGCTCGTCTGCGCGATCTTCGTCGGCCACTCCGGCTTCGTCGAAATCACTTGTCCATCGTGCAGGCGGCGGCAGGTTCTCCGAGGAGCCCAAGCCGACTGCGACTCCAACCCCGCTGCCGTCAGGCATGATCGAGATCGTCACGTTGGGCACCGCGCCGCCGAAATCATGGCCAGCGGTCGTGCTAACCAGAACGCTACAGACGATCCGAGAGACTGAGCCTTCGGTGCGCCTCCCGTGCCCGTTCATCAGCTGCTGACGCCCCGTATCTCCCTAGCATGTCTCGGCTTCGCCAGCCCGCTAGCCGCATGAGATCGCCTTCGTTCCCGCCGGCGGCCAACCACCGGTGGGCGTAGGTATGACGGAAGAGGTGCACGTAGATGTGCTCGATACCGGCGGTTCGACCGCGACGCCGAATCATCTGCAGGATTCCGGTGTCGGTGAGCCGTCCCTTCTTGCCCAGCCAGAGCCATGGTGACGCCGCGTGTGCATGCTTGGCACGCACCCGCAGGTAGCGGTCGAGGGCCTGCGCCGTGCGCCGTCCGAAGGGGCAGGCGCGGGCGCGGCGACCCTTGCCCATCACCACCGCGACCTCGTGGTCGAAGTCGACGTCTGCGACGTTGAGGCCAGTACACTCCGCTCGCCGCATACCGGTGTCTAGTAGCAGCCGAACCAGGGCCATGTCACGCCGCTCCTCGAAGCCGGTGCCCTCGCACGCCTTGAGCAGGCGTCGCAGTTGTTCCTCCCCGAGCACCGGCGGTGGCTGGACCGGCACCGCCGGCGGCTTCATGCGAGCCATGGGGGAGCGAGGGATCTCCTCCTCATCGGCCAGCCAGCGGAAGAACTGCTGGAGCGAGCGGTAGCGGTTGGCGACCGAGGCGGCTCGACGACCGTCATCTTGGAGCTTGACGAGCCAGGCCTCGACGTCCTCGGGATCGATGAGGCCGACGTCCAAGGGGAGCCGCGCCGCGCTCAGGTAGCGGCCGAAATGGTCCAGGGCGTC
>JBBRXE010000300.1:0-2005 GCA_038248695.1 Candidatus Limnocylindria bacterium | reverse complement strand
CGCGGCCGTGCCGGCGCTCGGCGGGGTCGACACGGCGGTGCGTTCCTCGGAGGCGCTCGCCATCCTGGGTCCCAACGGCAGTGGCAAATCGACCCTGGCGCTGCTGCTGGCCGGGCTGCTGCGACCAACGGCGGGGGCGGTCGTCGGCGGTGAAGCGCTGCTACGTGGCCACGGCCGTGAGCCGATCTGGCGCTGGCCGGCGCGCCAGCTCGTCGCGGCCATCGGCACCGTCTTCCAGGACCCGGAGCACCAGTTCCTGACCGGGCGCGTGCGCGACGAGTTGCTGCTCGGACCCCTGCGCGCAGGGGTCGTGCAGAGCGTCGCGGCGCGCCATGCCGACGAGCTCCTCGAGCGGTTGCACCTTTCCTCGCTCGCCGACGCAAACCCGTTCACGCTCTCCGGTGGCGAGAAGCGGCGGTTGTCGGTGGCGACAGCACTGGCTGCCGCCCCTTCGGTCCTCATCCTCGACGAGCCGACATTCGGGCAGGACCGTCGAACGTGGATCGAGCTGCTGTTGTTGCTCGCCGCGCTGCGCGACTCCGGTCGCGCCGTGGCCTTCGTCACCCACGACCTTGACTTCGCCGACGCGCTCGCCGATCACGCCCTGCGCCTCGCCAATGGCCACGTCAGCTCACAGACCGATGCAACTCTTCACCCCGCTCATTCCTGACCCGGCGGCGCCCCTGGCGCGCGCCAATCCGGTGGCGAAGCTGGGCGCCGCCGCGATCCTGATGCTTGCCTGCTTTCTGGCGGTCGACCTGCTGACGCCGGCCTTGGTGCTGGTCGTCGAGCTTGTTGTCGTTGCCTTCAGTGGCCTGCGCCCCGGCACGCTGCTGCGCCGCGCCTGGCCCCTGCTCATTGCCGCGCTGGGGATCGGTCTGGCGAACGCCCTCTTTCCCGCCGAGGCCGCGGGCGCCCTGGTGCTGGCTGCCGGCCCGGTCCATCTGACAACGGGCAGCCTGCTGGTCGGGCTGGCGCTGGCGGTGCGCCTGCTGGGCATCGCCTTCGTCGGACTGCTGGCATTGGCAACGACCGATCCAACCGACCTGGCCGATGCTCTCGCCCAGCAGCTGCATCTCTCGCCGCGCTTCGCGATCGGCGCGTTGGCGGCGGTCCGGCTGCTGCCACTGCTCGCCGACGAGTGGCAGATCCTGTCGCTGGCACGCCGGGCCCGCGGCGTCGAGGCTGGGCGCTCACCGATCGCCGCCATTCGCCTCTTCTTCGGGAAGCTGCTGGCCTTGTTGGTGGCCGCCATTCGTCGCGGCACGCGCCTGGCGATGGCCATGGACGCCCGTGGCTTCGGCTCGCGGCCCTGCCGCACCTGGGCGCGCCTGCAGGCCATGCGCACCACCGATTGGTGGCTGATTATCGGCGCCCTTGCCGTCGCCGTGGCAGCGACAGCGGCGAGCGTCGCCGTTGGCAGCTGGCGCTTTCTGTTCGGCTGAACGCGGTATGGCGCCGGGTGGAGTCCAGTCGTGAGGTCCTCGGGCCAGGGCCGCCCGCGGAGAATGATCTCTCAGGCGTGTCCCTGAAACGGCTCCAACCAGGTCGGCGGACTTGCCGCGCCAACGTAGCGCGCCGGGTCGAACGGATCGAGCGACAACGTGCGCGCGGCGCCCGTGGCGATCAGCTCGGCGAGCAGGACGCCCATGATCGGGGCATAAGGCAGGCCGTGGCCCGTGAAGCCGCAGGCCAGGTAGCCCCCCGGCATCGGGCGGCCGTCCGCATCAGGCAAAGGACCGACCATCGGGATCTCGAGCGAGGCAAAGTCGAGCAGCCCCGTCCAGGAGCGCACGACGCGAACGTCGCGCAGCGCGGGGTGCAGTCGCGTCAACAGCGAAGCGAGCAGGGGCGGCACGTTCGGCCGCACGCGCATCGAGTAGGAGCCGATGCCCATCTCCTCGTCGGCCACGGCAAAGCCGCCGATCAGCACCTCGCCGCTGCGCATCTGGCGCCAGTACTCATTGCAGCTGTTCGTCTCGAACCCCGGTCCGAGGAGCGCCGG
>JBBRXE010000299.1:0-2008 GCA_038248695.1 Candidatus Limnocylindria bacterium | reverse complement strand
GCATCGGGCGGATCAGTGCCAAGACCCATCCGCAGGATGCCCGCTGGTATGCGCGTGTCCTGGTCGAAGGCCGCGTGGGGACCGACGATGCCATCCGCCGCATGAGCTGATGACGCTCCCCGCCGAGATCCTGGAACAACTCACAGGTCATCGAGCGCCTGCTGGTGCCACGCCGATCGCGACTCTCAGCGGTCGCTAGTCTCCGCGGCGCAGGACCGTGGCGATCTGGTTGACGAATGGGTCCGTCTCGATCTCCTCGAGCGGCAGCGGCAGGGCCAGCGACCAGTCGGGAGCCTGGTCCGCGGTCGTGCCCGGCAGGTTCGGGCGCTCCCCGACGCGCAGCGCGTCCTCCAGCGTGGCGGCCACCAGCACTGACGCCGACTCGGCGAGCCAGCGGTGCGCAGCCAGGATGACTGCATCGGCCTCGCGCACGCCGGGGGCGACTGACACAAGTGGCGCGCGCAGTATTTCGGAGCCGGCCGTATCGGGCACCAGTCCGGCTCGCCGCTGCTGCTCGAGATCGGCACCGCTCCACAGGCCCTGGATGGTCGGCAGGTCGTGGGTGGTGACTGCGGCCAGGGCGAGCTCAGGGTAGGCGCCGGCATCGGCCCCTTCGAAGAGCAGGAGGCGGTACGAGAGCATACCGTGCTCGGCCAGCGTGGCGCGCACCTCCGGCTCGACCGTCCCGAGGTCCTCGCCGATGACGATCGCGTTGGAGCGATGCGCCTCGAGCGCCACGATGGCGAGCAGCTCTTTGGCGGGATACCGAACGTACGCGCCGGCCGCCGGATTGTGGCCGGGCAGCACCCACCACTGCCGGAAGAGGCCCATGACGTGGTCGATGCGCAGCCCGCCGGCATGCCGCAGCGAGGCGCGGATGGTCTCGATGAACGGTGCGTGGCGCGCCTGCTGCAGCCGATACGGCACGAACGGCGGCAGGTTCCAATCCTGACCCGCGGTGTTGAAGGTGTCCGGCGGCGCGCCGACGGTGACATGCTCGGCCAGCAGGTCCTGCCAGGACCACGCATCGGCGCCCTCCGGGTCGAATCCGACCGCCACATCGTTGATTAACGGCAGCTCGGCGGCGGCCCCAGCAACCTGCTCGTCGATGAGCCACTGCAGCCAGGCGTGGAACGCGACCCGGTCACGATGCGCCGCCGCGAACGCACGGGCACCAGCCGGCGAGCGCAGCTCCTGCGGCCACTCGCGCCAGCGGCCGCCAAAACGCTCCGCAGCGGCGCAGAACGTGGCCCAATCCTCCAGGCCGGCGCCCTGTTCGGCGCGATACGCCGCGAAGCCACTCTGGCGCGGGGCTTCGCGCCACAGCTGCTCAAGGGCGCGCGCCTTCGCGTGCCAGGCGCGCGGACGATCGATCAATCGCGCGGCGTTGAGCTGCCGGGCCTCGGGCGCCACGCGGCGCACCTCCTCTCCGGCGCCTGACACCGCCTCCGGTCGAAGGTAGATCGGATTGCGAAAGCGGCGTGAGCTTGGGAAGTACGGGCTGGGCTCCGGGGTTGCGCTCGGTGCGACGGCATGCAGCGGGCTGATGATGCAGAACCCCGCGCCGAGCGTGCGCGACCATCGCGCCAGCTCCCGCAGATCGACGAGGTCGCCGATGCCCCAGCTCCCCGCCGAGCGAACGGCGTACAGCTGCGCCGCCCAGCCCCACGCACGCTCGGCGGGGAGCGGGCAGGTTGGCGGGGCCGCGATCAGCAGCAGCTCTTCAACATCGCCGAGCAGGCGGTGGTAGCCGTAGGGCAGGTCGTCCGGCAGTCGGTCGAGGACGCCGAGCACGGTGCCGTCCTCGAGGACCAGCTCACCGATGCCGGGCAGCAGGTCGCCAGCCGCGACGAGGCGCACAGGGGATGCCGGACGTGGCTCGCCGAGCTCGACCTGCATCGCCGTGAGGATCCCGCGCTCGACGTCGGGCGTGACCGTGCGCCACTCACCGGTGGTGCTCAGGAATCCGCGGACGAGCCCCCAGCCGGACGCGGCGGCGTCGCTCATT
>JBBRXE010000298.1:0-2029 GCA_038248695.1 Candidatus Limnocylindria bacterium | reverse complement strand
GGCCAGCCGCAGGATGAGTCGAACTTGGCATCCGAACGAAACAGCTCGCTGCCGCACCCGGCGCATCGGTACACGCCAGGCGTGTGTGCGTCCCAGTAGGCGCCGCTGAAGGCACGCTCGGTCGCCTTCTGGCGCAGCACCTCATATTGCTCGGGAGTGAGCTCAGCGCGCCACTGCGCGTCGCTCTTGGAGATCTTGGTCTGCATGACCCAAGCCTACGCCGTGTTCGTGAATGACCGATGACGGTCTGCGCTCTAGACTCGCCGGATGGACCACGATCCGGGGCCCGAGGCCGCGGCGAAGCTCGCCGAGCAGGTCACCGAGGCCGCACGGGAGCCGCTCAGCCTGAATCGGTCGCTGGTGCGGATCGGCACGGCCTCGTGGACGGACGCGACCATGATCCGACCGGGCGTCTTCTATCCGGCCGGCGCGGACAATGCCGAGGAACGGCTGCGCTACTACGCCTCGCTCTTCCCGGTGGTGGAGGTCGATGCGACCTACTACGCGCTGCCCACGCGGCAGATGGGTGAACTGTGGCTGAAGCGCACGCCTCCGACCTTCACCTTCGACATCAAGGCCCACGCGCTGATGACCGGGCAGCCGTCGGAGGTGAAGCGGCTGCCGAAGGAGATTCGCGATGCGTTGTCCGTGGAGCTGCGCGGCAAGGCGCGAATCTACGGCAGGGACCTGCCGAGTGAGCTCTACGACGCGATCTGGAATGCGTTTCGCGATGGCGTCATTCCGCTGCATTCCGCCGGCAAGCTCGGCGCCGTCTTCCTGCAGTACCCGCGCTGGTTCTTTCCCTCCAACCAGAGCCGCGACGCGATCCTCGACGCGAAGCGGCGGCTCGGAGACATCGGCATGGCGGTGGAGTTCCGCAACGCCTCCTGGCTGAACGAGAAGAATGCCGAGCGCACGATCGCATTCCTCGAGGAGCACCGCATCCCCTTCGTGATGGTCGACGCGCCACCCGGTACCCGCTCGTCGCTGCCGCCGATCAGCGCGGTGACCTCGCCGGACCTGGCGGTGGTGCGCTTCCATGGAAGACGAACGGAGACCTGGGAAGCGAAGGGCATCCCGGTCGTGGAGCGCTTCCGTTACCTGTATGGCACGGACGAGCTCGGCGAGTGGGTACCGCGCATTCGCGAGGCCGCCGCCCAGGTGAAGGACGTGCACGTGCTGATGAACAACTGCTACGCCAACTACGGAACGACGAACGCGCGGCAGCTCGCCGACTTGCTTCTCGCGTCATAGCTCGCCGGCGGCCACGCGACAGCCAAGCTGTCGCATCGGTCTGCCATGCTTGGCCCGATGCAGCTGATTGACGGTAGTCCGGTCTACTCGGCCACCGACCTTGTCGGGTACCTGGAGTGCGAGCACCTCACCGAGCTTGAGCGCGCAGCACTCGCCGGCCTGGTGGCCCGCCCGGAGCGTGCCGATCCCGAGCTCGACGTGCTCCGTGAGCGCGGCATGGAGCACGAGCGGCGGTATCGCGCTCATCTCGAGTCGCAGGGCCGCGGCGTGGTCGACGGCAGGGACGACGATCACAAGGCGCTGCCGCGCGGCGCCCAGCTGCGCGCCGACGCGGCATTGACACTGCGGCGCATGAGCGAAGGTCACGACGTCATCTACCAGGCAACCTTCTTTGATGGGACCTGGCTGGGCTACGCCGACTTTCTGCTGCGGGTCGATGGTGCCAGCACGCTCGGCGATTATCACTACGAGATCGCCGACACGAAGCTCGCGCGGCGCACCAAGGCCGGCGCCCTGCTGCAGATGTGCGTTTACGCCGACCTACTCGCCCCGCTGCAGGGCCGCCTGCCGGAGCACGTACACGTGGCGCTGGGCGGCGGCGGCCACCACATCGATACCCACCGATTGGCGGACTACTTCGCCTATTACCGCGCCGTCAAGGGACGCTTCGAGGCCGCCATGATGCCCGGCACGCCGGCCGCCTATCCGCTGGCCAGCACCCCGCCGCCGGTGGGGCATTGCGGCGTTTGTCGCTGGGAGGCCGATTGCGCCGCTC
>JBBRXE010000297.1:0-2034 GCA_038248695.1 Candidatus Limnocylindria bacterium | reverse complement strand
GTCGCCGAACTCGAGGATCTGGCCGGCGGCGTCACGTTGCAGATGCTAGCCGAATTGCAGTCGACACTTGACAAAATACCTCCAGACGCCGGGGCTGCGCCACGACGACTGCTCGTTCCATCCCCAGAACATGAAGGGAACCTTGCTGGTCCCCGAGCCCGGCGCGAGCAGCTGAGATTCTTTCGCGACGAGCCGGTAGGGCAATCAGCCCTGCCGGCTCTTTGGTTCGTCTCCGCGTTCGCTTCGTTCGTCTGCGCATCCCAGCCTGTGAACGCATCGGACTTGAAAACCGCGGTGCGGCAGACGCAGCCGCGCATTCGTGGCGTCCACGCCGCGCTCCAGACGGCACTCATGCGCGAGCGCATCGCGACCCGTCGCCGCTCCCGCGGCTAGTCTTCCTTGCCGCGTTGCAAACCGCCCGCCGCCCGGCGGTCACGATCATCGGTCACGACCCTCGGCTGGACAGATGTCGTCTTGGTCCGCATTCGACCGGCCGAGACGCACCATGCGACGGCACTTCCACTCCGATTGAGCACGATCCGGGGCCACGCGCCGCCGGTTTGTGTCATTCGACACGACGAACGCTGATCACAACGACATCTGACCACTCGCGTCGACGCGGGCCGGCGCCGACCCTGCAACATGTCGGCGACCACCGACACCGGCGCCCCTCGGACTGCGCCGACCATCCAGATGTCGGTGTCGAGCGACACTAACGCGCTCGGACCGGCATGTTCGGTGGTTGCGCGCCGTGGCTGAGCACGACCTGCACCGGCGCCGGCGCCCTGGACCGTTTTAGCGCTGCGGTGACCGTCAGATGCGAAGTCGGGCACGCAACCCGGGCCGACGTCCTGGCGACTGCTCCGGAGCGCGGTCAGGACGCGCGGTCAGGACGCCATGATGGAGCGCAGGACAGCTGAATCGAGGTTGCGGCCCGTCACCACCACGGCGACCCGACGATCGGCGAGAGCGCCGCCGCGCGCACGCAGCGCGGCAATCCCCAGCACGGCGCTGCCTTCGAGCAGTAGGTGCGGCACGTCGATCGCCCAGCGGATGGCATCGGCGATCTGGTCCTCGTCGACCAGCACGACCTCGTCGACAAGCTGCTTGCACATCCGCCAGGTGATGCTGCTGCGCTCGATGTTGCCGGCAACGCCGTCGGCCAGGGTCGGCGCGATCGGCATCGGCGCCGTCGAACCGGCCTCGAGGTAGGCGTACATCGGTGGCGAAGCCGATGGCTGGACGCCCACCAGCCGCACGCCCGGCTTGACCGCCTTGGCCCACAGGCCGATGCCGCTGATCAGCCCACCGCCGCCGATCGGCACGACGATCGCGTCGCACTCGGGCCATTCGTCCAGGATCTCGACGCCGACGGTGGCCTGGCCGGCGATAACGTCGGCGTCGTTGTAGGGCGGCACGTACGTCGCCTCGTGGGCAGAGTCACGGCGGCGAGCTTCGGCTTCGGCGTCGTCGCTGTCGCGCCCGAAGATCTCGACGGTGATGCGGTCACTCTCCAGCGCCCGCAGCCGCTCGAGCTTCGCCGGCGAGATGGAGCCGCCGACCAGGACGGTGGCCCGCAGCCCGTGACGCGCGGCCGCGGTCGCCACGGCGATTCCGTGGTTGCCGCTGCTGGCGGTGACGAGCTGCGCGTCGGGATCGGCCTCGGCGATGAGCGCGACCTTGTTGTGTGCGCCGCGCGTCTTGAACGAGCCGACCGGCTGGACATTCTCCAGCTTCAGACGCACCTCAATGGCACCACTCTCGACCACGAGCTGCGGCGACGGCTCGAGCGGGGTGTTCAGCGCAATACCAATGAGCCGCTGTCGCGCGGCCAGGACATCGGCCAGGAGTGGGTAGCGCGGCATGGCGGGAGTCTACTCGAGGCACCTTGACACAGTCATATGAGCCAACCATACTGATCCGCTATGGCAACCATTTCAGCGATGGATCTGCGCAGACGCCTGGGTGAGGTGCTCGACCGTGCCGCGTCTGGGGAGCGAATCGTCATCGAGCGCGATCGGCGACCGCTGGCCG
>JBBRXE010000296.1:0-2039 GCA_038248695.1 Candidatus Limnocylindria bacterium | reverse complement strand
ATCAATGGCCATGGCAGCGAAGCGTAGCGTGTCGCACGACGCGGTGCAGTTCGCCGCCTGCTTCGCTCGCTAGACCGACTTGAACTGCTCGAACGGCTGCCTGCAGTCGGCGCAGTGGTAGATCGCGCGGCACAGCGTCGGCCCGAACGGGTTCTCGAGGGTCGTGTTGCGCGAGCCACAGTAGGGACAGGTGGCGATCGGCAGCATGCTCAGCAGATCATCGGCCTCGAAGGCCGATGCCGCCGGAGCCGCCTGGATGGCGACCGGTGGTGCGAAGCCGCTGGAGCGCAGCCTGGCGCGGCCCTCGGGCGTGATGCGATCCGACGTCCAAGGTTCGGCGAAGCTGACCTCCACGACGACCTCGTCGGCGAAGTCGCGCAGGCGCTTCCCAATGTCGTGCTGCATGACGTCGACGGCCGGGCAACCGACGAAGGTCGGCAGCAGCTCCACGGTCAGTCGCGGGCCATCAAATGCGACCGAGCGAATGACGCCCAGATCGACGACGCTGATCGTAGGGATCTCTGGATCGGCCACTTCGGCCAGGGCGGCCCAGACGACCTGCTCGCGGGTCTGTATCACCACGTCGCACCCTCCTCCGACGTCGCGACCAGCGTGAACTGGCCGTGCAGCCACTCGAAGTCATCGGTCCTTCGTGTGCGTCCGTCCGATGGGACGCTGGCATCAGGAAGCGCCAGGTGCTGCTCGGCCAGGATCGACTGCACGCGGTCGCGCCACTCTGCCCGCAGCTCGTCGAAGGGCCGCGTCAGGATGCCGGAGCTCAACAGCGCTGCTTCGCCGAGAAGCGGGCTGAAGATGGCCTGCGCGTCAGGCCAGGCCCGCTGCAGCGCCGCTTCCAACCGATCGCGAGCGTCGCTCGCCGCGAGACGTCGCAGCCAGGCGTCGATGTGCATGCGGTGATAGCTCTCCTCGCGACGCATCTTGGCCGCCAGGTTGGCCAACGGCTCATACGACGAGCCTGTGATGGCCAGCAGGCGCACCGCATCGGCCCATTCGTACAGGAAGCGGCGGGCAATCGTGAAGGCCCAGTCTCCGCGCGCGTGGTTCATGAGCGCCGCGTGCCGGAAGTCCGTTGCGGGCCGACCGAAGGCGATCGCATCCGCGTCCGCATCGGTCAGCTCGGCGAGCAGTCCGTAGAGTGCGCGGGCATGCCCGATCTCGTCCTGGCTGATCGAGCTCATCGCAACATCCTCCTCGAGCATTGGCGCGATGCCGGTCCACTCGGAGTCCCAGAAACCGATGACGAACTCATCGTCGGCGAGGCTGAGCAGCAGCTCCGCCAGCGCCACGCGCGCCTCAACCTCAAGGTTCATGATGCGTCCTCGGCAGCGGCGCGTGCCTTGGCCGCCTCGAGCTTGTGCTTGATGATGTAGCCGCCCGGCTTCTTGTAGGAACGGTCGAAGGGCGACTGCAGGAGGTCGGGATCGCCGAGCTCGGTGATCGCCGAGCGAGGCACCACCCACAGGCGGTGGCTCTCCTGGCGTCGCCCGTAGAACTCGCGGGCGTAGTGCAGCGCCAGCTCTTCGTCGGGGGCACGCACGCTCCCGCCGTGGATCATCGGGTCACCTTCCGACTCCTGCCGGAAGATCTCCCAGACCGAATCGCCGGGCGCGTCGGGTTGCATCGGTGTCCGTCGTCAGGCGACGGCGGTCTGCGGACCTGAGATCGCGTCGCGCACCCATTGCGTCTGGGCATGGCTGGAGCGCCGGAGCTCCAGTCGTTCCTGTGATCTGGGGCCGTGTCCGGTGACCACGTTGCGCAGCTCGTCCCAATCGGGCTCGGTGTAGCGCCAGCGTCCGTCGGCCTCGTCGCGACGGAGCTCTCGGTCCGGGATGGTCAGGCCCAGCTCGCGGATTCGCGGGACGTAGATCGACAGGAATTCCTGGCGCAGCTGTTCGTTGCCCTTGGCCTTGATGCGCCAGTGCAGGTCCTTGTCCCTGGCAGGGTCGGTCGGCGGGCCATGCATCTGCATCAGGGGACCCCACCAGCGATCGAGCGCGTCCTGCACCAGGGCGCGCTGT
>JBBRXE010000295.1:0-2049 GCA_038248695.1 Candidatus Limnocylindria bacterium | reverse complement strand
CGTAGCGTGGCCAGCCAGCGGTCGTGCTCCTCGGGATCGGTGGTGCGCGCCGCCCGGCGCGCGGACTCAACGGTCTGCAGGAAGTCGCCGACGAAGTCGGGGGTCGCGCGCCGGGCGACGAGGTCGATGGACGGCCGGGTGGCGTCGCGGATCGACTCGACCCAAGCGAGCGGAGTCGCCAGTCCCATCTCCTCGTTGAGCAGCTCGCGCAGGTCGTCGAGATAGCCCGCACGACGCAGGTGGCCGTGGAGCGCGCCGCGCCCGGTGAGCCGGATCCGCAGCACCAGTGAGCGGCCGTCAGCCTCGCCGATCGCCTTCGCCATGCGAGCGCTCAGCGTGCGCTGCAGGGCTTCGTCGTCGGCTAGGCCATCGATGGGCTGTTCGAGCGGCAACCAGCGCAGCGTATCGGCCGCGATGAAACGCGCCGACGGGATGCCGGAGCCGTCGACCTCGACCAGGTAGCAGCCACGCGGCCCGACCTCGCCGGGATCACGACCCTGGGGGATGCCGCAATAGACCGCCAGCGGATCCGCCGCGATGACGACGCCTGGCTTGTGGATGTGGCCGAGCGCCCAGTAGTCCATGCCGCTGGTGCGCAGGTCCTCGATGGAGCATGGCGCGTAGTTCCCGTGTCCCGGCTGGTCGCCGACGTTGGTGTGCAGCAGGCCGATGGCGAACGGCACGTCGGGGTCACGCCTGAAGCCCGCGGCGTAGTCGGCGGTCACCGCCGCGCTGTCGAAGCTGCGACCGTACACGCGCGCGATCTCGCGCCCGTCGCGCACGGCCGGCGCCGATTCCCCAGCCGTGGTCCCGAACCGATGCGTCAGCTCCGGAAACGCCAGGCTGGGTGCCCACGACCGACCGTCGAGCGGATCGTGGTTGCCGTGAACCACGAAGCTGGCGATGCCCCGCTCGGCGAGCTCCGCCAGGCCGTCGCGGAAGCGCGTCTGGCCCAGTAGCGTGGGGCTGCGGTTCTCGAAGACGTCTCCCGCCACCACGATGAAGTCGGCCCGCTCGGCGACGGCGGTGCGCACCACGTTGCGCCACGCCGCCGTGGTCGCGCCCCGGAGCAGAGCGACGACCTGGGCGGGTGCGTCGGCGCTCACCCCCTCGAACGGGCTGTCGAGGTGGAGATCGCCGGTGTGCAGGAAACGGAACGGCTGGATCGACGGCACCGCCGGCAAGGGTAGCGGATGTGGGTGACAGCTCGGGTGTCGCATACTCGAATCCCATGTCCGCTTCCCGCATCGTCCAGATCGAACGCATCCCGCGCCTCGACGACACGACGACACCAGCGGTGGAACAGATGCTCGAGCGGGCCTCCATCCATGAACGGCACTCACCCATCGGCGAGCACAAATTCGTGCGCCTGGTCGAGGGCGAGGCCGATACCTTCGGGCTGCTGGCCTGCGTCAACGGCACGATGGTGGGCTACGCGCAGGCGACGACCTTCCCGGCCCGCGGCACGCTGCCGCGCCGGCTGGCCGCCGAGCTGGTCGTCGACCCGGCGCATCGCGGCGGCGGCATCGGGCGTGCCCTCTTCGAGCGATTGCTGACAACCGCGCGGCGTGACGGAACCGAGCGCTTCGACGTCTGGGCGCACCATGCCGATGCGGCGGCCACCGGTTTGGCGACCGCCTACAGCATGCGTGTCAGCCGCCAGCTGTGGCAGATGGCGCTGCAGCTCGACAGCGTCACGCCACGGCATCGGTCCACGCAGCCGCCCGATGGCGTTCGGCTGCGGACATTCCTAACCGGCGCCGACGAGGGCCGACTCTTGGCTGTCATCCGCGATGCCTTCGCCAAGCATCCCGAGAATGGCGCCTTTGACGCCGAGGATCTGGCGGCGCGGGCCGCCCTCCCGTGGTTCGACCCGAGCACGATCCTGCTGGCGGAGGATGAAACATCAGGCGAGCCGCTCGGCGCGCACTGGATGAAGCTCGAAGTTGAGCGGGCCGTCGGCGAGGTCTACATGCTGGGCGTGGTGGCCAGCGCACAGGGTCGCGGCGTGGGCCGGCTGCTACTGCTCGAAGGGCTCAACGAGATGCG
>JBBRXE010000294.1:0-2065 GCA_038248695.1 Candidatus Limnocylindria bacterium | reverse complement strand
GGAGGGTGAGCGCCGCGAGCTTCGACGGCGCGATGAGGCTCTCAGGGCTGGCATCCACTGGCATGGCGCCGTCCAGCGGCTGTCCGGAACGCGGCCGGCTCGGGATCGCGGCGCTCATCTCGCTGGCCTGCGGATCGGCCGGGGATGGGGCAGGGGCCGATGCGGGCCGGCTGGATCCCCCACCTCCGCCTCCCCCGCCGGACCGAGGCGGCGGCGGATTCGATGACGGCGGCGGGGGCGGATTCGATGGCGGCGGCGGCGCGCTGCCGGCGGCCTGCATGAACAGCTCGGTGTAGAAGCGCGGGCTGCGCAACGCGCCCTGCCAGGTGATGTTGTCCGCGGCGTACGCGCCGACGCCGCCATGCGTCCAATCGGGATCCAGGATGTTTTCGCGGTGACCCGGAGATGCCATGAAGCCGTTGTGCACGGCGACCGGCGAATCACCATCGGCATAGCCATTGTTCCAACCGATGTTCTCTCCACCGTATCGATAGTTGAGGCCATTCAGGTCGTACCAGTGGAAGACCTGGTAGCTGGTGCCCAAGACGGTATGGGAGAAGTAGTTGCGCTGGATCTGGTCCTTGCTGCGCCATCGGGCCAGGCTGACCAGGGTGCCACTCTGCTGCACCGGCCGCAGGCCGTTGTTCACGCGCGCGCCGTTCATCAGCTGCCACAGCGTCGCCTCGGCGGAGCTCTGGTTCCAACCAGTGGCGATACTGGGCGTCCAGGCGAGCAGGGCGGCGGCAAGCAGCGCGGTTCCAGCCAGGCCGACGGTTCGGGCGACGATCCGGTGCGCTCGGCGATGCCCCGACGTGCGCAAAAGTGGCATGCAACGACGGTAAGCCGCCGAGGCCGACGCGTCTGTAGTGCGGTGGTCCTGTCAGGCCGGGTGACCGACCCCAGCACAGGTCCGGGGTGTTTCCAGGACCATCGGTTGGTCGCCAGGCGACTGACCGATGCGGATGCGGGTCCGGCCCAGAGGACCAGCACGAAGCTCCCGAGCCCGGCCGTCGCGAGCATATTCGCGACCCAGTCTCATTCGGCGTAGTGTCTGCCCATGACCGCGAAGACGGACAGCATCGTCGTGGCCCTCGGATCGGCAGGTCGCCGCTTGACCGCTCCGCGCCGGGCAGTCGCTGCGGCCATCGCCGCCCACGAGGGCTATTTCACGGCCGAGGAAGTCCTCGATGCCTCGCAGACTCGCGAACGGGCGGTTGGACGAGCGACCGTGTTCCGCTCTCTCGAGCTGCTGACCGCACTCGGCCTCGTGGAGCGCGTCGACCTGCCGTCCGGAGATCACGCCTACGTCGCCTGCGAACCGGCGGGCCATCACCATCACCTCGTCTGCTCGACCTGCGGCCGATCGACCGAGGTCGCCGAGCTGGGACTGGATCGGACCCTCGATCGCATCGAGGCCTCGACCGGATTCCAGATCGAGTCGCATCGACTCGAGCTGTTCGGCCAGTGCGCTGGCTGCCAGCGCATTCGCCCGACCACCCGGCACTAACCACCAGCGCGCGGTGCGCCTGGACCGATGACTCGCGCCCCTGCGCGACCGCCCGCTGGCCGCCGACCCGACGAAGGGCGGCATGAGACGAGGCCTGGTGAACGATCTGAGCGACAGATGGAGCGTGGTGGGGTGGCCTACGGGTCTCGAACCCGTAACCTTCGGAGCCACAATCCGATGCTCTGCCTATTGAGCTAAGGCCACCACGATTACGCTCAGTTAGAGCGTCTGACTCGCCAGAGGCTTGACTACACCGCTGATAGAGCGCATGATTCGGCGACCTATTCTCGCCGGATTTTGGAGCCCACAGGCCGATGACACGAGCCTCGACGGCAGGCGCTATCGTCACCGATTCGTCCCGCGCGGTCAACTTGAGCCTCGAACAGGCGCAGGCCAGCTTCCGTCGTCATCTGCGCGCGGCGAACAAAGCGCCACGCACGATCCAAACCTATCTCGACGCCCTGGACCATTTCGGCCGCTACCTGAGCGCGGCGCGGCTCCCCTTGGACGTCGGCCTCATCGATCCCGAGCACGTCGAGGCCTGGCTCGTCAAGCTCC
>JBBRXE010000293.1:0-2091 GCA_038248695.1 Candidatus Limnocylindria bacterium | reverse complement strand
GTGCGACGCACGAGCTCCGCCGCCGTCTGACGCGGAAGATCGATGATCCCGTCGCTGGTGAGCACGGCGTCCATGATTGACGCCGCGAGCGAATGACCCGACTGCTTCAGGTCCAGGAGCGCGTGCTCGAAGTCATCCACGCTGGAGTCGCGCCCGCGCAGCCGGTCCGGCGGGCGCCAGGTGCGCACGTGGGCATGCGGGACGCGGTCGGACCAGTCCTCCGGCGTCAGGCCGCTGATCGCCTCGGTGATGCCGTGATACGCGTAGTCCGCTGCGATGCCGCCACTCCCCCCGGTTGCGGCACGCGCGATGCGCCACGCCACGTCGTTGGCCTCGGAGCCTGAATTGACGAACATGACCGTGTCCAACCGGCCGCCGGTCGAGGCGATCAGCCGCTCAGCGACCTCCAGCGCTGTCTCGTGCAGGTAGCGCATGTTGGTGTTCAAGAGGCGCGCCTGGCGGACTATCGCCTCGACCACGCGCGGATGCTCGTGACCAACGACGGGCACGTTGTTGTACGCGTCGAGGTAGCGCCGGCCATCGGCATCAATCAGCCAGACGCCGTCGCCACGGACCAGGTGCAGCGGCTCGCGGTAGGTGAGGCCGGTCATCGCCGGGCCCAGAACCCGTGCTCGGCGTTCGACCAGTGCCGCCAGTGTCTGCCCCTCCCCTGGGTCCCGTCCCCCGAGCCGGCGGGCGGCCTCGTCCCAGCCGACCGATGCGAACAGACGCAGGACGGTCACGGCGTGTCTGCGCAGGTTCGGCATCAGTGCATCGGGCTCTTCGTAGAGTGCCGCGCGCGAGGCAGGTACGACCAGCGCCGCGCACATGCGAGCCGCGAGCAGCTCGCCCAGCATGCGCCGTTCGCCGGGCTCGAGCGGCGTGACTCTTTCGTAGCCGTCGATCAGGATGCGCGCGATGCGGAAAAACTCGTCCTCGTCGTGCCCGCGGCCCTCGGTCACCGTCTCGAGCACGCTGGCCAGGTCGACCACCAGCGCCGACCAGCTCACATCGCCGAAGTCGATGACTCCGGTCACCTGGCCAGCATCGTCAACGAGGATGTTGGAGGCGCACAGGTCCGTGTGGATGATCTGGTGGCGAAGCGTCGGCAACACCGGCGTGACGACTCGTTCGAAGCGGACCAGTGCGGCGTTCACCAGCGCCCGCGTGTCGGCATCGCGAACGGCGCTCAGCATTGGCTTCAACGACAGTGCGTGCTGGGCATCCCAGGGCATCACTCGCGCAGCCGACGGATGCCATAGGCCGCGCAGCGCCCGGCCCACACGGGCGGCCATGATGCCCCAGTCGCGCACGGCGCCGTCGTTCAGACTCGCGCCCGCAACCGACGCAGTGCCGGGCAGGCGGTCGTACATGCGCGCCCAGTGCGTTTCGTGTCCGCGCTGGATTGGCGCCCTGTATGTCCCAGGCTCGCCCGGGACGGCCCACGGCAGGGCGACCAGCAGATCAGGATCCACCTGCGCCACACGCTCAGCCGCGAGCCGCTCCAGGTCCAGCTGCGCGGGCGATTCGGCAGCATTTGAGATCTTGAGCACGGACGGCGAATCACCATCTATCAGGAACGCCTGGTCGCGCTCGCTGGAAACCTCCACGGCCACGCCCTCGACTCCGAAGAGCTCACGCACGATGCCAGTCGCCTCGTCCACGCTGAACGAAGGCGGAGCGGCAGTCAGGACGCGATCTACGGTGGTCACGGCGGGCAGCGTACCTTGATCGCGGTCAGCTGCGTCGACGGTAAGCCGGTCGACGTACGTGGAAGTCACCGGTCGCAGTGCACCTCGGTGCTGTGCGCGCGTCCAGCCCAGCGTCTTGCGCTATCGTCGCTCGATGGGAGATCGACTTTCGGATGCGGCGCGGGCATTGATCGAATCGGCGGCCGTCGCGACGATCGTGACCATCAACGCTGACGGGTCGCCACAGATGAGCTCCGCCTGGCTGGGCCTCTATGGCGAGCAGATCGTCTTTGCCACGCTGTCCGATCAGCGCAAGCTGCGCAACCTGCGCCGCGATCCGCGCATCAGCCTCGCCATTCAGAGCGAGCGGATCAACGAGTGGGGCCTGCGCGAGTATCTG
>JBBRXE010000292.1:0-2093 GCA_038248695.1 Candidatus Limnocylindria bacterium | reverse complement strand
CCATCGTCGGTGATATCGCACACTCGCGCGTCGCGCGCTCGAACCTGCACGCGCTGACTGCCCTCGGCGCATCGGTCTGGCTGGCCGGTCCGCCAGCCTTCGTGGCCGGCTTCGATGCCTGGCCGGGCGTCACTGTGGCGTCACTCGGGGACGCGCTGTGCGACGCCGATGCGGTCATGACCCTGCGCATCCAGCTCGAGCGCGAGGCCGGCGGCGGCATCACGTCGCTGCGCGAGTACACGCGGCGCTGGGGCCTGAACGAGGAGCGCCTGGCACTGGCGCGGCCGGATGCAACCGTCCTGCACCCCGGGCCGACCAACGAGGGCGTCGAGATCACCGCCTCGCTGGCGTCCGGCCGACGGAGCCTGATCGGTCGCCAGGTGGAGAATGGCGTGCCGATCCGCATGGCGGTCCTGGCCTCCCTGGTGGGGGCGATCTGATGGCCCGCTTCGGACGCCTGACCGATGTGCCAGCCTCCTTCCGCCTGACCGGCGTCCGAATCATCGACCCGTCCTCCGGGACCGATACGATCGACGACCTGGCGGTCGTCGACGGCGTGGTGGTCGTCGCGGCGGACGCGCCGGCGGGCCTGCCGCGGTGGGACGGCGGGGGGCTGGTGGTTGCGCCGGGCTTCTGCGACCTGCACACCCACCTGCGCCAGCCCGGCGGCGAGGCCGCCGAAACGGTGGAGAGCGGCGCGCGGGCGGCCGCCCACGGTGGCTTCACCACGATCTGCGCCATGCCAAATACCAATCCCCCGCTCGACGAGGCCGCGCGCGTGGCCTTCGTGACACAGCTGGGCCGCGATGCCGCGTGCACGGTCCGCGTCATCGGCGCCGTCACCCGCGGACGCCTCGGTGAGCGGCTGACGGACCTCGACGAACTGGCCGATGCTGGCGTCGTCGGAATCAGTGACGACGGCTCGGTGGTCTCCTCGGCGGCACTCGTCCGCTCGGCGCTGGCATACCTCAGGCCGCTGGGTCTGCCGCTCATCGAGCACTGCGACGAGCCGACGCTGGCCGCCGCTGCCGTCATGCGTGCCGGTGCGACGGCGACACGTCTTGGTCTCGGTGGCTGGCCGGCGACTGCGGAGCTGACGATCGTGGAGCGCGACATCGCATTGGCCGAGGAGACCGGCGGCTGGGTCCATCTCACCCACCTTTCGACCGGGGTCGCGCTCGACGCGGTCCGTCACGCGAAGGCGCGCGGCGTTCACGTCACCTGCGACGTCACGCCGCATCACCTCGCCCTGACCGATGCCTGGGTCGCCGGCGACCGGCATTTTGCCTGGGAAGAACCGGCCGTCTCTTCGTTTTCCGGGCCTTTGGACGCGGCGCGGGCTTACGACGGCTCCTGCCGCGTCAACCCGCCGCTCCCATCGCGTACCGACGCGCTGGCGCTGCTGGCCGGCGTTGCCGACGGCACCATCGACGCCATCGCCACCGATCACGCGCCACATGCCCCGGAGCGCAAACTGGTCGAATTCGGCGCCGCGGCGCCGGGGATCATCGGGCTCGAGACCGCGCTGTCGCTGGGGCTGGCCGCGGTCGAGGCTGGAGGCCTGACGCTGACGAAGCTCATGGCGGCACTCTCCGTGCAGCCGGGGGCATTGCTCGGGGAGGGGCGCAGCCTCGCAGCCGGCACCGACGCCGAGCTCGTCGTCTTCGATCCGGCCGCCCGCTGGACGGTCAGCCAGGAGACGCTCGCCTCGCGATCGGTGAACACGCCGCTGCTCGGCATGGCGCTTCCCGGCGTGGTGCGGCTGACCGTCGCCGGCGGCCGCATCACGTACGACGACCTGGACGACGACGGTGCCCGGTGAGCGCCAACTGCCACCGGACGTGCATCGTGCGCCGTCTCCTCGGATATGGGACCATCGCAGGCACCACCACGCTTCTCGACCTCAATGAGTGACGTCCTTGTCGATCCGCACCAACGAGGAGCTGGACCCGAACGAAGGGCCTGGCTTCGGCTGCTTCATCACGCAGGCGATCCTGTTCGCCGTGATCCTGCTTCTCATCCCCGTCGGGCTGTTCACCTTGCATTGGCCGACGTGGCTGTTGGCGACGCTGCTCGTCGTCGCCATGATCCTG
>JBBRXE010000291.1:0-2110 GCA_038248695.1 Candidatus Limnocylindria bacterium | reverse complement strand
ATATCGGCAGCTCTCCACCCGCGGCGGCGGCTGATCAGGCGCGGCGCCTTTGGCTGCCCGGCCTACTCCCGCACGTCCACGACCGATGCACCTGCGGCTCGCCTGAGGTCCTCGCTCGCGGCACTGAAGACGGCATCCGGCAGGCCGGCGGCGGCCCACACGATCGTGTGCGAGAGCAGCGCCCGGTCCATCAGCACGGTCAGCGGCGTCGCGTGGCCCAGGGGCGGGACGCCACCGATGGCATAGCCGGTCGCCGCGCGCGCCTCGTCCCCGGTGGCGCGACGGACCTCGGTCGCGCCAAGCTCGGATGCCAGCAAGGCCGGATTCAGTCGGTCGCCGCCCGACATCAGCACCACCACCGGCCTGTCGTCGGCCATGAAGACGAGCGACTTGACGATCTCGTTGACCTCGCAACCCACCGCGCGAGCGGCATCGGCCGCGGTGCGGGTGCCCGCGGGGAAGCGCGAGACGCTGATCGGCAGGCCCGCGCCGACAGCGGCGGCCACGACTCGGGCAACATTCGGATGCTCCATGTGATGCCCGATGATGACAGAGCGTGCTAGGCTCATTCCGGATAAGCCAGGGAACGACAGGGGAGCGCGCAAGCGCTGAGAGTGCGGACCACCGCAGACCCTCGAACCTGATCTGGGTCATGCCAGCGCAGGAAGTCGGTGTGAACCGCCACGACGCGCCCGCGCAGATGCGCCCCTCGTCGTCCTCACGATCGAATGCGATGGAGGTTCACACATGCAGGCGGTGATCGTAGCCGGCGGTGACCCGGACCCCAGTGACGCGATCTGGGTGGCCGATGCCGACCTGCTCGTCGCCGCTGACTCCGGCGCGTGCTGGCTCGACGAGCTGGGGATCACGCCCGACCTGCTGGTCGGCGACCTCGACTCGATCGGGGCGCCGCTGCTCGCGCGGCTGTCGGCGGCCGGCGTTCCGATCGAACGCCACGCGCCGGACAAGGACGAGTCCGACGCCGAGCTGGCACTCACCCGCGCCGCGGCGTCGGGGGCGGAGACGATCGTGATCCTGGGCGCCCTCTCGGGGAAGCGGCTGGACCACGAGCTGGCCAATCTGCTGCTCCTCGCCGACCCGGCGTGGACGGGGCGCGACCTGCGCATCGTGCGTGGCGCCACGACGGTGCGTGCCCTGCACGGCGGGGCGTCGCTGGAATTGACGGGAACACCGGGCGACGTGGTGACGCTGCTTCCGGTGAGTGGCGGCGCGCAGGGGGTGACCACCGACGGCCTGCGCTATCCGCTCGCTGACGAGGAGCTGCGCTTCGGGCGTTCGCGGGGACTGTCCAATGTGGTGGAGCGTGCGGCGGCATCGGTCTGGCTGGAAAGCGGAACGCTGCTGGTTGTCGAGACCGGACAGCAGGGAGAAGGAACATGAACCAGGCACAGGCGCCAGCCGGCTGGCGCACGGTCGATATCGTGGTGGCGGCGGTCATCGCCGTCGCCTTCGGGGCGGTCTTCCAGGCGTGGAACCTCTTCTGGGAAGGGCTCAAGCCCATCTTCGTGGCATTTCCGCCGCTGCAGGGCGTGATGTACGGCGTCTGGCTGCTGCCGGCTGTGCTCACCCCGCTCGTCATCCGCAAGCCCGGCGCGGCGCTGTTCGGCGAGGTGGTGGCGGCCGGCGCATCGGCCCTCTTCGGCGCGCCGTGGGGACTGCTGACCATCGTCTACGGCCTGGTGCAGGGCGGCGCGGCGGAGCTCGTCTTCGCCATGCTCGGCTACCGGCGCTGGAACGCTGGCGTGGCGATCGTCGCCGGTGCGGCTGCCGGACTGGCGGCGGCCCTGATCGACCTGGTGCTCTACTACCCGAGCTGGGCGGCCAGCTGGCAGGTGGTCTATGCGGCACTGGTGACACCCAGTGCGGCGCTCATCGCCGGGATCGGGTCGTGGCTGCTGACGCGCGCGCTGGCCGACACCGGCGTCCTCGCGCCGTTTCCCTCCGGTCGCTCGCAGCGCAGCGTCTGACCGTTCTCGACCGCATCGGTCTGCTTTGATGGTCCGATGAATCCCGCGGCGACCGTCCGGGCGCGCGGCTGGGGCTGGCGACACGCCGGCCGGCGCGAGTGGGCCGTCCGCGGCCTCGACCT
>JBBRXE010000290.1:0-2113 GCA_038248695.1 Candidatus Limnocylindria bacterium | reverse complement strand
CAGACCGGGCAGGAAGTTGGCGACGCGGATACGCTTGATGTCCAGCAGCCGCAATCCCACGCCGAGCAGGATCAGGCCACCCACCGCGCTCACCGCCAGCACGGTCCGCGCATCCATCACGTCGCGCAGCAGGAAGGCCGCGGCCGAAATGGCACCCTGCACCAGCAGCACGGTGAGCGCCGCGAGGTAGACGCCCGGCCCGAGCGCCGCCGCGAACGCGATGCTCGCCACGCCATCGAGCAGCGACTTGATGGTCAGCAGCGTGACATCGCCGGTCAGGCCGTTTTGCAACGAGCCCAGGATCGTCAACGGGCCAACACAGAAGACCAGGCTGGCAGTCACGAAGGCCTCGCTGACCCGGCTCGGCCGGCCGGCCCGTGACAGGTGCCGCTGGAACCAGTGGCCCAGTGCGTCGAGCCCATCGGAGAGGTGGGACAGCTCGCCGATCACCACGCCCACCAGCAGTGCCCCCAGCACAGCGAGGTCATCGCCGGGCTGCACGATCGGATCAGTGAAGACCTTGAGGGCCAGCGCGGTGCCGATCACCAGGGTGAACAGACCCAGGCCGCTGGTCAGGCTCTGCTGCATGCGCTCGGGCATCCGCGCGCCCATGAGCAGGCCGAGCGTGGTGCCGAGCAGGACGGTTGCGACGTTGAGCAGGGTGCCGGTCAGGAACACCCGGTGATTGTGGGCGAATCAGGCCCGCCCGCGCGCCTCAGTGCGACGGGTTCTACGCCGACGTACCGGTCCGGCAGGTCGCCTGCTAGGCTTGGCGCATGGCCCAGACGAACGTCGACCGCCGCCTGCGGGTGCGCATGGCGCCCAGTCCCACCGGACCGCTGCACATCGGCACCGCGCGGACAAGCCTGTACAACTATCTGACCGCGCGACACGACGGTGGCACGTTCGTGCTGCGCATCGAGGACACCGATGTTGCCCGCAGCACCACGGAATTCGAGCGCGACATCATCGAGGGCCTGCACTGGCTCGGTATCAGTTGGGACGAGGGTCCGCAGGTGGCCGGCGGCGAGGACATCGGTCAGTTCGGACCCTATCGCCAGAGCCAGCGCCTGGACCGCTACGCTGCCGAGGCGCAGCGCCTGCTCGATGCGCGGCTCGCCTATCGCTGCTACTGCACGTCTGACGAGCTCGAGGCGGTGCGTCATGCGCAGGAGCGCAACCACGAGGCACCGCGCTACAACGGCCGTTGCCGAAGCCTGACTGCGGAAGAGCGCGCCGCATTCGAGGCTGCGGGTCGGCGTGGCGCCATTCGCTTCGAGGTCAAGCCTGAGCCCGTGCGTTGGGACGACAAGGTGCGCGGTGAGGTCGAGTTCGACAACGCGCTGCTCGGCGACTTCGTGATCGTGCGAGCCGACGGCAGCCCGCTCTACAACTTCACCGCGGTGGTTGACGACGCTGCCATGCAGATCGGCGACGTGATTCGCGGCGAGGACCACATCAGCAACACGCCAAAGCAGATCGCGCTGTACCAGGCGCTCGGCTACGAGCTGCCGCGCTTCGCGCACATCCCGCTGATCCTCAACCCGGATCGGACCAAGATGAGCAAGCGCAAGAGCCAGACCTCCATCGACGCCTATCGCGAACAGGGATACCTGCCGGAGGCCCTCGTCAATTTCCTCGCGTTCCTTGGCTGGTCACCCGGCACCGAAGAGGAGATCTTCAGCCTGGACGAGCTCGCCGCGCGTTTCGAGCTTACCAAGGTACACAAGGGAGGCGCGATCTTCGATATCGACCGCCTCGACCACCTGAATGGCGTCTACATCCGCTCGCTGACCGATGAGCAGCTGGCGCTGCGCCTGCGCCCGTACCTGCCCGATGCCGCCACGGACGAAACAGTGCTGCGTGTCGTGCCGCTGGTCAGGGAGCGCCTGGTGCGCCTGGGCGATATCGGCGACCTGGTGGCGTTCCTGTTCGAGACCGATGCCACCATTGCGTCGTGGTACGACGGTGAGTTGCTGCTACCCAAGAAGCGTGACGCCGCCGACGTCGCCTCGGCGTTGACGGTGGTCCGCGACGACCTCGAGCACCTGACCGATGCCGACTGGTCCTCTGACGTGCTCGATTCGCGCTGTCGTGCCCTCGCCGAGCGGCT
>JBBRXE010000289.1:0-2179 GCA_038248695.1 Candidatus Limnocylindria bacterium | reverse complement strand
GCCTCGCGCAGTGAGGTGGTGGAGCTGGGGGGACTCGAACCCCCGACCCCCTGCATGCCATGCAGGTGCTCTCCCAGCTGAGCTACAACCCCACGATCGGTCCACTCGTCGGCGTGGTATCGGACGCCGGCCCGGCCGTCTTTCGGCGGCTGCTCGGCGGGCGAGTTCGGCGCTCTCCGACCGCCGGCTTGCACCATCCCGGCTCGCTGAGGGTCGAGGGCAGCGCCTACTGCTCCCGCGTCATCGCGTTGGCGGCAGTATAACAATCGGTCGTCACGCGGCCGAACCTGGTGCGGTTCGCTGTGCACTGGCCGATGGATCGGTCAGGGCTGCGCCTCGCCAGCAAGCGCGGTTTTCAGCCGCTCCAGGCTCGATCCGATGTCGCCCTCGGCGGCCGAGGCGATCATCGACTCCATGAAGGCGGTCAGCATTGAGCCACGGATCTCCATGGCGAAGGTGACGCGCGAGCCCCCGGAGTCGTCCGGCTCGACCTCAAGGATTGCGTCGGCCCGCACGCCGCTCACCTCGGAGTGCAGCTGGAGCCGGCGCGGCGGCTCATAGGCTATGACCTCCAGCGGCGCCTCGATGCGCTGGCCCATCAGCTCGCGCACGACGAGCGCGGTGGAGCCGATGCTCATCGGCCCGGACGAGGTCATCTTCGCGCTGGCGATGCCCGACTGCCAGCTCGGCAGGTTGTCGAGCGAGGAGGCGTAGTCGAACACCGCCCGCGGAGCGGCCGGGATGTCGATGCTGCGTTCCACGCGTCTCACTTCACGAACGGTACCGGTCAGCGGCCCACCGCGTCGGCGATCCGCCGCAGGTCGTTGACGAATGCGGAGACGACATCGGTCCTGGTCAAGCGCTGGCACTGCGCCGCCGGGGCTGCTGTCGTATGCTGCCGCCACGCCGCCGGGCCTCGCACCCGAGTCCGAGCGCGCAGCAGAGGGGTTGCGACCGAGTGTTTCGCCGACTGATACCCATCCTGGCCGCGATTGCATTGTTGCTCGCGGCCTGTGGCCAGGGCGCGCCGTCGACGCCGGCATTGGATGCGCATCAGATCATCACCAAGGGGTTCGAGGCGACGTCCAAGCTGACGAGCTTTCACCTCGACCTGGCCCTCAACGGCGATGTCAGCGTTCCTCAGATGGGCAGCGTTCACCTCACCGACAGCACCCTGACCGGCGACTTCGACCTGGCGAAGAAGCTGGCACACCTGAGCTTCAGCGTGCCGAAGCTCTTCTCACTGACGGGTGAGGTGGTGGTCACCGAGCCCGCGATCTACGTGAAAACCACGCTCACCGGCGTCAAGTGGCAGAAGCAGGACAACGCGGCGGGCGGCTCCATTCTTCAGGTACAGGATCCGACGAAGGCACTCGCCGAGATCGAGTCGTTTCTCACTCGCGACGGCGTCGAGACGAAGAAGTTGGCGGACGTGACCTGCGGCGACTCGACCTGCTACCAGGTCGAGGTGACGGTCCCAAGCGCGCTGCTTGATGGTGCCGCCGCCTCCGCCTCCGCGGGAACGTCTGCCTCCGGCCTCATTGGCGACGCGCTGGTGCTCGACCTGCAGTTCGACACCAAATCGTTATACCTGACGACGGTTTCGACCAGCATCGACAATGCCCAGGCCGCCACCTTCAGCGCCACGCTCAGCCTGAGTGCGTTCGACCAGCCGGTGACCGTCAGCGTTCCGCCCGACAGCGAGGTCGGCACTGGCGGGGGAGGCTTCACCTTCCCCTGAAGACCCCTGACCGATGCGGCCTCGTGGTCACCCCGGTCATGCGCGGCTCTTGCGACGCCAGACCTGCTCGTCGTCGTCCATCTCCGCCGTGGGCGAGAGACCGGCACGCTCGGCGACGATGGCGGAGGCCCGATGATCGGGATGGACATGGGCGCTGATGGTCCTCACGCCACGGTTCTCCAACCAGCCGACGACGCACTGCGCCGCCTCGCTGGCGAAGCCCCGACCCTGCCAGGCTGACCCAATCAAACGAGCGCACTACCCTTGTTATGAGGTCCCGCGCAGAAGACACCGACGGGATTGGCAGCGTTATGGGAGAAGTGGATGCCACTCAGTGATCGCATCGAAGCGCGTCGCCGCGAGGGCGGAGAATCACCTGGGGATTCCACGCAGGAGGTGCGCGACTACGAGGAGCAGGCGAACCAGCTTGCCGACCAT
>JBBRXE010000288.1:0-2199 GCA_038248695.1 Candidatus Limnocylindria bacterium | reverse complement strand
ATCCACCATCGGTCCGTGAGATCGCCGACGCGGTCGGCCTCGCGTCGACGTCGGCGGTGCACCATCACCTGCTCGCGCTCGAGCGCGAAGGCCTGCTCGCGCGCGGATCGCATTCCTCGCGCGCGCTGCGCCTGACCCGTCCCGAGCCGGCGCCTCGCCGCATCGCTGATCGTCGCGTGACGCCGTTCCGCATGCCGGTCGAGCGCGAAGTGCTGACCCTGCCCGTCCTCGGGGAGATCGCCGCGGGCCAACCTATCGAGGCGTATGCCGACTCGACCGAGACGCTCGACGTGCCAGGCTCCATGCAGGCACGCGACGGCTCATACGTGCTGCGCGTTCGCGGCAAGAGCATGATCGACGCGCTGATCGACGACGGCGACTACGTGGTCGTCCAGCCGCAGGCCACCGCCCGCGATGGCGACATCGTGGTCGCGCTGCTTGAGGACAACGGCGTGACGCTGAAGCGCTTCTTCCGCGAGAAGGATCGCATCCGGCTGCAGCCGGCGAACGCCAGCATGGAGCCCATCTACGCGTCCGAGGTCCAGGTCCAGGGCAAGGTCGTCGGCGTCATCCGCAAGCTCTAGCGGTCGCTTAGTCGAGGCAGGACCGATGCCGCCGCGCACCCTGTCCCGCCTCGAGCTCAACCGCGCCACCCTCGCCCGGCAGGGCCTGCTGGCACCGATTGCGGGTGGCTCGATCGCCCATGCCGTAGCCCGCGTCGCCTCGCTGCAGGCCCAGCACCCCGAGTGGCCGCCGATCGCTCTGTGGTCGCGCGTCGGTTCATCGGCAATCGCCGGGCTTCCCGCTGCCCTCAGTGACCGCAGCGTGGTGCGCGCCGCGCTCATGCGGATCACGGTCCATATCGTGGCGGCAACCGACTTCTGGGCGATGTCGGCCCTTGCCCAACCCCTTCGGCACGCCCAGTTCCGCGCCGCCTTCAAGACCGATGCCGTCGACTCGCCGCTCGGCCGAAGGCTCACCTCGGGGCACGCCGCCGTTCGCGCGGCGCTCCACGAGCATCCGCTGCGTATCCGCGATATGGACGCGATCATGGCCACCGAGCTTCCCGAGCTGGCCGGCCATCCGAACCGCATCTTCTGGCGCCACATCGCGGCCAGCCTGCCGCTGGTCCACGTCCCGTTCGAAGGAGAAGGCTACGGTCGTTCACGCTACGCCCTGGCCGAGGAGTGGCTCGGTCCAGCGCCGGCCAGCTTCGACGAGGCGACCGCGCTCCGCAACCTGGCGGTTCGGTACCTGGGGGCCTTCGGTCCGGCGGGAATCGACGACCTGGTGGCCTACTCCGGCCGTCGCGGCGCAGCGACCCGCTGGCAGCGGGCCCTGGACGCACTGGGCGATCGGATCGAGCCCTTCGTCGACGATGACGGCCGGGAGCTGTACGACCTCGCCGATGCCCCCCGACCCCCAGCCGACAGCGACGCGCCGCCACGGCTGCTGGCTCGCTGGGACAGCCTCCTGCTGTCGCACGCCGCCGGCCGGCGGCAACGGGTCATCGCCGACGAGCACCGGACGGCGGTCTACACCAAGAACGCCGACGTGCTCCCTACGTTCCTGGTCGATGGCATGGTGGCCGGGACCTGGGACATGGATCGTTCGGAATCTGGAGCTCGCATCATCCTGCGGTCCTTCGCGCGCCTGCCTTCCGAAATCGAGCTCGCCATCGAGGCGGAGGCGCGTCGGCTCGTAGTGCTGCTCGCGCCCCGGTCAGACTCCCACACCGTCATTCTTGAACGAATGTGAACGGCACTTCGCGTTGGCTCCCATTCCCAGGTGCGTTCCAGGCGGCGCGGCCGCCATCTCCCGCCGGCCTCCAATCTTTGGTGAATCAACGGCGGCCATTGCGCTGCGCCACAACCTTCAGTGAATCGGCCGAATCGACTGCCGTGACTGCCGTGACTGCTGCGAGCGCCGCGACTGCCTCGACCCCTGCGACCGCCAACCTCAAACCAACCGCCGTGAACCGATGAGCCGCGTCATTCTGCACGCGGACCTCGATGCGTTTTACGCATCGGTCGAGGAGCTGGACGACCCGTCGCTGCGCGGCGGACCGGTGATCGTGGGGGGCGGCCCAAGTGAGAGGGGGGTGGTCAGTGCGGCGAATTACGCGGCGCGGCGCTTCGGCGTGCATTCCGCGCTGCCGCTGCGCACGGCGGGGCGCCTCTGTCCGGACGGCGCCTTCCT
>JBBRXE010000287.1:0-2206 GCA_038248695.1 Candidatus Limnocylindria bacterium | reverse complement strand
CTGGCGACGCGCTTCGCCGGCGTGATGGGCGCGCTGATGATGGCTTTCATCGCGATCGCCTCCTGGGACTTCGCGAACGGCTTCGTGAACTACCACGTCGTCCTGGTGCTCAGCTCGCTGATCCTGGCGGTCATCGCGGCCGGCATGGTCTACGGAGTGGACGCCATCGTCGACGATCATCCGATCATCAAGCGTGCACCGGTGCTGCGTTACGTGCTCGGGTAGCACTCGAACCTCACTGGAGGAAACCGGCCGACCTGTGGGTCGGCCGGTTTCGTGCGTCCGGCTACGCCGTCCGGTCGTCTTGCCAGCGCTGGTGCACCTGACCCCGCCGACGCGGTTCGCCGTCCACCATCACTCCCGGACGATGGTCGCCAGCCACGCGCGAGCCGTCCCACCCGACGTCCTCGTCACGAACGAGCTGGGTTCGATGTTCGCGATGCGCCATCCCCGCGCGAACGCGGTCCGCAGTTGCGCCTGGCTGATGCGGTGCGGACCGCCCCAGTCCGGCTCGCGATTCGAGAAGCAGAGCAGGTGGAGCGTGGCACCGGGCAGGGTCGCCGCGTGCAGGCTCGCCGCGTAGCGGGCCGCCTCATCGGGCTCGAACACGTGAAAGAGGCCCGAATCGATCACGCTCGCGAAGCGACGACCAGGCGCCTCGAGTGTCAGCGCATCGGCCACCATGAAGGTTGCTTCGAGGTCGCGTTCCACGGCTTTCGCGCGCGCCAGCTCGATGGCGCTCGGTGCCCAGTCGACGCCGGTGACGTCCAGGCCGCGCGCCGCGAGCAGCAGCGAGTGCTCGCCCGTGCCGCAGCCGCTGTCGAGGAGCGGCGAGTGCAGCAGGCCGGCATCGGCCAGGGCGACGATGGCCGGCTGCGGCGCACCGATGTCCCAGCTCTGCGCCGCCGTGCCATCGCGATAGGACCGGTCCCACGGCTCGGGTCTACCGGCCGTCCGGCGCCTGGCGTGAGTCATCGACCGACCATACCGCCGCCGTCCAGTCCGCGGTTCGTCGCGATCTGTGCGCCGCAGACGTTTCCACCTGATCGCGTCGTGCGCAGTGGTGTCGCAGGGCTATGCAGCCCGCAGCTTCAGCCCGCGCAGTAACTGCGCGTTGATCGCCACGACGACGGTCGACGCGCTCATCACCAGTGCACCGATGCTCATCGGCAGGATGAAGCCGATGGGTGCCAGGACCCCGGCGGCCACCGGAATGGCCAGCGCGTTGTAGCCGGTCGCCCAGGCGAGGTTCTGGATCATCTTGCGGTAGCTCGCGCGGCTCAGCTCGATGGCGCTCGCCACGTCGCGTGGGTCGTCCCTTACGAGAACGATTCCGGCGGCTTCGACAGCGACATCGGTCCCGGCGCCGATGGCGATGCCCACGTCCGCCTGCGCCAGGGCCGGTGCGTCGTTGACGCCGTCACCGACCATCGCGACGCGCCGCCCGCCGGCCTGGAAACGACGCACGGCATCGGCCTTGTCGGCTGGCAGCACTTGGGCCGCCACCTCGTCGATACCGATCCGTCTCGCGACCGAATCGGCGACAGCCTGGGCGTCGCCGGTGATCATCGCCACCCGTAGACCCATATCGTGCAGGCGCTCCACCGCCTGGACCGATTCGGGACGGATCTCGTCCTCGAGGCTCATCGCACCCAGGACGGCTCCGCCGCGGACCACGTAGAGCACCGTCCTGCCCTCGGCCGCCCAGTTGGCGGCTGCCGAGTCGACTTCTGGCGGCACCTCCGCATCGAGGTCAGCAATGAGCCGCGGCCCGCCGACAGAGGTGCGCTGGCCGTCAACCTCCGCCGATGCGCCTCGCCCGGGCAGCGCCTCGAAGCGGGTTGCGCCACGGGGCTGTGCGCCACGGGTTGCTGCAGCAGCGACGATCGCCCGTGCCAGCGGATGTTCGGAATCGGCTTCGACGGCTGCCGCCAAGGCGAGCAATGTTGGGACATCGGTCCCGGACGAGGTGACAACGTCCGCCAGAACTGGCTGGCCGCGCGTCAGCGTCCCGGTCTTGTCGAAGATCACGACCTGCAGGTCCCTGGCGCGCTCGAGGGCCAAGCGATCCTTCACCAGCAGCCCGTTCCTGGCGCCGAGCGTGGTGCTGATGGCGATCACCAGTGGGATGGCAAGGCCCAGCGCATGCGGGCAGGCGATGACCAGCACAGTCGCCGCGCGGATGAGCGCCTCCTCGGGATCGCCG
>JBBRXE010000286.1:0-2207 GCA_038248695.1 Candidatus Limnocylindria bacterium | reverse complement strand
CGCGAGGATAGCACGCTCGGCGTAGGGGGGATCCAGGAAGGCGAGGCTGTACCGATGCGCCGGCCCCACCTGCAGCAGGCGCAGCACGTCGCCGTTCAGGACCGTCGCCGCGTCGGCGAGGTGCGTGTGCTGCAGGTTCGCCCGCATGATGGCCAGCGCCTCGCGCCCGCGCTCGATGAAGGTGCAGTGCCCGGCGCCGCGCGAGAGCGCCTCGATGCCGATCGCCCCGCTTCCGGCATACAGGTCGACGACCCATGCGTCGATGGTGCGCTCCGCCAGGATGGCGAACAGCGTCTCCTTGACACGATCGGTGATCGGGCGGGTGCCGCGGTCGCGCGGCGCCACAAGGGGAACGCCACGTGCAAGGCCGGCGATGACGCGCATCAGGCGGCGTCGCCCTCCTCCTCGGCCGGCGCGAAGTCACGTCGCAGTCGGGCGAGGCCGGGCCGGGCGGCCAGCTCGGGATCACCTTCGACAAGCTCATCAGCCAGGCCGCGGGCGCGCTCGGCGAGCCGGAGGTGGCGCGGCTCGAACAGTGACGCCACGCGCAGCGGTGGCAGCCCGGCCTGCCGCGTCCCGAGGAGATTGCCAGCCCCGCGCAGCTGGAGGTCGGCCTCGGCGATCTCGAATCCGTCGCTCGATCCGCGCAGGACGTCGAGCCGTCGTTTCGCCAGCTCATCGTCGGCGTCCGACAGAAGGATGCAGAACGACTTGTGCGGCCCGCGCCCGACGCGCCCGCGCAGCTGGTGCAGCTGCGCCAGTCCGAAGCGCTCGGCGTCCTCGACCAGCATCACCGAGGCGTTGGGCACGTCGATCCCGACCTCGATGACCGTCGTGGCCACCAGGACGTCCAGCGCGCCGGTGGCGAAGGCCTGCATCGTCTGGTCGCGATCGGCCGATCTTTGCTGGCCGTGCACCAGGCCGATGCGCAACGCCGGCAGCCGGCCACGCAGTCGCTCGACCTCGGCCTCGGCCGAGGCGACCGCCAACGCCTCCGACTCGTTGACCAGCGGAACCACCACGAACGACTGCCGCCCTTCGGCCGCCTCGGCGGCGATGAAGGCCTCGATGTTGGGTAGCGCCCGGCGATCGCGGATTTCGGTGCGGATCGGCTGGCGACCTGGTGGCAGCTGGCGGATGGTGCTGATCGACAGGTCGCCGTATACCGTCAGTGCCAACGTGCGCGGGATGGGCGTGGCCGTCAGCGCCAGCATGTGCGGTTCGAGGTCGGCGCCCTTGGCCTGCAGGCGGGCACGCTGGCCGACCCCGAAGCGGTGCTGCTCGTCGACGACCGCCAGCCCCAGCCGACGGAAAGTGACCGCCTCGCTGATGACTGCGTGCGTGCCGATCACGACGTCCACCTCCCCCGCCTCGATGGCCGCGTGAATCCGCCGCTTCTCGGCGACCGGCAGCGATCCCGACAGGAACGCGGCGCGCACCCCGAGTGCCGCAAGCAGTGGCGCCTGCCCGCCGTGATGCTGCCGGGCCAGGATCTCGGTGGGTGCCATGAGCGCCCCCTGCCATCCGGCACGCACCGCAACGGCCAGCGCGACTGCCGCCACCGCGGTCTTGCCGCTGCCGACGTCACCCTGCAGCAGTCGTCGCATCGGCCGCTCGGCGGCCAGGTCGCGAGTGATCTCGTCGACGGCGGTGCGCTGGTCATCGGTCAGGACGAAGGGGAGCTGCGCGACGATCTTCTCCAGTTCGACGGGCTGGATGCGGATGCCTGGCGCGTGCAGCGCGGCGCGCGCCAGGCGTCCCTGGGCGAGGCCGAGCTGCAGGGCGAGCAGCTCGTCGAACGCCAGCCGGTCGAGCGCGGCCTCGACGTCGATCGCCTCCTCGGGAAAGTGGACCGTGCGCAGCGCTTCCGGCAGGCCGGGCAGCGATCCACGCTCGTCGGGCAGCAGCGGATCTGCAACGAGCGGGAGGCATCGGTCCAGGATGCGGGCCAGGACCTCGCGCAGGCGCTTCTGGGTTACGCCGCCGGTCAACGAATAGACCGGCACGACGCGCGCAGTGTGGATCGAGTCACGTCCCGCGGGCGAGAACTCCGGGCTGGTGAACTGGCGCCGCCAGCCGCGCTCGGTGACCTTGCCGCTGACGATGATCTCGGCGCCGGGGCGCAGCTTCGTCTCGACGAAGCGCCGTCCGAACCAGATCGCCTCGACGCTGCCGGTCGCGTCGGAGAGCTGCGCGACGACGCGCTG
>JBBRXE010000285.1:0-2212 GCA_038248695.1 Candidatus Limnocylindria bacterium | reverse complement strand
TCGGTCCGAGACGGTGGTGTGCGTCCTGACCGGCCACGGGTTGAAGGATCCCGACATCATGGCGCTGGAAGAGGGGTCGCTGACGACCGTCGCCCCCGACCTCAGGTCCGTTCGAGACGCGATGGGGATGTAGGAACAGCCTCATGGCACTGAGAAGCGGAATTCAGCCGGTGAAGGCCCGCACGGCGCTGGCCATTTGCGCCGTCGCCGCATCGTTGGCAGATGGCCCGACGCACCCGGTCCAGCGCCGCCGTCACCTTGTCCTCGTCGACGAAGTACGTGGCCGCCACGACCCTGATAGCGGTATCCTGCGGCCGAATGGCGATGGGGCTCGCCGCGAACCGCCCGGGCAACCAGGGCTGATGGCTCCTGCATGCTTGGAGTTCGCGCACGGAGGGCATCGGTCCATGCACGTGGTCGTCATCGGTCTTGGAGGGTTCGTGGGCGCCGTCGCGCGCTACGCCGTCGACGGATGGGTGAGCACGGCCATGCGTGGCTCCTTCCCATGGGGAACCCTGGCGGTCAACGCCAGCGGCTCGCTGCTGATCGGCCTGCTGTTCGCGCTCTCGACCGAACGTGCGGTCATACCCGCCGAGCTGCGCGGTCCGCTGATGATCGGCTTCGTTGGCGCCTACACGACCTTCAGCACCCTGGCGCTCGAATCCTGGCGCCTGATTGAGGACGGCGCCTGGGTGCCGGCCATCGCCAACCTCGGAGGCTCGGTATTGCTCGGAATCGTCGCCGTGGTGGCCGGTATCGCGATCGGGCGAGCCATCTGACGATGAAGCTTGACGGACGCGCACTGCTGGTGCGCATCTACATCGGCGAAAGCGACACGTGGCGGGGCAAACCGCTGTACCAGGCGATCGTCGAACGGATGCGCGAATTGCATATCGCTGGCGCCACGGTGCTGCGCGGGATCGAGGGTTTTGGCGCGCATGCGCACCTGCACACCACACGGCTGCTCCGCCTGTCGGAGGACCTACCGATCCTGATCGAGATCGTCGATGCCGAGGAACGGCTGCGGGCGGTGCTGCCCGAGCTTGACGAGATGGTGGACGATGGCCTCATCACCCTGGAGCGTGTCGAGGTCTTCGCCTACCGCGGGCCCGCCGGCGCCGGCGACGGCGACGGCGACGCGGGCGGGACCGAAGGAATGCGCGCGACGGGCGAGGGGGGCGAGAGTGCGGCGCACCGACGCACCGACGAGTAGGCTTGCTCGCGAGCCGGCCAACCGCCCGGCACCACTTTTGCTGAACGGACGTAACCCATGAGCTTCAACCCCGGCGCCGGGCTCGATCCCGGCCAGGTCCAGGATCGCCGTGGCGGCGGCATCGGCCGTGGCGGCGGCATCGCCGTCGGTGGCGGACTTGGCGCCGTCGTGCTGATTGCCGCGCTGCTTCTGGGCGTCGACCCCAGCGCCCTCGGCGGCCTGATTGCCCCCGCGAGCGACCCCACCGCCAATCCAAGCAGCGATCTTTCCTCATGCAGGACCGGCCAGGATGCCAACCAGACCGAGAGCTGTCGCATCGTCGGCTACATCAACTCCATCCAGGCGTACTGGAGCAAGGAGTTCACCGACAGCGGCGAGAAGTACGTCGCGGCGGACACGGTCTTCTACGACGGCGTGACCTCCACGGCATGCGGCACGGCAAGCGCGGAAGTCGGGCCGTTCTACTGTCCGCCGGACAAGCTGGTGTACCTCGATCTCGGCTTCTTCGACCAGCTGCAGTCGCAGTTCGGTGCCAAGGGCGGCCGTTTCGCGGAGGCATACGTGGTGGCGCACGAATACGGCCACCACGTCCAGGACCTGCTCGGCCTGCTGGGCAACGGCTCGTCGCAGCAGGGCGCGGGCGGCAGCTCGGTGCAGACAGAGCTGCAGGCCGACTGCTTCGCCGGTGTGTGGGCCAGCAATGCGGTCGCAACCGGTTTCATCGCGCAGCTGACCGACGAGGACATCGCCCAGGCTCTGGACGCCGCCGGCGCCGTCGGTGACGACCGGATCCAGCAGCAGAGCCAGGGCTACGTCAACCCGGACAGCTGGACACACGGCTCATCCGCGCAACGCGAGCAGTCGTTCCAGATCGGCTACAAGGACGGCACGCCAGCCTCCTGCAGCACCTCGTGATCGACGGCCTGGCCCGATGCGGATGGGCCAGCGGCGACCCCGACTACCTCGCCTACCACGACACCGAATGGGGCGTGCCGCTCC
>JBBRXE010000284.1:0-2214 GCA_038248695.1 Candidatus Limnocylindria bacterium | reverse complement strand
CGGTGACCGTGCTCTTCCCCGATCCGGACATGCCGGTCAGCCAGATGGTGAACCCGGTCGACACACGATTCGGTGCCGTGCCGGCGCCACCGCTCAGGTGGATGGCATCTGCCTCGGAGGGGGTCACCACCGAATACTACCCAAGCGGCGGCCGAGAGGTCCCCTTTCGCGCTGGAGCCGATAGTGCAAGACTGAGCGTCAGGCGACGCAGGAGGCAAGCACGCGTGAATCACAACGGCAAGGCGACCATGCCCGCTTTCGACGTGCCCTACGGCGCCAGCCAGTTCCCGCCCATCGGCGATTACGCCTTCCTGTCCGACTGCGAGAACGTGGCGCTCGTCGCGCCATCTGGCAACGTCGAGTGGCTGTGCCTGCCGCGCATGGATTCGCCCAGTGTCTTCGGCGCGATGCTCGATCGCACGGCCGGCGGATTCCATTTCGGTCCCGCCGACGTATCGGTCCCGGCGGCGCGGCGCTACCTGCCCGGCACCATGGTGCTCGAGACCAGCTGGGTCAACGACCAGGGCTGGATCATCGTCCGCGACGTGCTGCTCATCGGCCCCTGGCGACACGAGAAGGAACGCTCGGAGTCCCAGCGACGTGCCCCCACCGACTATGACGCCGAGCACATCCTGCTGCGCATCGTGCGCTGCGTGAACGGCGAGGTGCAGCTGACCCTCGACTGCGAGCCGGTGTTCGACTATGGTCGACGCCTGGGCGCCTGGGAGTTCAGCCAGGCTGGCTACCAGCAGGTCGTCTGCCGCCAATCGGGAGACGATGGCGCGCAGGGCGACATCGCCCTGACCCTCAGCAGCGACATCAACCTTGGCATTGAGGCACAACGGGCCATCGGCCGAACACTCATCAAGGAAGGCGAGACGAAGTTCTGCGCGCTCTCGTGGGGTGGCAACAGTGCCCCGAGCACGACCGAAGAGGCCCACCAGCGCCTGGTCTGGACCGCCCACCATTGGCAGCACTGGCTGGCTCGCGGAACCTTCCCGGATCACCCGTGGCGCAGCATCCTGCAGCGCTCGGCGCTGACGCTCAAGGGCCTGATCTACGCTCCCACCGGCGCGGTGGTGGCGGCCGCGACGACCTCGCTTCCCGAGACCCCGGGGGGCGAGCGCAACTGGGACTACCGCTACAGCTGGATCCGTGACTCCACCTTCGCGCTGTGGGGCCTGTACACCCTCGGCTTCGACTGGGAGGCGAAGGACTACATCTACTTCATCGCCGAGGTCGCCGAGCACTTCGACCGCTTGCCGGTGATGACCACCATCGACGGCGGCCCGGTGCCTGACGAGCAGGCGCTGCCGCACCTGAGCGGCTACGGCGGTGCCCAGCCGGTGCGCATCGGCAACGCCGCATTCAAGCAGACCCAGCACGATGTGTGGGGCGCGGTGCTCGACTCCGTCTACCTGCACACCAAGTCGACCGACCACCTCGACGAACGCATCTGGCCGATCCTGGTCAAGCTCGTCGAGGCAGCCCTCGAGCAGTGGCGCAAACCGGATCGCGGCATGTGGGAAGTGCGTGGCGAGCCGCAGCACTTCACCAGCTCGAAGCTGATGTGTTGGGTTGCGGCCGATCGCGGCGCCCGGCTGGCCGAGCTGCTTGGCGATGACCAACGAGTGCAGCGCTGGCGCAAGGCCGCCGACGAGATCCACGCGGACATCTGCGCCAATGCTGTCGACAAGCGCGGGGTCTTCACGCAGGCATACGGGAGCGATGCCCTCGACGCATCGGTCCTGCTCATGCCACTCGTGCGTTTCCTGCCGCGAGATGACGAGCGCATCCGGCGCACGGTGCTGGCCATCGCCGACGAGCTCACCAAGGATGGCCTAGTCATGCGCTATCGCAGTGGCGGGACCGATGACGGGCTGCACGGCGAGGAAGGCTCATTCACCATCTGCTCGTTCTGGCTCGTCTCGGCACTGGTCGAGATCGACGAGGTCAAGCGGGCACGCTCCCTCTGCGAGAAGCTCATTGCACTGGCCAGCGACCTCGGGCTCTACGGCGAAGAGATCGAGCCGACCACGGGCCGCCACCTGGGAAACTTCCCGCAGGCATTCACCCACCTGGCGCTGATCAACGCGGTGACGCATCTCATCCGCGCCGAGGCCGCCGTCGAGCATGGCGTCCTGCCGACCACGTTGTCGAAGCGCTCCCACGCAAACGGGGACGGCGGCAGGGACGTGGTGAAGAACGGCAAGG
>JBBRXE010000283.1:0-2233 GCA_038248695.1 Candidatus Limnocylindria bacterium | reverse complement strand
TGACGACCCAGTCGCCGTGGGTCAGCTGGCGCTCGAAGCGGCCGTCGGCCGCGCGGACCTCCAGGTGACGGAAGCCGCTGCGCTCGGTCGTGCGCAGCGTGCGACCGTCCTGCAGCACCCGCGTGTCGTCATCGATGTTGATCCACGGGTCGGCACGCTCGATCCACAGCTCGTGCGCAGAAGCATCGGGCTGCACCCGCAACCATCGCAGCGACCGCTGGTCACGTGGTAGGACCGCAACCAGCCAGCCCCCGCCGGGATGCGCCACGACGCGCGCGAGGTAATCGTCGGGTGCCATCCCCAGGTCGACGTCGAGAACGACGTCGGTCGGGACCTGTTCGATGGTTGCGGCCACGCGCAGGGTGACGCGCGCGTTTGGGCCACCCGCGAACGGATACCGATGCTCCTCGACCGCCGGCGCATCGTCGGCGAGGTGGGCGATGCCAACCACGGGCAGGTCGCGCTCGTCGACGTGCGTGAATGTCAGCGACTGTCCGTCGGCCGACCACCACGTCCCGACGAAACGTCCCAGCTCCTCGGCGGCGACATACTCGGCGAGGCCATTGAAGGTGCCGGGGCCGGCGTCATCGGTCAGGCGCAATGGCGAACCGCCGGAGACAGCGACCACGAAGAGATCGCCCGACTGCACGAAGGCGACGCGCTGACCGTCGGGTGCAAGCCGAGCGTCCTGCACGCCGTTGACCTCGGGAAGTGGCGTGACCGGTGCGCCGTCCTGGCTGAGGAACAGCCGTCCGTCGCGGACGACGAGCAGCGTGCCTTCGTCGGTGGCCTGGTAGCCGGTGATGCCCTCGCCGAGCTCGCGCTGGCGTTCGCGACGGAGCTCCTCGTCGCGCGACAGCCGGCCCTGCGCCGGTCCGGCGAGGAGGCGCCGCTCACCCGTTGCGAGCTCGTGCTGCCAAAGTGAGCGAACCAGCGAGCCAAGCGGACCCTGCAGGTACGTCAACGATTTGCCGTCCGGCGTGAAGCGCACCCTGGTCGGTGCGTCCATGCCGGGAAGGGGCTGGCGCACAACGTCGGCAATCGTCAGACGACGCGTCATCGGATATGTGCCCCGCTCGCCGCGGACTGGCCTACGACTCGGTGATCTCGATTGCGTCGATGCGGTCGCCGGGCTGCCGGTCCCGCTGCGGGTCGCGCTCGCGGATCGAGTTGAGAACATCCATCCCGGAGGTCACCCGGCCGAACACGGTGTGGCGGTCGTTCAGGTGCGGGGTGGGGCCGTAGGTGATGAAGAACTGCGAACCGTTGGTTCCCGCGCCGGCGTTGGCCATCGACAGCGTGCCGGCGGCATCGTGGCGGCGCGCGGGCGAGAATTCGTCCCCGAACTGGTAGCCCGGGCCTCCGGTGCCGGTGCCGGTGGGATCGCCGCCCTGGGCCATGAAGCCCGGGATCACGCGGTGGAACGTGGTCCCGTCATAGAACCCGGCACGCGCCAGGTTGATGAAGTTCTCGACGGTCTTCGGCGCATCGGAGCCGAACAGATCGGCCACGATTTCGCCCTTCTCGGTCTTGAAATGCGCCTGGTAGTGCTTGCTGGTGTCAAGGTCGCCCGTGGGCGGCATCGGTCGTTCGGTCATGGACCGATGGTAGTCGCTGGGCCAGGTTCATGACTCCAGGTTGCGGACCGACATCAGATCGCTCATCGGTCCGTCGTGAGTGTTATTGCTCGACGTCAATGGCCAGGCGCGCCGGTGACGAGAGCGCGGTCACGCGGAAGCAGCCGTCGGACGACAGGCCGACGTACCACGTGCTGACGGCCTCGAAATCGCCGGCCTCGACGACATGGACGATCTTCGGATAACCAGGCTTGAACTCGGTGGCGCCAACGTAGCTCACCCCGCCGTTCGGCAGCACCTTCGTGCCGCCCTCGAGTGTGACGCGCAGGAAAGCACTGCCGTTGATGTCGATCGGCATGCCGCTGGCGTCCCTGGTGAATGGCGGTGTTGCGGTTTCAACCGTGTAGCGCGGCAGGCCCGCATCGAACTGGAAGGTCACGCGGTCGAATCCCGCGTGCGTGCCGAGTCGGATGTCGCTCAGCTGGGCTCGCTCGGTGGTCGGGCCGCCGCGAACGGTCGCGCACGCGAAGCCAGCCTCCGTCGAGGTCAGGACTGCGGTCGGTGCGGCGCTCTCGGATGCGGCCGAGCTCGCCGTCGTCGTGGGAGTGGCCGAAGGCCCGACGCTGCTGCCGGCCCCGATCGTGGCACTCGGCACG
>JBBRXE010000282.1:0-2248 GCA_038248695.1 Candidatus Limnocylindria bacterium | reverse complement strand
GGTGTCGAGCCCGACGTGCAGCGTCACGCTCGCGCGTCGAATGCCGCGCGCCTCCAGGGTGCCAAGCAGCTCGGGGGTGAAATGCAGTCCGGCGGTGGGCGCCGCAGCGGAACCCGGCGGTTGAGCGTAGACGGTCTGGTAGCGCTCGGGCGGCGCTGATCGATCGTGGATATAGGGCGGCAGCGGCATCTCGCCCGAAGCTGTCATGACGGCCGCCGGATCACGCGAAAACGCCACGGCCCGCGTGCCGTCGCCCAGCCGTTCCCCCACCTCGACGCTGTCGCCGCCGCGCAGCGTCAATCGTGCCCCGTCGCGGAGTCGCGCCGAAGGGCGCACGAGGGCCTCCCAGCGGCCGTCGTCCAGCGGCCGCAGAAGCAGCACCTCGGCCGCACCGCCCCCCGCTCGCCGCGCGGGCAAGCGGGCCGGGATCACGCGGCTGTCGTTGACGACCAGCAGGTCGCCGGCGCGCAGCCATCCAGCGATGTCACCGAAACGGGCATCGGCCGTCTTGCTGCTCGATCGTTCCAGTACCAGCAGCCGGGCACTGTCGCGCGGTTCGGCCGGCGTCTGGGCGATGGCCTCGCTGGGCAGGTCGTAGTCGAAGTCGTCGACCCGAAGTCGCGGCGAATCGGTCATGCCCGTATGGTAGAAGGCGGGCACCAAAACGCCCGGCCGGGGATCCGGCCGGGCGCATCGGTCAAGGCGCTTACGAGACGAGCGTGGTGATCCAGGCCTGCGCGAAGAAGACCAGGAACGCGATGGCGACGGCCCACATCAGCCAGTGGATTTCCGCCGTCTTTCCACGGACCACCTTGATCAGCACCCAGCTGATGAAGCCGGCGCCAATGCCCACGGTGATGTCGTAGGTCAATGGCATCAGGATCATGGTCAGGAGTGCTGGAAGGCCCTCCTCAACATCGGCGACCGGGATGTCCTTGATGAGCGTGAACATCAGGTATCCGACCAGCACCAGCGTCGGCGCGGTGGCGACGCCGGGCACGATCCCCGCAATCGGCGAGAGGAAGACCGCCAGCAGGAACAGCACGCCGGTGACCACCGAGGTCAGCCCGGTTCGTCCGCCCTCTGCCACCCCGGCGGCACTCTCGATGTAGGTCGTGTTCGACGAGACGCCAGCCAGGCCGCCGGCAACCGCCGCGAGGCTGTCGACCAGCAGGACGCGACTGACTCCCGGCACCGTGCCGTCAGGCTCGGTGAGGCCGGCTTCCGCCGCCACGCCGGTCACCGTGCCGATCGTGTCGAAGAAGTCGGTGAGCATGATGGCGAAGATGGTCAGCAGCGCCACGATCAACGGCAGCTTCGACGCGTCGAAGACCTCGGTCAGGTCGAACTTGCCCAGCGTCGAGAAGCTCGGCACCACCGAGAAGTCGGCGGGAATCTTGGCCACCCCCCACAGCAGCGCAATGATGGTGGTGGCCAGGATGCTGATGATCAACGCCGCGCGCACCTTCATCACGTACAGCACGATCGTGATGACCAATCCGATGAGGAAGACGAACTGTGCGGCCGTCGTGGGAAACGAGACGGTCACCAGGGTGCCGCTGCCGGCCGTGATCAGGCCGCCGTTGGCGAAGCCGATGAACAGGATGAACAGACCGATGCCAACGCCGATCGCCCGCTTCAGCGCAATCGGCACGGCGTTCATGATCGCTTCGCGAAGCCCGACCAGCACCAGAGCGGTGACGACCAGGCCCTCGATGACGATCACGCCCATGGCGCCCGCCGGGGAAAGCCCGCGGCCGGTCAGCGTGAATGCCACGATGGCATTGATGCCCAGGCCAGCGGCCAGGGCAAACGGGTAACGTCCCACGAGGCCCATGGCGATGGTCATGATGCCGGCGATCAGCGCGGTGCCGGCCGCCAGCGCGGCGACGGTGAATGCCGCGTCCGCATCGCCGAATCCCGCGGTCAGGATCGACGGGTTCACGAAGATGATGTAGGCCATCACCATGAAGGTGGTCAGGCCCGCGCGGATCTCCGTTCCGATCGTGACTCCGCGCTCGCGGAGTCCAAAGTATCGCCCGATACCGCTCTCAGGTTCCTCCGAGCTAGGACCCCCTCGAATGTCGGTGCTCGCCTCCACAGGTAGGTGCCCTCCGTGACCCCCCGATGCAGGCCCGCCCGACACCGGTGCGGACGGCGCCGTTGCGCAGCCTACTCCGCGGCGAATCGCCACGCGAGCATTTTGTTGCGCGGTCAGCGGCGCAGGAAGAGGTTGGCAAGGATGGTG
>JBBRXE010000281.1:0-2261 GCA_038248695.1 Candidatus Limnocylindria bacterium | reverse complement strand
TCGCGCCTCGTCGGCGCGCCTCCTGGCTACGTCGGCTTCGACGAGGGCGGGCAGCTCACCGAGGCGGTGCGTCGCAAGAGCTACAGCGTCGTGCTGCTCGACGAGATCGAGAAGGCGCACCCGGAAGTCTTCAACATCCTTCTCCAGATCCTGGAGGACGGCCACCTGACCGATGCCAAGGGTCGTCGCGTGGACTTCCGGAACACGATCATCATCATGACCAGCAACGTCGGAGCGCAGCAGTTGCAGCGTGATACTTCGATTGGCTTCCGTGCGGAAGGCACCGGCGCCGTCCAGGCCGCCGCCGACTACGAACGGATGAAGGGGAAGGTCCTCGCCGAGCTGAAGACCACCTTCCGCCCCGAGTTCCTGAACAGGATCGACGCCACGGTCGTATTCCGACAGCTGTCGCGCGAAGAGATCCGGGAGATCGTCGATCTGTTGCTGCGACGGGTGACGGAGCAGCTCGCCGGCCAGGAGATGGAGCTGGTGGTGACCGATGCCGCCAAGGACGCGATCATCGTCGCCGGTTACGACCTGGCCTTCGGAGCGCGGCCGCTGCGTCGCGAGATCCAGAGCCAGATCGAGGATCCGCTCGCGGAGCGGATGCTGATGGCGACCTTCAGCGCGGGTGACACGATCGTCATCGATGCCCTGCCCGAGGGCGGCCTGTCAATCGAAAAGGGCGATACCAAGAAGCCGGTCGCGACCGCCTCCGCGGCGAAGTAGCCAAAGCACGGAGGTCGCGTGCCCGCGACTCGATCGGTCCACGTCTGCCAGAGCTGCGGCGCGACCACGCCCAAATGGGCGGGGCAGTGCCCGACCTGCGGAGCGTGGAACACCCTGGTCGAAACGGTCCTGGCGCGCGCCGGCGCCGAGAGACGGCAGCGCACCACGCCCGCCGGCCGGCCGGCGGGCATCGAGCCCATCGGCAGCGTATCGAGCGCCGAAGCAGCACGCCTGGCGTCGGGCATCGGCGAGGTCGACCGCGTGCTGGGCGGAGGTCTGGTGCCCGGTTCAATCGTCCTCTTCGGTGGCGACCCGGGGATCGGCAAGTCGACGCTGCTGCTGCAGCTCGCCGCACGCCTGGCGCACGATGGCGGCAACGTGCTATACGTCACCGGCGAGGAATCGGCCCGCCAGATCCGCGGCCGCGCCGAGCGCATCGATGCCGTCGTCGATCGCCTCGACCTGTTGGCGACCACCGAGCTGGAGACGGCGCTGGCGGCCATCGAGGCTGCCGCGCCGGCGCTGGCGGTGGTCGACAGCGTGCAGACCATGGCAAGCGGCGAACTGACCGGCCCGGCCGGCAGCGTCGGCCAGGTGCGCGAGGTGGCGGCGAGGCTGGCGGAGCTCGCCAAGTCCGGCTCCACGGCGATCGCCCTGGTCGGCCACGTGACCAAGGAAGGCACCGTGGCGGGTCCGCGCACCCTGGAGCACCTCGTCGATGCGGTGATCTACCTCGAAGGCGAGCGCCTCGGCTCCACGCGCCTCCTGCGAGCCGCCAAGAACCGCTTCGGCTCGACCGATGAGGTCGGCGTGCTCGAGATGCGCAGCGATGGCCTGGTGGAGGTCGCCGACGCGTCGCGCTTCTTCCTCGAGTCGGAGCAGCCACCGGTGGCCGGCAGCGCGATCACGATCGCGCTCGAAGGCACACGCCCGCTCGCGGTCGAGATCCAGGCCCTCGTGGCACCGGCCGGCTACGGCTCGCCGCGGCGCGCCACGACCGGAATCGACTCAAACCGGGTGCTGATGCTCATCGCGGTGCTGGCCAAGCACGCCGGCCTGAACCTCACCAGCCACGACGTATACGTGAACGTCGCCGGAGGGCTGCGCATCGAGGAGCCCGCGGCCGACCTGGCTGTCGCCGCGGCCCTGGCCTCGTCACTGCGCGAGCGGCCGATCCGTGCCGGCACGGTGCTCGCGGGCGAGCTATCGCTATCCGGCCGGTTGCGCGTCGCTACGCGTGTCGAGCGGCGGCAGGTCGAAGCCGGTCGGCTCGGCTTCGAGCGGCTGATCACCGGCCCGGTCCGCGGGGGAGCGATCGACGCTCAGACGAGCCATGCCGTGGTCACCGCACCCGATATCCGCAGTGCCCTGGGGCTCGCGCTCGTCGAGTCCTGAGCCCGTGCCCGCCGCACACATTGGCCGCGTATTGTGGTCGGGACCCTTGGCGTGCTAGTGTTGCGCGCCGCTCGCGCTGGCGCGGCCCGCATTCATCGGTCTCATCTCGCACCAGGCGCGCACCGGCCGGATTCGTT
>JBBRXE010000280.1:0-2263 GCA_038248695.1 Candidatus Limnocylindria bacterium | reverse complement strand
GGCGTTCGCCGAGTTCTATGCCGTGCAGGCAGGCCAGCAGATCGGCGCCACCGGCGAGACGTTCGAGCTCGACGACGCGACCCTGGAGCATCGCATTCCGCTCAACTCTTGGGGCGACGTCGGCGTCGAGGACCTGGCGGTTGAGGATTACGCCTACGCAGCGACGTACCACCTGGCCACGCTCATCGGCGGTCGAACGGATCTCGCCGGGCTGCGCGCGGTCTGGAAGGCGGCATCCGACGACGAGCTGTCGTACCTGCCCATCCATCCCGGCGTGGCCCCCGGCGTGAGCATTGCCGTGACCCAGAAGGGGTGGCAACGCCTGCTCGACCTGCTCGAGGAACGCACCAGGAAGAGCTATACCGACCTGTGGGACGAGTGGGTCGTGGCGGACGCCGATCGGCCGCTGCTCGCCGAGCGCACGGCCGCTCGCAGCGCCTACGCGGCCGCGATCCGCCGGGCCGCTGACTGGGAACTGCCGCAGCGCATCCGGTACGACCTCGGATCGTGGAACTTCGACGCCGCAACCGAGGAGATCACCGCGGCTGACAACATCCTGCTCCAGCGCGATCAGATCGCGACGGCAGCACGAAGACTGGACCTGATGCCGCCACCGACGTTGGAATCGGCTTTCGAGGGTGGCGGCGGGCTACCGGCCGCGGCCGACGAGGCGAACGCGGAGCTGACCACGCTCGATGACATCTCCGACGCCGGAGCGCTGCTTGCCGCGGAGCCGTCGACGCTGGAGTCGATCGGGCTGTTGGGCGAGGAGCCGCAGCAGGATCTCGATGCTGCACGCACCGCCTTCGAAGCCGGCGACCTCGGCGCTTCTGACCAGGCCGCCGCTCGATTGACGACCGTGCGCAGCGGCGCGCAGGATGCCGGCCGCCAACGGGTCGTGATCGTCGGCGGGGGACTCCTGGGGCTGGATACGCTGGCCATGGCCGGCGTATCGCTGCGCCGGCGACGCCGGCGACGCCGCATGGAACAGCTCCACGCGCGCGTGCATCCGACCTTCACGCAGTGACCGCGTCTCGCACGCGCGGCCGCTAGGCTGGTGCCCACGTGAATCGGTCCATCACCGCCGTCCTGTTCGGCACGTTCACCCTTCGCCTCAGCACGGGACTGACGGGCACGTTGCTGTTCTATTACCTCGCAGACCTGCCCAGGCACGGCGGGCCGGCGGTCAGCGCCTTCCTGGTCGGGCTGCTGACCGCGGCGTATTTCGTGGCCGAGCTGGTCCTGTCGCCGGGCTTCGGCGTGCTGTCGGACCGGCTCGGAGCACATCGAGTCATGCAGTGGGGACCCGTCTTCGGCGCCGTGGCGGCGATCTTCACCGGCCTGACGACCAGCATCCCGATCCTGGCGCTCACGCGCTTGCTGGAGGGCGCCGCTGGTGCGGCCAGCATTCCGAGCATCCTCGGCTACATCGCGCTCAGCACGAGCGCCGACGAGCAACTGCGCGGCCGCACCGTGGCGCGCTTCGAGGCGGCGACGCTGGCCGGCATCGGGGTCGGGGTCGTGCTGGCTGGCGTGCTCTACGATCTCATCGGGCGCAACGCCTTCTTCCTGAATGCCGCCATCTACGCCGGCTCGTACCTGATCTACCGATTCGGCGTGGCCGATCTATCGCCGGAGCTGCTCGAGCAGGCCGCCGACACGCGCGGCAGCCGATTCGACTTCGCCCGCTACCGCCGCGTCCTGTCGAGCCCCAGCGTCTGGCTGCTGGCACCCACCTGGATTGCCCTCAACGCGGTTGTGGGATCGTGGACGACGCAATCGGTCTTCCAGTTGGTGAACGAACCGAACCCCGCATTCGCCGGCCAGTTGCTGATGGGCGGCCTGGAACCGAGCCAGGTGAGCATAAGCATGGGCGCCGCGTTGCTCGTCTTCTTCGCCGGGCTCTTCTACTGGGGCAACCGATTCAAGAAGTTCCGGCGTACGACGATCATCGGGATCGGGATTGGTGGTGGGTTGGTGATGATGGGGGCGGTCTTCGTCCTGAATCATTCGCAGAACTGGGGCCTGGCCGCGCAGCTGCCCTCGGCCGCGGCGCTGGCCGCCGGCCTCTTCGTGCTTGCCGGTGCCACGCCAGCAGCCCTCGGCCTGCTCGCCGACATCAGCGAGAGTCATCCCGCCGACCGCGGCGTGATCATGGGTCTCTACTCGGTCTTCCTGGCGCTGGGACAGATCGTCGGTGCGCTGGTCAGCGGCAAGGCGGCGGAATGGCAGGGCATCGATGGCCTGCTGCTCGCCAGCCTTG
>JBBRXE010000279.1:0-2281 GCA_038248695.1 Candidatus Limnocylindria bacterium | reverse complement strand
CGGCCGATCCGCAGGCCAGCGAGATGAGCGCCGCGATCCCGAGCCGGCCGCGTTCCGGACAGCCGCTGGACGGCGCCATGCCAGTGGATGCCAGCCCTGAGAGCCTCATCGCGCCGTCGAAGCTCGCGGCGCTCACCCTCCTCGACAACAGGCAGGGAGCACCCAACGACTCGCTACAGGCAACGACCTCGAGCAGCGCGACGCACGTCTCTTATCGCGTCGAGAACGCCACGGCCCCGAGCAGCGGGTTCTTCGAGACGATCCTCGGCTCGCTCCTGGGCGGCGTCCTCGGCTGAGCTTCGGCTATCCTTCGGCCGATGCCCGTGATCCTCGAGGCGCGCGACCTCGTCAAGCACTATCCGCTCGGCGATCGGTCGGTCGAGGCGCTGCGCGGCGTGTCGCTGTCGGTCTCCGCGGGCGAATTCGTGGCCATCATGGGCGCCTCCGGCTCCGGCAAGTCGACGATGCTGCAGCTGCTCGGCGGCCTGGACCGCCCGACGAGCGGCGCAGTGGTCATCGACGGCATCGAGATGAGCGCACTCGACGACGAGCAGGCGACGCTCACGCGGCGGCAGAAGACGGGTTTCGTCTTCCAGTTCTTCAACTTGATCCCGCTGCTCAGCGTCGCCGAGAACGTCGCGCTCCCGTTCCTCATCTCGGGCGACACGCTGACGCAGCGGCGTGGGCGCGTGGATGAGCTGCTCCAGCTGGTCGGCCTGGCCGACAAGGCCGAACATCGGCCGGATCAGCTGTCGGCCGGCGAGCAGCAGCGCGTCGCCCTGGCCCGCGCCCTGGCGACCTCGCCTGCCATCCTGCTGGCCGATGAGCCGACCGGCAACCTCGACTTCACGTCCGGCACCGAGATCCTCGACCTGCTGTGGGATTCCTGCGATCGACTCGGTCAGACCATCGTGCTGGTGACCCACGCCGCGCACGCGGCCGCTTATGCAGATCGCGTGCTCATCGTGCGCGATGGCACGCTGCTCGACGAGATCGCCCTTGGTCGGACGGCGGACCACCACGCCACGGCGCTGATCACCCGCCTCACCCAACTGGGGCTGTAGCCGCCGATGCGCCTGGCCACGCTCGCCTGGCGCGGGCTCAGCGCTCGGCCGCTGCGGACCGTCCTGACCGCCGCCGGGGTGGCTCTCGGCGTGGCGATCGTGGCGGCGACTCTCATCGCCAACCAGGCGGCGACCGAGACCGTCGAACGCGCCGCGCGCGAGCTCTTCGGGCGAGCCGACATCCGCGTCCGCGCCTTCGCCGAGGCCGGCCTCACGCCGCGCGCCGTCACGACCCTGGCGGCGTTGCCCGGCGTCGACGCCATCGCGCCGGTGGCCGAGCGGGAGGTCACCGCCAGCACGGCCCCCGGCCCGGACGAGAAGGTCTTCAGCCTGCTGCTCATCGGCGTCGATCCGTCCGCGGAAGCCAGGGTCCGTAGCTACGACCTGGCCGATGGCGTCTTCCTGTCGGCCGACAGCCCGACCGATGTGCTGGTCAACGCCGTGTTCGCCGCCGAGAACGGCCTGAAGCAGGGGGACCCGCTGCTGCTGAGTGGCAGTCGCGAGGGGATGCCGCCCTTGCGAATCGTCGGCCTGCTGAATGACGTCGGCTTCGGCGCGCTCGAGCAGGGCGAGGTAGCGGTCCTTTCCCGCGATACGCTCGACCGCAGCTTTCTGGTGCCGGCCCCGACCCGTTACGTCGACCTGGTGGTGGCTCCCGGGCAGGAGCCGAGCGTCGAGCGATCGCTGGATGCCAACGTCGGCGAGCCATTCGTGGTCGAGACCGTCGCCGATGCCTCCCGGGACCTCGGCGGTGCCCAGGCGAGCTTCGCCGCCATCGCGTTCCTGTTCGGGCTGATCGCGCTCGTCGTCGGTGCGTTCCTGGTTGGCAACACGCTGGCCATGACCCTTCGCGAGCAGACCCGCGAGATCGGCCTGCTGCGCGCCGCCGGCGCGACGCGACGCCAGGTCCTTGGCCTGTTCCTGCGGCAGGGATTGGCCATCGGGCTGCTCGGCTCCGTCGCCGGCATGCTGGCGGGCGTCGCGCTGGCCGCGACCATGGTCGGGTTCCTGCGCAGCACGCGCGCCGTGCTCATCGACGGGCTGCCCGTCAACCCGCAGGCCCTTCTGCTGGCGTTCGGCCTTGGCGTGGTGGTGACGCTGGTGGGAACCGCGATCCCCGCCATGCAGGCCGCGCGCCTCTCACCGCTCGACGCGCTGCGGCCGAGCAGCCAGCGCGGCAGCTCGCTGTGGGGGCGCATGCGCTGGCTCATCGGTCT
>JBBRXE010000278.1:0-2292 GCA_038248695.1 Candidatus Limnocylindria bacterium | reverse complement strand
GCGCCACGGTGCCTTCGCGCGCCTGGTGACCATCGGGCCATGGCCCGGGCGGACCCTCGCGCGCATCCTTCGCGGAGCAATCGGAGTTGCCCACTCACGGAGGTCTGATGCTTCGTTTCGTCCGAGCCCTGGGATTCCTGGCGCCGCTCTTCGTGGCGCTGTGCGCCTGGCTCGTGGCGGGCCTCCTCATCGGGCTCGAGCCCCAGGAGCGAGTCACCCTCCTGGCGCTCGTCGCCCTCTCCGCGGTCGCCGGCATGACGACCATGGCCCTCATGGCCTGGAGCTACGTCGGCTGGCGCCTCAACCGGATCGCCATGGCCCTCGAAATGACCCTCGACTCGGACATGCCCGTTCACCTCAAAGAGGGTGGCATCCCTGGCGAGCGGCGCCTGGCGCGCGCCTTCAACGCCGCCGCCGGTGCGTTCCTGCAGGTGGAGGCGCGGGCCAGCCACGATCGGCTGACCGGCATCGTCAACCGCGAGACACTGCTCGGCATGCTGGTGAACGAGGTCGAGCGCGCGGCGCGCCATCACAAGCCGCTCTCGGTCGCCTTCATCGACATCGATCGGTTCAAACCGATCAACGACACCTACGGCCACAACTCCGGCGACGCGGTGCTGCGCCAGATGGCGGCCATGATCAGCAACAGCATCCGGCTGACCGATGTCTTCGGCCGTTATGGCGGCGAGGAGTTCATGCTGATCATGCCCGAGACGACCCCGGACGAGGGCATCATCCTGGCGGAGCACCTGCGTGCCAAGGTCATGGCCGAGCCGATGATGATCGCCGGCAACGAGCGCCTGCGGGTCACCATCAGCATCGGCATCTCCGGCGGCCGCGGCCCGAAGCTGCAGGTCGACAAGCTCGTCGATCAGGCCGATGCGGCCATGTACGCCGCCAAGTCGCTTGGCCGCAACCGCAGCTACCTGTTCCGCGACATCGACGAGGAGGCGCCGGTGCGCAAGGCCCCGATCTCGTCCGAGAGCCGCGCGGCCGCCGCCGCCATCGGGCAGTGGGCCAACGACACCGCCACCCAGGCGCTCGCATCGGTCCTGGCGCCGCAGCCGCATCACCGCGGCCGGCCGTCGGACATGATCGCTTCGCTGGCGACCGGGGTTGCGTTGGAGCTGGGGCTGCCGCAGGAGGAGGTCGAGCGCGTGCGCATCGCCAGCCTGTTGCACGACCTCGGCAAGCTGGCCGTTCCGGCGGAGATCCTGGACAAGCCGACCACGCTGACCGACGGTGAATGGCAGGCCATCGGCGAGCACCCACGCATCGGCCAGGTGATCCTGGAGCATGCGTCCAGCCTGCGCGAGGCGATCCCGGTCGTGCTGCACCACCACGAGCGCTTCAACGGCGGCGGCTATCCGCACGGCCTGAAGGGCAACGAGATCCCGCTCGGCGCGCGCATCGTATCCGTGGCCGATTCCTACCACGCCATGGTCAACGAACGCCCGTACAGCCAGGCCAAGACCCACGAGGAGGCGCTCGCGGAGCTGCGGCAGCACGCCGGCACGCAGTTCGATCCCGAGGTCGTCGAGGCGTTCTGCACGATCTACGCGAAGGAAGTGCCGCCGGACGGCCTCGACGAGGTGAACCGGCTGCACGAACGCGCGCGCGGCGGCCGGGAGCGCATGAACCCACACGCAGCCATGGCGATCCTCGAGGGAGGCGGCGGCGCGGACGCATCGCCGCCGCCATGCCGCGCGCGAGCCCGGCGTCCGCGCGTCCGCAAGGCGGCCGGATGACAGGTGCGTGGCGCGCCGGCATCCTGGTCGCGTTCTTCGCGGCGCTCCTCGGAGCGCCGTCCGCCGTGACCGTCCTGGGACTTGCCGTCTTCGGCGCCGCGACGCTGGGCATCCTGGCCATCGCCTGGATGCTCCTCGGCCGTCGGCGAAGGGGTGACGGCCGCCAGCGGCTGGCGGGCAACGACGCCCTACGACGCGGAGCGGTCCCACGCGGCGGAACGCGTCACGAAACGGAGCGTGGCGGCGCGCCGACGACTAAGCAGCTGCTTGGGCGCTCGGCCAGGCGATCGCGCCTCGATCCGTCCGACGACCCGATCATTGCCGCCATGGGCCTTTCGCCGCTGGCTGACACAATGCCGCGCTACTGCGCCGGGCAGGTCAATCCGGGCCAGGGTGAGCAACCGCTGACCAAGGCGAAGCGGCGCCGGTCGTAGCTCAGCGCTTGAACGGTGTCTGGTATGCCGTCTCGAGACGGTCCAACGCAAGGTCCAGCTGCGCATCCCCGATCTGCAGCTCCAGCCGCTGGCCAGCGACGCGGCCGAGG
>JBBRXE010000277.1:0-2304 GCA_038248695.1 Candidatus Limnocylindria bacterium | reverse complement strand
GTCGCTTTCGGCCGACATCGCGATCGACGGGGGCCGGATCAGCGCGGTCGGCGTCGATGTCGCAGGCGACGGCGCCAAGCTCATCGATGCGTCCGGTTTGCTGGTGCTGCCAGGGGTCATCGACGTGCACACCCACGTCCGCGTGCCCTCGGTGGATGAGCCCGAGCGATTCTTCGGTGATTCGCTGGCCGCGGCCCATGGTGGCACCACCACCTTCCTGACGTTCAATAACCCGGGGACGGGCATCTCCGAGCGGGCGCAGCGCTCGCTGCTGCGCGGCCTTCACGAGTTCAAGGAGGCCACCACCGGGCAGTCGGCTATCGATTTCGGGCTGTCAGCCGTGATCACCGGCCAGCAGGACGACCCGATCGCCGAGCTCCCGGCGCTCATTGAAGCCGGCGTGCCCACCTTCAAGGCGTTCATGGTCTACGACTTCCGGCTGGCTGACGACGAACTGCTGCGGGCCATGCAAGTGGCGGCGCGCCAGGGTGGGATGCTACAGGTTCACTGCGAAGATCCATCGGTCATTGATCCGCTGATCGCGCATGCCCTGGCGGCGGGCGACGTCGGCTGCCGCCATCACGCGCTGTGCCGTCCACCGGCCGCGGAGGCCGCCGCCACGCGCCGCGCAATCGAGCTCGCGCGCCGCGCCGAGGCGCCGCTCTACATCGTCCACCTCTCGTGCGAGGGCGCCCTCGAGGCAGTCGCCGAGGCCAAGACCCGCGGGGAGCCTGTCTACGCGGAGACCTGCCCGCACTACCTCACTCTCACCTCCGAGCTCTACGACGACCCGGACGAAGCCGAGGTCATCAAGCGCGTCATCTCGCCTCCCCTCCGCTTACAGACCGATGTCGACGCGCTGTGGCAGGGACTTCGTGACGGCATCCTGGACACGGTCGCGTCGGACCACGTGCCGGATCGGCTGGCAGTCGAGAAGCACGTGCCTGCGCCGCCGTTTCCGCAGATCAGCAACGGCGGGCCGGGGATCGAGACACTCCTGTCGGTGCTCTACTCCGAGGGCGTTGCTCGCGGCCGGCTCTCGCTGGATCGTATGGTCGAGGTGCTGAGCACAGCGCCGGCGCGCCTCTTCGGCCTGCATTCGAAGGGCGCCATCGAGGTCGGCCGCGACGCGGACCTGGTGCTCTTCGATCCCGCTGCGCATCACACCATCCACCAGGCGGACCTGCATCACACCAGCGACTACACTCCGTACGAAGGCATGAAGGTCAGTGGCGAAGTTCGCACTGTGCTGCTGCGTGGCGCTGCGGTAGGGGAAGCAGCTGGCCATTTCATCGAACGATCCATCCGGCAGCGAACTGGTTGGCTCAGCGGTAAGCCGGCGGTAAGTACGCGGTAAGCGCCCGTGTGGAACATGCACGAGTCATGGAGATGGTCCGCATCGGTCGAACCTTCCGCGCCGTTCGCATCCGCCGAGGCTGGCGGCAGGAGGATCTGGCACTGCGGGCCGGCGTCTCCGTGGCGAGCATCCGTCGGATCGAGCATGGCGAAGGAGGGCGCCTCGTCTCGTCCACGCTGGCGAACGTGGCCGAGGCGCTCGAGATCCGGCTCGACGTGCGCCTAACGTGGCGCGGTGGGGACCTCGACCGGATGCTCAACGCCGGCCACGCCGCCATGCACGAGCAGATTGCGGTCATCCTCGATGCGCTGCCAGCATGGCAATGGACGCCCGAGGTCTCGTTCGCGATCTACGGCGAACGCGGCGTGATCGACGTCCTTGCATTCAATGCTGGCAACGGGATGCTCCTGGTTATTGAGCTGAAGACGGAGATCGTCGATGTCGGCGACCTCGTTGGCACCATGGACCGGAGGCGACGGCTCGGCAGGCGGATCGCTGCCGAGCGCGGTTGGGAGGCGCTGAGCGTCAGCTGCTGGGTTGTGATCAGCGAGTCGGCGACCAATCGACGTCGTCTTGATGCGCATCGCGGGATGCTCCGACACGCATTCCCCGTTGATGGACTCGCCGTGCGCCAGTGGCTGCGGCATCCTGCGCGCGCAATCAACGGCCTGTCGCTCCTATCAAATCCTCATTCCATGAGCGGTAAGGCGAAGGCCAGCCTTCCGAAATGCGTCCGCATGCCTGGAATTGACGCTGGGCAGCATCGATCGCCCTCCAAACCGAGCACAGGCGACCCGATTTGAGCGGAGCCCGGGCGTTTCGGGCCTCGAGGCTCCGTCTAACCGCTCACAGATCGAGGATTTGACGAGTGATGCGGCCCGACCGATGCGGCCCGACCGATGCAACACGACCGATGCGGCCCGACTCAGCCCAGGTACGGGTAGGCC
>JBBRXE010000276.1:0-2332 GCA_038248695.1 Candidatus Limnocylindria bacterium | reverse complement strand
GTGGTGATCACCATGGTCGCGCGCGACGACCTGTCCGATGGCGGCGCCGGCATCGTCGCCGAGACGATTCGCCAGATCCGCGTCGAGAACCCGGCAACCAGCATCGAGGTGCTCATCAGCGACCTGAACGGCCGCGAGGCCGACATTCGCACTGTTGTCGAGGCGCAACCCGAGATCCTCAACCACAACGTCGAGACGGTGCCGCGCCTGCAGAAGCCGGTACGCCGGCGCGCGCGCTGGGACCGCAGCGTCAGCGTGTTGACCACCGGCCGAGCCGTCGCAAACGAAATCGGCTTCGACTCGATGGTCACCAAGACAGGCATGATGCTCGGCCTGGGTGAGAGCTGGGATGAGATCACCGAGGCGATGCAGCTGCTCGTCGACGCCGGCGTCAACGTGCTGACCATTGGCCAGTACCTGCGACCCTCGCGCCAGCACCTCCCACTGATCAAGTACTACACCCCGGCCGAATTCATGGCACTCCATCGCATCGGGCTCGAGATGGGCTTCGACCACGTCCAGTCCGGGCCGCTCGTCCGCTCCTCGTACCACGCCGCGGAGCAGGTTCCCGGAGCGTCGACGGCCGCAGCCGCCAGCTGAAGGACAAATGCGTTCCCTGGCCGCCACTTCGCCGATGCGCGACATCAGCGTCCCGCCGTCATCGGCGGATCACCAGCCGCTGCGGCGCCCACGTCGCGACCTGCCCTACCGTCCGGCCAGCGACGAGCATCCGCTCCTCGCCGCGCACGGTGGGACGCTGACCGTCGACCGGCTCGGCACGGTTCCCTATGAACCGACTTGGGAGCTGCAGGATGAGCTGGCCGATCAGCGTCGCGGGCGGCGCATCGGTGATCGGCTGCTGCTGCTCGAGCATTTCCCGGTCTACACCATCGGCCGCGGCGGCGACCAGGCGAACCTGCTGGCCACACCCGAGCGCCTGCGCGAGCTCGGCGCCGAATTCGTGCGCATCGATCGCGGTGGTGACATCACCTTCCACGGACCGGGGCAGCTGGTCGCCTACCCGATCGTCGAGCTGAAGGAGCCGCTCGACCTGCGTCGCTACGTCCGCTCCCTCGAGACGGCGGTCATCGCCACTGCGGCCAGGTTCGCGGTAGTCGCGGGCCGCGTCGAGGGGCTGACCGGCGTCTGGGTCGAGGAGTGGCGCAAGCTGGCGGCGATCGGGGTGCGGGTGCGACGCGGGGTGACGACCCACGGACTGGCACTCAACGTCAACACCAACCTGCGCTGGTTCGACGAGATGGTGCCCTGCGGCATCCGCGGTAAGGGAGTGACCTCGCTGGCCGCCGAGCTGGGCAACTCGGTCGAGATGGAAGCGGTCGAATCGGCACTGGCCGAGGAGCTCGCAGGGGCCTTCGGCCTGCGGTTGGCGGATGGGCTGCCCGGAATCCTCGGTCCCGCCGGCGCGGTCGAACAGTGAGCGAGCCCGTCGTCGAACGGTCGGGCGCATCGGCCGACCCAGCCCACGCCGTTCGCCTCGAGGTTGGCGTCTTCGGGCCGTGGGAGACGAACGCCTACCTCGTCTGGGATGGCACGTCGACCGATGCACTGGTCGTGGATCCGGGCATGGGCGCGGCCCAGCCGCTCATGCAACGTGTACGCGACGCCGGCCTGCGGGTGCATCTCATCGCCGACTCGCACGGCCACATCGACCATACGTTTGACAACGCTCCGCTGAAGCGGGCGTCCGACGCACCACTGGCCATCCATCCCGACGACGAATACCGGCTGAGCGGGGCAAACACCTACGGTTTCGAGATCGAGCCTTCGACAGCCGATCGCCACCTGCGGAACGGCGAGCAGCTGCATATCGGCGCCCTCGTCTTCGACGTGCTGCACACCCCCGGTCACACCGAGGGCTCGGTCTGCCTCTACGAGGAGCGGCTGGCGCTGCTGCTCAGCGGCGACACGCTCTTTCCCGGCGGCTGGGGCCGCACCGACCTGCCCGGCGGCAACGATGAGCAGATGGCCGCGTCGCTCGCGCGGTTGGCCCACGACATTGCGCCCGGCACCCGTGTGCTGCCCGGGCACGGCGACGAGACGACGCTCGAGCGCGAACTGCCATGGATGCGGCGCGTTGCCGAGACGGGTCGCCTGATGCTGCCCGGTACCTGACGCCAGGCGCTACGCGCCGAGCTGCAGCACCGACTCGGTGACGATGTGGCCGACCAGGAATGCGGCGAGCGCGATGGCGACCATCCCCACGATCAGGTTCGCCGGCAGCGCTCGAACCCGCAGGGCGAGCATCGTCCCGTCGCCGCCGCGCTCCAGGCGCAGGTCGAGCAGCGGCAGTCCGGCAATCACAAAGGCAGCC
>JBBRXE010000275.1:0-2342 GCA_038248695.1 Candidatus Limnocylindria bacterium | reverse complement strand
TCGACCCCGGTCTCGGTGATGTTGCAGCACACCGTGCAATAGGCGACCTGCTCCTTGAGGGCGACCAGCGCCGCCGCCAGGCCGCGCGCCTCATCGGCCGGCGTGCGCAACATGTGGTAGGTGAGGCGCTGCGCGGTCTTCTGCCCGACGCCGGGCAGCTTGCTGAACTCCTCGATGAGGCGAGCGACAGGCGCGATCAGGCCAGCCATGTGGATGCTCGGGTTGGCGGCTGAGCTAACGCAACGGCGGCGGGATCATGGGGCCACCCATGCCGGGAATCCCCGGCAGGCCCATCCCACCCGCAATCGATGCCAGCCGCTCCTCGGAGAGCTGCTTGCTGCGCGCGATGGCATCATTGACCGCGGTCATCACCAGGTCCTGAAGCATCTCGACCTCCCCGGGGTCGACCGCGCTGCGATCGATCTCGACGACACGGATCTCCTGTGCGCCGGTGATGACCACGCGCACGGCGCCACCGCCTGCGGTCGCCTCGATGGTCGTCTCCTTCAGCTCCGCCTGGACCTGCGCCATCTGCGCCTGCATCTGCTGCGCCATCTTGGCGATCTGACCGATGTTCACGTTGCTCTCCGTTGATTCCAAATTGCGGACGATAGCTTCGCGCGTCTCAGCGCACCTCCGGCACGTCGACCAGCTTGCCGCCGGTGATCTCGAGGACGCCTTTCAGGAGTGCGGCGGCATCAGGGTCCTGACCGTTCGACGCGACCGCCTGTTCGACCGTGAGGGGTTGAAGGTCGACGTTGGTAGCGACGCATTCGATCGCCCAGGAGCCGCCGAACACCGTGCCGAGCAACTGCTCGATGGATCCGGCGCGGGTCGCGGCCTTCTCGCGCATGAAGGCCCGCTCCTCGGGGAAGCCCAGCGTGAGCCGCGCACCATCCTGGCCGACCGGACGACACTCGCGGACCAGCGGCTTGATCGCCGGGCTGGCGCGCTCGATGACCTCGGACCAACGGCCCTGGACGGCCTCGAAGTTAGGCCGACCGCCGGATCCGGGTCCAACGGGCGCGGAGGCGGGCTCGACCGGTGGCGGCGCGGCTCGCTGTGGCGCACCGCGCGGTACGGCCACCGGTCGAGGAGACACCGTGGCCGGCGGTGCCGCGACGCGCGGCGCGGGTGCGGGTGGTGCGGTGGTCGCGGGGGCCACACGCGAAACGACCGCCGGCGGCGCGGGCTGGCTTGCCTGCACGACGGCCGGGCCATGGGGCTCGACAGCCAGCAGCTCGAGCATCAGCCGCGCCCGTCCCTCGCGCGCGCCGACACCGGCGGCCTCGGCCAGGGTGCGCAGGATGATCGCCAGGTGGCGCGCCAGTGGAGGCTCCCCGGCCGCGGCCAGCATTCGGCGCCGCGCCTCCTGCTCGGCCTGTGCCGCGACCTGGGCCATGTCACGGCCGACGTCGGCGAGCGCCTCGATGGCGTCGAGACCCGCCGGCGCATCGCCGGCCACCAGTGCGTCGAGCAGCGTGGCGATGACCGCGTCATCGGCCAGGCCGACAGCCTCTCGCACCGCATCGGCGGTCACCGCGCCGTCAACGAAGGCAAGCACCTGGTCGAGCAGCGATTCCGCGTCCCGCATCCCGCCATCGGCCAGACGGGCGAGCAGCGCCAATGCCTGGGGTTCCGCATCGGTCCCTTCGGCTGCACAGATGCGTGCCAGCTTGCCCTCGATGATCGCCTCGGGGAAGCGGCGGAAGTCGAAGCGCTGGGTGCGGCTGATGATGGTCGGCAGGACCTTGTGCGTATCGGTCGTGGCCAGGATGAAGACGACGTGGTCAGGCGGCTCCTCGATGAGCTTGAGCAGCGCGTTGAAGGCATGCGTGCTCAGCATGTGAACTTCGTCGATGATGTAGACCCGCTTGCGCATCTCCGAGGGCGCGGTCAGCGCCCGCATCACGAGGTCGCGCGCATCCTCGACCAGGCCGTGCGAGGCCGCGTCGATCTCGATCACGTCGAGGGCGCGGCCCTCGCGGATGGAGACGCAGGCCGGACAGGCATCGCACGGCTCGCCGTCGTCGCCGCGATTGGTGCAGTTGATGGCCTTGGCCAGGATTCGCGCGGTGGAGGTCTTGCCGGTGCCGCGCGGCCCGACGAAGAGGTAAGCGTGCGCGAGTCGGTCGGTCGCCACGGCGCGACGCAGCGTCGCGACGGTGGCGTCCTGCCCCAGCACCTCGCTGAAGCGCTGCGAGCGCCAGCGCCGATAGAGGGCGCGATGCGGCTCGGCGGGGGTCACTGGGTGGGTGTCGGCGGTCGGCGCAGTCGGGCTGGGCGCTGGCTTGGGCATGGCCTCCTAACCGTACACCGATCGAGGGATTGAGTCGGCCGTG
>JBBRXE010000274.1:0-2343 GCA_038248695.1 Candidatus Limnocylindria bacterium | reverse complement strand
CATGTGAGCCGATCCTCCATGGCCGAGGGCACGTTGGGCGTGTCCGATTATGCCACGCTCGACACGCCGCACAGCCCCTCCGCGGTCTTCCCAGCGGTTCTGGCCCAGCATGGCGACGACCGCAGGCTCACCTGGTGAGGAGTGGTTCGACCGCGGTGCGCACGAGTTGATCCGACTGCTCGACACTCCCCGACCCATCGATGACCCGGACGCGCCCTGGTTCCTCCGCGGCAAGCGCCAGGTAGCCGGCGCGCACCTTCTCGAAGAACGCCGCATCGCGCGTGTTCTCGAAGCGATTCCACGGGCCGTGGCGTTTCCGCGCCAGGCCGACCTCGACCGGGACGTCGAGCAGCAGCGTCAGGTCGGGGCGCAGTCGGAACGTGGCGAATTCCTGCAGCCGCCGCAGCTCGGTCATGTCGTTGCCGTATGCGCTGCCCTGGTACGCCAGTGACGAGTCGGCGAAGCGAGCGCAGACCACCCAGTCGCCGCGCTCCAGGGCCGGCGCAATGACGCGTGCCACGTGCTGCGCGCGACCGGCGGCGTAGAGCAGCGCATCGGCCCGCGGATCGAGGTCGTCGCTCATGCCGCGCATGTGCAGCACGATGCGCCGGATCTCGTCACCCAGCGGCGTGCCGCCCGGCTCATGGGTCAGCACGGCCCGTACTCCTCGTCCGCCGAGCCAATCCATGAGGTGCCGCGCGGCGGTGGTCTTGCCACTGCCTTCGGGTCCTTCGAGCGTGATGAAGCGCCCCCGCGCCGGTCGGCCCGAAGTGGTCGTCGCCGCGCCGAGCGTGGTCGCCGGTGAGTCCGGCGTCAGCGCCACGCGCGGCCCTCTTCGGGCACGAGCTCGACGCGCCGGTTCGGCTCCGAGCCGCGCGAGCGCGACATCAGGCTGTTGCGCTCGGCCATCTGGTGCTGCAGGCGTCGCACGTATGCGTTCTGCGGTGCCAGCTCGACCGCCCGGCCCGAGGCCTGCACCAGTCCGATGGCCTCCGCCGTCTCACGCAGTGCCGCCTCCTGCGGATCGGCCTCCAGGTCGAACAGGGATGCCAGCATGTTCTGCATCTGCAGGATGGTGTTCGTCTTGAGCACGTAGATCGGCACGCCATGCGACTCGGCGTCGCGCAGCGCCGCCGGCTTGCGCTTGTAATAGTTGCGCAGGGTGACGACTGCGTCGGCCTCGTCGAGGTCGCGCGCCACGCTGACCGGCACGCCCAGCTCGCGGACCGCCTGCTCCAGGCGCTTGCGGCTGACGCCGAAGGCGAAGAGGTTCATCTGGCGCTGGCTACGCGAGGCCGATGCCACCGGAGGCGAGGCACCGATGGGCCGGTCCAGCACCTCTTCCATGGTCTCGCGGCCGAGCTGTCCCGTCGCCGGCATGCGGCCGGCCGGCTGGTCGGTCGCCAGGCGTTCGCCTGGAAGCGAGCGCAGGCCGCGCGGCTCGCCACGACCGCCGCGACCCGGCAGGGCGCGCAGCTGTCCGCCACCGGCGCCGAAGCGGCCGCCACCGGCACCGCTGCGCGAGAACGCACCGAAGCCACCTGTCGGCTCGATCGGCGCGAAGGCCGGGTTTCCGGCGCTCGTCTCGCTGATGCGGTAGTCGTACTTGGTGAAGGCACTGACTTCGCCGGCGTCGTCGCGCGAGCGCGACTCGGGCGGAACCATGTGGCCGCGCAGGATGGCGTCGACCGTCTCGGCGACGTTTCGGTGCACGATCACGTGGTCGCGTTCGACGATCTCGATCAGCACATCGAAGGTCGGTGGTGCCTTGCGCTCAAGGACGGTCTTCTGCGTCCCGCGGCGGCGCGCCTCCTCGTCGCCGAGCGTCACCGGCTGGATGCCGCCCACGAGGTCGCTGAGCGTCGGGTTGAGCATCAGGTTGTCGAGCGTGTTGCCGTGCGCCGTGCCGACCAGCTGCACGCCGCGCTCGGCGATGGTGCGTGCGGCACCCGCCTCCAGCTCCGTGCCGATCTCATCGATGACGATGACCTCGGGCATGTGGTTCTCGACCGCCTCGATCATCACGCCGTGCTGTTCGCTGGGGGTGCGCACCTGCATGCGGCGGGCGTCGCCGATCCCCGGATGCGGGATGTCGCCGTCGCCGGCGATCTCGTTGCTGGTATCCACCACGATCACGCGCTTCCCGAACTCGTCGGCCAGCACGCGCGCGACCTCGCGCAGCATGGTCGTCTTGCCCACGCCCGGCCGGCCCAGGATCAGGATCGACCGCCCGCCCTCAACGATGTCGCGGATGATGTCGATGGTGCCGTACACCGCGCGTCCAATACGGCAGGTCAGGCCCACCACCTTGCCGGACCGATTCCGGATGGCGCTGATCCGATG
>JBBRXE010000273.1:0-2343 GCA_038248695.1 Candidatus Limnocylindria bacterium | reverse complement strand
GCGCCGGTTCGTTCGTGATTGGAGACTCATTTCCCATGGCACGTCAGTGCGATATCTGCGGCAAGAAGCCGATCACCGGCTGGAATCCGCAGTCGGTCGGGATGAACCGCAAGCGCGCCCTGCGCCGCTGGCTTCCCAACCTGCAGACGCTCGTCGTCCAGCGCGACGGCCATCCCGTCACCGTCAAGGCCTGCTCGCGCTGCCGCCGGACCGCCCAGAAGGTCTGACCCACCGGACTTGACCGATGCGCCCGCCTCGTCAGAGGCGGGCGCCGTTGTATCAGCCGGCCAGGTCTCGATCCGAGTCGAGGACCAGCGTGAACGGGCCGTCGTTGACCAGCTCGACCTCCATGGCAGCGCCGAAGCGACCGGTCACGACCTCGAAGCCGGCCGCGCGCAGGCAGGCCGCGAAGCGCTCGACGAGTGGCTCCGCGACCGCGGGCAGGGCCGCCCGCGTGAAGCCCGGTCGCCGCCCGCGACGCACGTCCGCGAACAGCGTGAACTGGCTGACGACCAGGTACGATCCGCCCACGTCCGCCAGCGACAGGTTCGTTCGGCCGTGTGCATCCTCGAAGTAGCGCAGCTTGACCAGCTTGTCGGCCATCCGCTCCATCAGCTCCGGCGTATCGCCGTGCGCAATGCCGGCGAGAACGAGCGCGCCACGGCCGATCTCGCCGATGACCGCACCATCGACGCGCACGGCCGCACGCGAGACACGCTGGGCGACCAGGCGCATCGGTCTACGGTGACGGGGCCGCTGAGGGCGACGGGGACGCCGTCTCCGACGCCGATGCAGACGCTGTCACAGACGCCGAGGCTGAACCGGACGGGGCTGCGGAAGCAGACGGGACCGATGTCATTGGCGCCGAGGCTTCGTCGGCGACCGGCGGCCCAAGCGCGGACTCGGTGAAGTGCGCCTGCGCGTTCCAGATCATCCATCCCTTGGCGCCGTTGTCGCGCAGCGCCTTCATCTCGGCCAGCACGTCCGCCCGGGTATACGCGCGGAAGGAGCCATAGCCGAAGTCCTGGATCCAGGGACGGATGACCATGGGGAGGCCCTTGGCCTCGACATTCATGAGCTTCAAGCTCGCGTTGATGACCTCGTAGGGATGCTCGTTCGGAACCGGGAAGCCGAAAACGCCAGGCCCGTAGTGGCTGGGGTAGACCATCGGGTCGAAGTAGTCCACGTACGGCATGATCACCTCGGGACGCTGGCCGATCCCCTGGTCGTCCGCCGCGATGAAGGCAACCGGGAAGACGTCGGCACCCAGGAATGCGTGGGTGTGCGCCAGGCGGTCAGAGACGAGCCGGAAGAGGCGGCCGATCGCCGGCAGACGGAACGACTGGGTGTTGGGCAGGTTCGTGTCGGCCAGGTTGTACGGGCCGTCGCTGAAGAAACGGACGTAGTCGAGCTGCACCTCGTCGAAACCCTTGTCGGCCAGGTCGCCGGCCAGCGAGGCGATGTACTCGGCGACGCCCGGCTCGAATGGGTCGAGCCAGATGCCGCCGCCGAAGTCCCGCCAGGGGCCACCGGTCTGCGCGTTGCGCACCGCGTACTCGGGCTTCGCCTTGCCAAGCGTGTTGTCCTTCATGACCACCATCCGTGCGATGGTGTAGATGCCCCGCGCCTTGAGCTTCGGCAGCAGCTCGTTCAGCTCGAAGAGCGGATGCTCCATGACCGCGCCGATCTCCTTGGCCATTGGCAGGTCGGTGTCCCAGTACAGGTTGCCGGCTGTCTCCTTGACGTCGATGACCATGGCGTTGGCCTCGGTCTTGTCGATCAGGGCGAGCATCGCATCCAGCCTGCCATGCGCCTCGAAGACGGCGGCTGGCGAGTAGAGCGCTCGAGCCGCAAACGGCTCGAGCGCCAGGACGTTGCCGACCTTCGCCGCCGGCAGTTCGGCAAGGCGGAAGCCCGCGCGCTTGTAAATCAGCGTCGCGCCGTCGGGCACGTCCGGCAGCGCGTACGAGCCGTCGGTATCGGTGCGCACGATGACGCTGTCGGGATCACCATCGACGAAGACACGTACGCCGGCAAGCGGAGCGCCGGCCTGGTCGGTGACGGTGCCGCTGACCACGTTGGATCGCAGCTTGACCTGCAGCGGGCCTTCGGATGGCACCGTGGCGCTGACCGCATCGTAGCCCTGCGCCGTCGCGTGGACCGGTGTACCGGTCAACGCCGTCAGCGCCACGCTGCCATCCACGCCGGTGGTTGCCGATGCGGATCCAGCCTTCAGCTCGGCGCCGACGATCGGCGCCCCGCTGTCGCGATCGAGCGCGGTCACCGTCAGGTCGCGGGGCGGCTCCGGGGTCGGCGAGCTCGGCAGGAATGGCAGGTTGGTGT
>JBBRXE010000272.1:0-2353 GCA_038248695.1 Candidatus Limnocylindria bacterium | reverse complement strand
GGCCGCGATGACCGCCAGGATCAGCGAGCTGAGCACCAGGACGACGTGGTAGTTCACGAAGCCGTTCGCGAAGTCCCAGGAGGCGATCGCGATGAAAGCCATCATCAGCGCGCCCATCACGCCGGCGAAGCGCGTCGCCAGACCGAGGATCAGCGCCAGGCCAATCGCCACCTGCCCGTAAGGGACGAGGAAGTTGATGATATTCATGGCCGTGCCGTTGGCCGCCAGGTCAACCCAGAAGGGGTGCGTCGGGTTCACGATCGCCCCGTCGGCGGCTCCGGCGGCTGTGCCGAGCGTGCCGAACTGCAGGAAGCCCGCTGCGCTGAACGCCTTCTCACCGAGGAATAGCTTCTCGATGCCAGCGAACAGGAAGACCCAGCCGATGGTCAGCCGGAACGCCAGGATTCCCAACGCCCGGGAGCTCTTGAGTCCCGCCATTTGTTTCTCCACCTTTCGTACAACGTCTTCCCGAAATCCGGGACGATTGCATCTGGCTCAATTGGGCCGGTCTTAACGTACGGCCGGCTGGCTCAGACCGACAGGTGCCGTCCGGCCCCATTGCCGGACCGGTGGGCCCACGTTTGGCATGCCCTTTGGCATGCCGGCGATCGAGCCGTCCGGGGCGATGGCGACCTCGATCTCAAGCGAGTCAACGCCGGCACCTGCCGAGAGGCGCCTGTGCGGGAGCCCCGTACCGAGCAGAAGCCGATGGATCGCGGCATTGTCAGCAAACATCGTTGCGACCAGCCGCCTGATGCCGGATTCGCGGGCCGCGGTGATAGCGGCGGCGAGCAACGCGCGACCGATGCCGGCGCCCTGGTATGCGTCGGAGACCACGAACGCCGCCTCCGCGATGTGCGGCTCGATGAGCGGGAGGCAGCCGTGGCCGACCAACGCGCCGTCGTCGGGCCCCTGCTCGTGAAGCAGCGCGACGACGCCGAGCTCGTTCGCGAACCGGTCAGCCTGGTTCGCTCTGATACCGGACGAGGCGCCCAGGAACCGTCGTCGGCGGACTTCCGGGGAGAGGGCTGCGTAGAACGCACGTAGCGGCTCGGCATCGGTCGGCTCGATCAGCCGAATCGAGACCGAACGCCCCGTCCCGCAAGGGATGCGCGACTGCATGTCCATGACACCAGACTCGCCATTCATCGGCCAGGCGGGCAGTGCCGAACGGACTCATGCGGATGGGACGCTTGGCCTGCGCCGGTCACCGAATGTCGCCGTAGACTCAAGGCATGCGCATTGTGTCGGCGTCCGAGGCAGTCGCCGGTATCGCCTCTGGCGAGCAGTTGTTCGTCCATGGTGGCGCGGCGACGCCGACGGTCCTTCTATCGGCCCTGACGGAGCGAGCGCAGGAGCTGAGTGACGTCAGCGTCCTGCATTTCCACACGCAGGGTCCCGTGCCCCACCTTGCGCCCGAGATGGCCGGTCACTTCCGGCACAAGGCGCTCTTCATTGGTGCCAACGCGCGTCAGGCGGTGAACGAAGGGCGCGCCGACTATGTGCCGGTCTTCCTGTCAGACGTGCCGCGGCTGTTCGCCGGCGCACTCAAGCTCGACGCGGCTCTCATTAACGTGAGCCCACCGGACGTCCACGGCTTCTGCTCGCTGGGCACGTCGGTCGATGCGGCGCTGGCGGCGACGCAGCATGCGCGTCGGGTGATTGCCCAGCTCAACCCATCGATGCCGCGCACCCACGGCGATGCGTTCGTGCATATCGACCGAATCGAGCTCGCCGTCGAGGTCGACCAGCCGCCGTATGAGCATGTCGAAGCTGAGATCGGGGACGTCGAGCGCCGGATCGGCGAGCTGGTGGCCGAACTCGTGCCGGACGGGGCCACGCTGCAGCTCGGCATCGGCAGCATCCCGGCCGCCGTCGGAGCTGCACTGCGGGACAAGCGCGACCTGGGCATTCACACCGAGATGTTCAGCGACGTGGTGCTCGATCTCGTCCGCCGCGGCGTCGTCAATGGTGCCGCCAAGGAAGTGAATCGGGGCAAGATCGTGACGGCGTTTCTGATGGGTAGCCGCGAGCTGTATGCCTTCGTCGACGACAATCCGCTCATCGAGATGCGGCCGGTCGATTACACGAACGATACCGCCGTCATTCGGCGGTTCAGGCGCATGACGGCGGTGAATTCCGCGCTATCGGTCGACCTGACCGGGCAGGTCTCGGCCGATTCAATCGGAACGCAGTTCTATTCCGGGGTCGGCGGCCAGATGGACTTCATCCGCGGCGCCGCGCTGGCGGAGGAGGGACGCGCCATCATTGCGCTGCCCTCGACCGCCGCCGGCGGTCGCATATCGAGGATCGTCGCCACGCTCCCGCTCGGCGCGGGCGTCGTCACGACCCG
>JBBRXE010000271.1:0-2354 GCA_038248695.1 Candidatus Limnocylindria bacterium | reverse complement strand
CCGTTCGGCATCGCGCAGATCGGCAAGTCGTTCCGCAACGAGATCACACCGGGAAACTTCATCTTCCGCGACCGCGAGCTCGAGCAGATGGAGATGGAGTTCTTTGTCCATCCGCACGACGAGGACGAGTGGTTCGCTTATTGGGTCGCCGAACGCCACCGCTGGTGGACCGATGCACTGGGCATCGCGCCCGACCGCCTGCGCCTGCGGCCGCACGAGACCGATGAGCTGAGCCACTACAGCAGGCAGACCACCGATATCGAGTACCGCTTCCCGATCGGCTGGTCTGAGCTCGAGGGCGTGGCGGATCGGACCGATTTCGACCTGAAGGCACACGCCGCTGGTTCCGGCAAGCGCCTCGCCATATTCGACGAGGCGAGCGGCGAGCACATCGTGCCGTACGTCATCGAGCCGGCCGCCGGCGTCGATCGCGCCGTGCTGACCGTGCTGATCGACGGCTACGAGGAGCAGCAGCTGGATAAGGAGAAGCGCGTGGTGCTGCACCTTCGTCCGGGGCTGGCGCCGGTCAAGGCCGCCGTGCTGCCGTTGCTGCGCAACCGGCCGGAGCTGGTGTCGCGCGCCCGCGGACTGGCAGTGGACCTGCGGGAGCTCGTCCCGTCCGCGTACGACGACACCGCATCCATCGGCAAGCTCTACCGCCGCCAGGACGAGATCGGCACGCCATTCTGCGTGACCGTCGACGTCGACTCGCTCGACGACGGTGCAGCGACCATCCGCGAACGCGACTCGATGACCCAGGAGCGCGTGGCGCTTCAGCTCATTCCGCAGCGCATCGCCGACCTGGTGGCCGGCCGCGCGACGTGGGCCGGCGTCCCGCGCGAGGCGGCGACGGTCGAGTCATGACCGCACCGTTCGCCGACGTCGTGGCCGCATTCGCCCGGGGCGACAACGACGCGGTGCTGCGCCTGACCGAGACCATGCTGGTGGAGCGCCCCGGCGATGATGCCGCGCACGAGATGCGCGCGCGGGCACTGCTCGCTCTCGGCCGGCTTGGCGAGGCCGATAGCGAAGCCGGTGACGCCGTCAGGCTCGACCCCGAGGAGATCCGCTATCGCGAGCTGCTGGCCGAGATCCTCCGAGCCCAGGGCGCGCACCGCGATGCGGCCGTGGAGTTCGCGGAGCTGGCGCGACACGACCCGGCTCAGTCACAGTGGACGCTGGCAGAGGCGCAGGAGCGGTTGGCTGGCGCGCAGCCCGGCATGGGTGTAGAGGCGGCGAATCGAGCCGTGCGTCTCGAACCGCGCAACGGCCGTGCCCAGCTCACCCTCTCGCAGGCGCTGGCGCGCACCGGCGATGCTCGCGGGGCGCTGAAGGCGGCCGTCGCGGCGATGCGCCTGCTCGGCGGCTCGGCCGAGGCGCGCGAGGCGCTGGCCGATGCCGAATGGCTCTCGGACCAGGACGAGGCGGCTTTTACCGAATTCCGTGCGCTGTCACACGAGCTGGAGGGACCCGATCGCGATCGGGTGGTCAGCAAGGCGCGGACGCTGTACCGACAGCGCGCCGGCTGGTTTGGCCGGCTTATGGCGTCAGCCGCGCCGCTCTTCGGCCTGGCGTTTCGTCTCGGCTGGATCAGCGTGCGGCCGTGAAGGTCGGCTCGCTGCGCGAGCACCTCGCGGCGGCGCTGCTCAGTGCCATGCGCCGCCCCGAGCCGGACAAGGTCGGCCTGACCGCGGACCGGACCAAGGCGATGGCGGTCGCCCTGGCAGGGCTCGCCGACGACGCCGATGTCGACGTGGAGGCGATCGAGGTCGGCACCACCCGGGCGGCGCTCGTCCTCGGGTTCCATCCCGAGCATGTGCGGCGACTGATTCGTGGCGGGGCGCTGCGTGCCCACCTGGTCGGCGGCGACTACCGGGTCCTGCTCAATGACCTCTGGCCGCTGATCGAGGTCCGCTACCGCGAGCCCGGCCGTCGGCGCCTGCGCCGCCGCTGAGCTTTGGCGATCGCGCACTTGGTGCGGCGCGCCACAATAGCCGGACGCTCATCGCATCGACGCTTTGGAGGCCAGCATGGACGAGCCCACCGAGGAGACGCCAGCCGCCTGCTGCTCGAATCCTGCCGACGAGCTGATCGCGCATCGGTTCGACCGCCGTTCCAGCCGGTGGACCGATACGCACGCGTTCCCGGCCATGGTCGCCGTCTCGACCGGGCTATTCGGCCTGTTGGACGATGCCGCGGACCAGCGTCCATCGGTCCTCGAGCTCGGCTGTGGAAGCGGTGCTCTGGCCGCCGCGCTGCTGGCGGCCGGCGCCGCGCGGCTCTCAGGCCTCGATCTCTCGCCGGTGAGCATCGACCTCGCACGCCGTCGTGTCGCGGCAGCCGGAGTCGCCGAT
>JBBRXE010000270.1:0-2378 GCA_038248695.1 Candidatus Limnocylindria bacterium | reverse complement strand
ACGGGGGCATCCGCTTGCAGTAGCGTGGCACCCGAGATCGGCGACCAGCAGCGTGCGACGGAGGCAGAACGCCGGATGGAACCAGTCGACGCCAGACGATCGGACCTGGAACGCCACGTCGAGCGCCAGATGCGGACCCAGGAGCGGCAGCTCATCGGCGTGCGCGCGGCCGTGGCCGTCGCGGCGCTGGCCGTGGTGCTCGTCTTCCGCGAGGATCTGGCCTCCTTCCCGCTGATTCTCGGCCTGCTGGCGGCCGTCGCGCTCTACGACGCCGCGCTGGCCGCGCTGCTCGGCCGCTTCCCGGCGCGCGAGGTCGGCATCGTCGCAACCGCGCTCGACATGGCGGTGGTAACGATCGCCATCTACGCCGAGCCGCAGGCGCTGGATGCCTACCTCTTCTACGTGCCGGTCATCCTGAGTGCGGCTCTGCGCTTTGGGCTCGGCGCATCGGTCTGGTCGTCGATGCTCATGGCATTCATGTACGCCAGCGTGGTGCTCCTTGGGCCTGGGCCGCGCGGCCTGGTGCTGGTGCTGTTGCCGGTGCGGATTGCTTACCTCGTGGGCATCGGCCTGGCGGCCGGCTTCTTCGCGCGGGTGGTGATCGGCCGTGCCGGGGAGAACGCCCGGCTCCAAGGCCGCCTGGACGAGGAAGAGCGCGAAGCGGCACGCCTGCGCGAGCGCGAGGTGCTGTCCGCCATGGCGCGCGACTTCGCCGCGTCACCCGATCGCGATGCGACCGTTCGCGCGGTGCTCGAGGCCGCGGCCCCACTGCTCGGCCAGGTGACCGTGCTGCACCTCGTCGATGGCACGCGGCTGCGCGTCGTCGGCGTGGAAGGCACCGATGCGGACCTGGTCGAGGCCATGCGCGCCCACCTTGCTGCGCACTCGGTGCGCATAGGCGAGGGGATGGCCGGCGGTGCCGCGGCGACCGCGACCTCGATCCTGGCCGGCGGCGAGTCGCCAGTACCGGCCTTCCCGGGTGACCCCGAGGGCGTGGCGGCGTTCGGGTTGCGCTCGATCGTGGCCGTGCCGATCGTGAGCCGGGGCGCGGTGCGCGGCATCCTGCTCAGCGCGTCGCGCGCGGCGCCGGCACTGGGCGAGGGCGAGCGTCGACTCGCTGAGGCGATCGCCGAGCGCGCCGGTCCCGCCCTCGAGAACGCGACGTTGTGGGCCGATCTGCAGGACCAGGTCGTCCGCGAGCAGCAGGCGCAGCACATCAAGGATGACTTCCTGTCGATCGTCAGCCACGAGCTGCGCACACCGCTGACCAGCATCCAGGGCTATTCACAGCTGCTGGAGAGCCGCCTGCGCGGCGTGACCGATGCCAACGCCAAGGAGCGCTCACACCTCCGCGTGATTCGTTCGCAGGTCGGACGCATGCGCCGTCTGGTCGACGATCTGCTGGATGTCAGCCGCATCGACAAGCGCGGCGGGGTGAGCATTGAGCCCGGCCCGTTCGATCTCGCCGACGAGCTCCGCGAGGTTGTTGCCCGGACCCAGCGCGAGCACCCGAGCCGCGACGTGCAGCTTGACGCCCCGGCGACGCTGCAGGTCGTCGCGGATCGGGATCGAATCGCGCAGGTGCTCACCAACCTGACCGACAATGCGGTGAAGTACTCACCGCAGGGCGGACCGATTCAGGTCAGCGCACGTTCTGATGGCTCATCCGCGATGGTCAGCATCTCCGACGAGGGCGTCGGGATCCCCGCGGAACAGCACGACCTCGTCTTCGAACGCTTTTACCAGGCCGACGACGACGTGAGCCGGCAGCGATTCGGCGGCCTTGGTCTGGGGCTGTACATCAGTCGCGCGATCATCGAGGCGCATGGCGGCTCGATCTCGGCCGCGCCCAACAGTGCCGCTGGCGGGGGGACCGTCTTCACATTCCGGATCCCGGTCCGCTCGGTCGCGGATCTCACCCCGCTCAGCGCCGAGCCGCCAGCGTTCGTGGTGCGCCGGCGCGAGCCGGTCGAATGAAGCGGGAGCGGCTCGCGGCCCTCGCTGCGCGGCGCGGTCTTGAGCTGGTGGGGGTCGCGCCGGCCGAGCCACTTCCCGAGGCGCGGGAACGGATTGCCGACGCGGTCGCCGCGGGCCGCATGGCCCGCATGGACTGGATGGGTGGCGAACGGCCCGCGATCAGCACCGATCCGACGCGCCTGCAGCCCGACGCGCGCTCGGTGGTCGTGGTGGCTGCCTCGTATGCCGGACGCGACCGCGCAGCGTGGGATCCGGAGCCCGATCGGCTGCGGACGGTCCTCGCCTCGGTGCTGCAGGCGACTCCGTCACAGCCGACCGGCCTCATCGCCCGCTACGCGCTCGGCACCGACTACCACGTGGCCCTCCGCGAGCGCCTCAGTGCACTGGCCGATGACCTGCGT
>JBBRXE010000269.1:0-2424 GCA_038248695.1 Candidatus Limnocylindria bacterium | reverse complement strand
GTCCAGCGGCCTGTCCGCGCTGGGCCAGGTGGATCTCGAGCGGCGCATCCATCGCAACCAGTCGCTGCCAAACCTGTCGCAGATGAGCTTCGTCATCCTGCGGGCCGCCATCCGCAAGCTCGAGGAGCGCCATCGCATCGAACTGCTCACCGAGGTCGGGCACGGCATGAAGCAGATGCTTCAGGACGGTGACTCGTTCAGCCTGGTGGTGCGCGAGATCGGCGACCAGATGCGCCCGCCCATCAGCTCGATACCGAGCTACCAGGAAAAGCGCAGAGCCGTGAAGGCAGGCCGATGAGACTGCTGGTCGCGCCCGACTCATTCGGCGGGGCGCTTGACTCGGTGCGGGCGGCCGATGCCATCGCCCGCGGCTGGTCGAGCGTGCGTGCCGGCGACGACATCACGCTGCGACCAATGGCCGATGGCGGCGAGGGAACCCTCGCCGCACTGGTTTCGGCACACACCTCGGATGCCGAGCGCCGCACGGCGTCGGTGGCCGATCCCCTGGGTAGGCCGGTGGATGCCGGCTGGCTGCTGCTCGACCGCGGCCGCGCCGCATTCATCGAGCTGGCGGAGGCCTCCGGCCTGGCGCGCCTCGCCGTCGACGAGCGCACGCCGGAGTCCGCCGGCGCTGCCTCGACGCGTGGCACCGGTCAGCTGGTCGCCGCGGCACTGGACGCCGGCGTGCAGCGCGTCACACTGGGCCTGGGGGGCTCGGCCACCACCGATGGCGGCAGCGGGCTGCTCTCGGCGCTGGGTGTCCGCTTCCTGGACCGTCGCGGCGACGAATTGCCGGGCGGTGGTGCGGCCCTGGCCGACCTCGAGAAGATCGATGCCAGCGGGCTGGACCCGAGGCTCGGCAGCGTGTCGCTGGTGGTCGCCTCGGACGTGACGAACACACTGGTCGGCTCCAATGGCGCGGCGGCCACCTACGGTCCGCAGAAGGGCGCCGACCCGGCGATGGTCGAGCGCCTCGACCGGGCGCTGGCGCATTACGCACAGCAGATCGAGAAAGCCACCGGACGGTTGGTGGCCGATCTGCCCGGATCGGGCGCCGCCGGTGGCACGACGGCCGGCCTGATGGGCTTCGCGCGCGCCGTGCTGCGTCCCGGCTTTGAGGTCGTCGCCGAGCTGGTTGGCCTGATCGCGGCGTTGGAATCCGCCGAGCTGGTGATCACCGGCGAGGGACGAGCCGACGAGCAGACCCTGCGCGGCAAGGCGGCAATGGGCGTCGCCACGTTGGCACGACCACGCAATACGCCGGTCATCCTGTTGTGCGGTGCGCTCGGTCCGGGGGCCGAAGCGCTGGACGTGGTGCAGGCAATCACCGTCGTGCAGCCGATCATCGATCGTCCACTGAGCCTCGATGAGGCGATCGCCCAGACCGAGCGCCTGCTGGTCGCAGCCGGTGCCCGCGCCGCGCGGACGGTGGGCATCGGCCTCGTGCTGGCCGGCCGCTAGGCGCCCGCAGGTGGCGGTGCGCAGGGGGCCGAGCCCACAGAAGCTGGCCGCGGATCGGCGTCGTCGTCGGGCGAAGATCGAGGTTACGCTGGAGCGGCTGGGCGAACGCTACGAGCACCCGCGCTGGGCCGGCTCGCAACTCGATCCGATCAGCGAGCTGGTGCTGACGATCCTGGCGCAGAACACGGCCGACGTGAACTCGCACCGGGCGTTCGTGCTGATGCGCCAGCGCTACCCAACCTGGGAAGAGGTGCTTGCGGCGCCAACCGACGAGCTCACCGACGTGATCCGGCCGGGCGGACTGGCGCCGACCAAGGCGCCGCGCATTCAGCACGTGCTGGCCGAGATCCAGGACGCCCCGCACGGATTCGACCTGTCGTTCCTCGGCTCGTTGCCGGTGGCAGGGGCGCGCGACTGGCTGACCGCGCTGCCCGGCGTCGGTCGCAAGACCGCCTCCATCGTGTTGATGTTCTGCTTCGACATGCCGGCGCTGCCGGTCGACACGCACGTCTTCCGCGTCGCGCAGCGCCTGGGCCTGTTGCCGCCGAAGGCGGACCTGGCGAAGGCCCACGACCTCCTCGAGCGAACGTTGGAGGCCGAAGAGATGTACCCGTTCCATGTCGAGATGATTCGCCACGGTCGCGACACCTGCCGAGCCCCGCGGCCCATCTGTTCGATATGCCCGCTGACCCACACCTGCGACTACTACAAGCTCGTCCTGGCGGGCCGCGCGCCGGTCGCGCCACCTCCCCGCGACGTCGATCGTGCGCGCGCCCCCCGTTACCACGATGAGCTGATCCATGGCTGGGAGCCACCGGAGGCTCCGGTACGTGCTGTGCGTCCATTGCGCTGACGTCCCGCGGGACTTTCGTCATCTGCTCGTTGGAAGATCGTTAGTGAAGTTCCCCGGGAGGTCTGAGACGGTTCGTGGGTGGCTGGGATTGCCAGCTGCCAATCACCGTC
>JBBRXE010000268.1:0-2425 GCA_038248695.1 Candidatus Limnocylindria bacterium | reverse complement strand
CGGATAGCGTGGCAGGGCGGCTGTGCTTCCAATTCCACGGCAGCAGCGCGTCCAACGCGGTGGATTTGGTCCGGCCCGAGACGACGCGCTCCAGCACATCGGCAAGCCAGGCCATCGGGTCCACGCCGTTCAGCTTGGCGGTCTGGATGAGCGTCATCGCGATTGCCCAATGGCGCGCCCCGCCATCGCTTCCGGCGAACAGCGCGTTCTTGCGATTGAGAGCAATCGGGCGGATGGCGCGCTCGACCACGTTGGTGTCCATCTCGACCCGGCCATCGTCGAGGAACACCGTCAAGCCTGGCCAATGCCGCAAGGCGTAGCGGATGGCCTTGGCCAGGTCCGAGGCGGCGGAGACGCGGCCCTGATTGGCCTGCAGCCAGGCATGCAGGGCCTCGACGACGGGTCGACTTCGCGCCTGCCGCACCTGTCGCCGGTGTTCGGCGGGATGGCCGCGGATCTGGCCTTCGATCGCGTAGAGCGCCTGGATCTGTGCCAGCACCTCGGCCGCGAGCGGTGATTTGGTCGAGGCGTGGAACTCGTAGAAGTACCGTCTCATGTGAGCCCAGCAGAACGCCAGGCGGACCCCACCGTCAGCGCGCTCACTCGCCAGCCGCTTGAACCCGGCATAGCCATCGACCTGCAGCACGCCGCGGAACGTCTCCAGATGCCCGGCGGGCCGAATGCCGCGGCGATCCTCGGAGTAGACATAGGCCGCCACCGGGTGCCCTGGGCCGCACCATGGCCGGTCATCGACCGCATAGCACCAGAGCCGCCCGGTCCTGGTGCGGCCGCGGCCGGGGTCCAACACCGGCAGCGTCGTGTCGTCGGCGAACAGCTTGGCCGAGGACAACGCCGTGCCGACGATCAGGTCGTACAGCGGGGTCAGCCACCAGCAGGCCCGGCCGACCCAGTTGCTGAGCGTCGAGCGGTCGAGCACCACGCCCTGCCGCGCCAGCATCTGCGCCTGGCGATACAGCGGCAGGCTGTCGCAGAACTTGCTGACCAGCACATGCGCGATCAGCGCCTCCGTCGCCATGCCGCCATCGATCGGCCGCTCCGGCGCGGGCGCCACCACCACGGCACCCTCGCAGGCCCGGCAGGCGTAGCGCGGGCGGCGGGTGACGCGGACCCGCAGCTGGGCGGGCACGATGTCGAGTTGCTCGGTACGGAGCTCGCCGATGGCATGCATCACGCCGCTGCAACAGGGGCAGTCGCGCTGCTCGACATCGATCAGCACCTCGTAGCGCGGCAGATGCTCTGGCAGGGCGCCATGGTTTCGCCGGGGCGGTGCCGTGCGGCGGCGGTCCTGCGGCGCCTCCGTCGCATCCTGCCCGGCCTGGTTCTCGGCGACGGCCTGCTCGAGATCCTCAAGCCCGAGTTGCAGCTGGTCCGGGCTGAGCTGTTCTGACCGGCGGCCGAATTGCTGGCGCAGCAGGCGCTGGATCAGCAGCCGCAGCTTGTCGTTCTCGGCATGCAGCGCGCCGTGTTGGTGCACAGCATCCCTGAGCATCTGCTGCAGGATGGCGGGATCATCGGGCAGTGTGTCGAGGTCGATTTGCACGCCGCGATGATGCCCGATGCCGCCGCGTCGGACCTACTGTTTTCAGCCGAATCGCTGCACTGTTACCCGGCCAGTTCCGGCCTGCGGCGCGGCACCGGGGCACGCCATTCGCAGCCGTCGAGCAGCGCCGCCAACTGCGGCGTCGACAAGCCGATGCAGCCTGTCGTCGTGGTCGTCGGCCAAACGAATTGGCCCTGCTCAAGCCGCTTTGCCAGCAGGCACAAGCCAACCCCATCGTGCCAGAGCAGCTTGATCAGCCCGGCCCGACGGCCACGAAAGGCGTATACCGCGCCGCCGAATGGATCCTCCGCCAGGCGCTGTTGCACCAGCATCGCCAGGCCCGTCATCCCCTTGCGCATGTCGGTAACGCCGCAGGCCAGCCAGACCCGGACCCCGGCAGGCGGCGCGATCATCGGCGATCCAACGCAGCCAGCACGCGACGTAGCGCTGCCTCATCCACGGCCGCCCCCACCCGCACCGTCACGCCGTCCGGAAGCATGATTTCAATCTGTCCGGAGCCGGCATCGATCGCCGCAACCGAAGATGCCGACTGCGGTGATTTCGCCCCTGCCGCGACGGCGTGGTCATCCGCCAAGGCGGCGACCGGCACGAAGCTCGGCGACGCGGGCAGCAACGCCTTGAGCTGGCCTTCCAGCATCTGCCGACGCCAAGTGTAGATCAGGCCGGTGCCAATGCCATGCCGCCGCGCCACGGCGATCGGCGAGCCGCCCGGAACCAGGCTCTCCAGAACAATGTCGTGCTTCTGCGCGTCCGTCCAAGCCCGCCGCCGTTCGCCACGGGTGATCACCTCGACCGGCTTCTGGCGCACACTCATACGATCAATCGTATGAGTGTTGTCAGCGT
>JBBRXE010000267.1:0-2427 GCA_038248695.1 Candidatus Limnocylindria bacterium | reverse complement strand
CGATTCGGCCAAGTTGCAGGAGGAGGCCGAGAATCGCTGGCGGCGCCGTCATCCGGTCGAGGACGCCGCCAAGGAGGAGGCAAGCGAGGCCGCCGAGGCCGAGACGGCGCAACCGATGCCCGAGCGGATGCGCACGGCAAAGCCCGAGGCACGCGCCGAGACCCGCGAGGCGATCTACCGCATCGCCGACGTCGAGCAGACCATCACCCAGTTCAGATCGGTCGACTACGAAACGCCGCTCAACGTGACCGATGGGGTGGTTGCCACCTTCCACGACGCAGGTCACATTCTTGGCTCGGCCATCATCGAGCTGGCACTGACCGATGGCGGCGCGCAGATGACGGTCGTCTTCTCCGGCGACCTCGGCCGCGACCATACGCCCATCCTGCGCGACCCGACGCCGATCAGCCACGCCGACTACGTGCTGGTCGAGTCGACGTACGGCAACCGCGAGCACGCGCCGCAGGAAGAGGCGGTCAACGAACTGGTCCAGGCCATCAGCGAAGTGGCATCCGATGCCGGCGTCCTGCTGGTGCCATCCTTCGCGGTCGGCCGCACCCAGGAAGTGGTGTGGGTGCTTGGTGAGCTGCTGCGCCAGGGCCGCATCCCGCACCTGCCGCTGTTCCTCGACTCGCCCATGGCTTCGCGCGCATCAGACGTCTACCTGCGGCACCCAGAAGAATACGACGACGAGACCGCCAAGCTGCTGCAGTCGGGAGATTCGCCGCTCGAATATCCGGGTGAGACCTACACGAACAGCGTCGACCAGTCGAAGTCGATCCCGCACCAGAAGCGGCCGATCATCGTCGTCGCGTCATCCGGGATGCTCACCGGTGGACGGATTGTCCATCACCTCAAGGACTTCCTGCCCGACCCGAAATGCACGCTGCTGTTCATCGGCTACCAGGGCGAGGGCACGCTCGGACGGCACATCGAGAGCGGCGGTAAGACGGCGCGCCTGGACGGGCAGGAGTACGACGTGCGCTGCCGCGTCCGCTCGATCTCCGGCTTCAGTGCGCACGCAGACGAGCACGAGCTCGCCGCGTGGCTGGGGCACTTCGCGGCCGCCGGTTCGCGCGGCAACGGCGAGCCGAAGAAAGTCTTCATCGTGCATGGGGATCCCGATGCCGCAGAGGCGCTGGCCAAGACGGTCCGCGACGAGCTGCACATGGACGCGCACGTGCCGCAGTACGAGGAACGCGTCTCCCTCGGCTGAACGACGCACGCATGTGGACTCACGGTGGATAACTGGCCGATGTAGTTCGAGATTCGTGGATAAACCACCTTGGCGGCGCGTCAGCGGCCCGCTATCGTTAACGGCGTCCCGAAGGGGCCAAAACGATCTGGAGATTGCATCAAGGATCGGCTAGGTTCCTTCGGGGCGTTTCTGTGTGCTTCGCGGCATTGCGCAATGACGATCAAGCGACGCCCGCTCAACATGGCGAGGATGGGCGCATGAGCGTTGCAGCAGACACCTTCGCGGCCTTTGTCGGCGTCCTGGCGGATGCCCTGGACGACCACGATGCCGCGGGTGATGTCCTTGCGTCACGGCTCTACCTGTCGCGGTTCCACCTCGATCGGGTCGTCTCGGCGGTCGCCGGCGAACCTCCGTTGGCGTTTCGTCGCCGCATCCTGCTCGAGCGCGCGGCGTATCGGCTGGTGACGACCAGGCGCGGCATCCTCGACATCGCCATCGAGGCCGGCTACGGGTCACACGAGGCTTTCACGCGCGCGTTCGTCCGGAGCTACGGCGTGGCGCCACGCGAATGGCGCCGGCGGCCGACGCGCACCCAGATCGAGGCTCCAAGCGACGTCCACTTCCAGCCACCCGGCAGCCTGCGGCTGCCGGCAGTCAGAAAGGTCACTGCCATGGATCTGTTGACGAAGATGATCGAGCACCACATCTGGCTCATCGGCCAGATGGTCGACTGCGCCAAGCGACTCAGCGACGAGCAGCTCGACAAGCGCATCGATATCTCGGTCGACGCGGACGAGCAGACGCTTCGTTCCCTGCTCTCGCGTCTGATCGGCCAGATGGACATGTGGAACTCGGCGATCGCCAGCCGCGACTATGACTGGTCGCTCGAAGAGCACGAGAGCGTCGCGAGCATGCGCCGCCGCCTCGCTGACGTCGGGCCTGCCTTCCTCGGCCACGTACGGGCCGCCATCGACGAGAATCGACTCGACGACACCTTCGTCGATGCCCTGTGCGAGCCGGCCGAGGTGTTCACCTACGGCGGCATGATCGCCCACGTGCTGACGTTCGCGGCGCACCGCCGCACGCTCGTCGTCCTGGCGTTGGATGCAGCCGGCATCAAGGATCTGGGTTGGGGCGACCCGATGCGCTGGGTGGCCGAGCCGGCCGCCTGACGTGTGGAGGCCACTCGTCCGCCTATTCGTAACCCCCGGTGTCACGAATCGCCGCGG
>JBBRXE010000266.1:0-2431 GCA_038248695.1 Candidatus Limnocylindria bacterium | reverse complement strand
GGCCGGAGCGCGGTGACGACCGCGCCGATGAGATCCGCGAGGATGTCCTGTGCGTGGTCGAGCTCGACTCCGGCGAGGTAGCCCGTGTAGCCGGAGATGTCGGCGATCAGGAAGCAGGTCAGTTGCGCGTTGGAGAGCATCATTTCCAATCCTAGGCGCGAATCTCCTGGCGGAGGAAGCCGACGTACGCGCCGGCGAAGCAGACGATCGTCAGCCCCCCCAGGACGACGACCTGTGGCCACGCCAGCAGCAGGCTCTGGTCGAGCGACAGCTGCGTCGGGATCTGCTGCTGAAACTGGGCCAGCTGGGCTATGCCCGGCACCCCTATGATGGTCTGCCCGGGATCGAGCAGGACCCCCGTCAGTTGTTGGTACAGGGTGCTGGGACTCAGCGAGGCGAGCTGCTGCTCCAAGCGCGAGTGGGCGAGCTGATCCTCGATGCCCGCACCGGTGGTTCCCGGCGAGATGACCCCCGCCAGCAGCTGGGCCAGCAGCACACCGAACAGGCTCAATGCCAGCCACACGCCAATGGCCAGCAGTGCCGACGTTGCGGCTCGGCGGAAGAGCACCGAGCACAGCGTGGCGAAGGCCAGCCACAGTCCCACGTACAGGATCGTGACCAGCAGCCAGGCGATCATGCGCACGACCTCGGAGAGCGTCGGCACGATGCCCAGCCGCAACAGGCCAATGCCGGCGACGATCATCATCATCGCGACCAGCGTCACGGCGATCGCCGCCAGGCCCGCGGCGAACTTGCCGTTGATCACGTCGTCGCGATGGATCGGCTGCGAGACGAGCCGCGGCAGGGTGCCCTGCGCGCGCTCGGCATTGATGGCGTCGAAGCCGAAAGCGATGCCCAGCAGTGGGGCAAGGAAGCCGACGAGCCCCACGAACGAGGGGATCGGATCGCGACCAAGGGTGAAGAGCGCCAGGAAGACGGCTGGTGCGCCGCTGGCCTGCTGGGCGGCGTCGCGGATGGCGCCGCCGGTGATGTACACCGGGGCCGCGGCCGCCAGCGCCAGGATGATGAACAGCACGCCGAAGCGAATGCTGGTCAGCGCATCGATGAGCTCCTTGCCGGCCACCACGCGCCAGCCCGCCCCGCGCCGTCGTAGCCATGCCGGCCGGTCGTCGACCGGAGCCTGCAGGCGGGCGGCGAGCTCACGCAGCGCCATGCGTCACCTCTGCCTCGGTCGACGACACCAGCCGCCGGTAGATCTCGTCGAGGTGCAGCCGGCGACCTCCTGCGCGCGACGAAAGCTCCGCGACCGTCCCCTCGCCCACCAGGCGGCCGCGCGAGAAGATGCCGATGCGATCGCACAGGCGCTCGACCTGCTCGAGCAGGTGGCTCGACAGCAGCACACCGATGCCCCGGTCGGCAACGAGACCCCGGATGAGCTTGAGCAGCTCGGCGACGCCGGTCGGGTCGATGGCGGTCGTCGGCTCGTCGAGGATCAGGATCTGCGGCTCCTTGACCAGGGCATCGGCGATGCCCAGCCGCTGCAGCATGCCACGCGAGTAGGTGTCGACCATCCGATCCGCGGCCTCGTGCAGGCCGACCTGTTCGAGGAGCGACCCGATGGTGGCCTCGGCATCGGTCCGGGGGATCCCGTTCAGGCGGGCCGTGTAGGCCAGGTTCTCGCGCCCGGTCAGGCGATCGTAGAAGCCGACGCTGTCCGGCAGGTAGCCGACGTGGCGCTTCACTTCGAGCGGCCGCCGTGCCGGGTCGAGGCCTATCACGAGGACTTCACCGGACGTCGGCTCGGCGAGGCCCAGCAGCATCAGGATGGTCGTCGTCTTACCCGCACCGTTCGGCCCGAGCAGGCCGTAGATCTCGCCGCGGCGCACCTCGAAGCTCAGGCTATCCACCGCGACTACGTCGCCGTAGCGCTTGGTCAGCTCGCGGGTCTGGGCCAATGGCTGTGCGTCAGGCATCGGTCCCGGTTCAGCGACGGCCATAGCGGCGGAAGACCCAGGCCAGGCCGCCCAGTGCCGCCAGGATGAGGATGACGCCGATGAAGCCCCACAGGGGCGAGGTCTCGACGGTGACCCGGATGTCGAGCGTCTCGGTGGTGTCCTGCGTCTTGGCCGTGAGCGTCACCACGTAGTCCCCGGCGATGGCATCCGCCGAGGGCGTGATGTTGGCCGTCGCGGCTGCTGCCTGGAGAGGATCAACGGAATCGATCGTGGCAGGGCTGAACGTGATCGTCCAGTCGGTTGGACCGGTGCCGCTCAGTGCCACCGCCGTGAGCGGCGAGGTGCCGCTGTTGACGACACTGACCGCCAGGCCCTTCGCCTCGCCGGCGTTGGCGTTGGTGTTCAGCCGCTGGTCGGGCGTGGTGAGCTGCATCTCGACCCGCCCGGTGATGTGCACGCCGAGCTGGGCCTGGGCGGTGTGGTCGCCGGAAACCGCCTGCAGCGTAATCGGGTAG
>JBBRXE010000265.1:0-2446 GCA_038248695.1 Candidatus Limnocylindria bacterium | reverse complement strand
GCCGTTCGAGCAGTTCAAGTCGGTCTAGCGAGCGAAGCAGGCGGCGAACTGCACCGCGTCGTGCGACACGCTACGCTTCGCTGCCATGGCCATTGATTCTGACGAGGTTCGCGCCAAGGCCGACGAGCTGCTCGACGCGGGCGCGCACGATCGGCTCGACACCATGCGTCACTCGGCGGCGCACATGGTGGCGTCGGCGGTGATGGAGCTTTTCCCGGGCACCAAGCTGGGCATCGGTCCGGCCATCCGTGACGGCTTCTACTACGACTTCGAGCTGCCGCGAGCGCTGATACCCGCCGATCTCGAGGACATCGAGGCGAAGATGCGCGAGCAGATGACCCGGAAGCTGCAGTTCGAGCGCTCGGAGCTGGGCCGCGACGCGGCGCTGGCGCAGCTCGAGCGGGACGATCAGCCGTACAAGGCCGAGATCATCCGCGACCTGCCGCCGGCCGAATCGGAGATCGTCAGCTTCTACCGACACGGCGACTTCATCGACCTGTGCCGCGGGCCGCACATCGGATCCACGGCGGAACTCGGCCCGTTCAAGCTGTTGAACAGCGCCGGCGCGTACTGGCGCGGTGACGAGCACCGGCCCATGCTGCAGCGGATCTACGGAACGGTCTGGGAGACTCAAGAAGACCTCGACCAGTACCTGTGGCGACTGGAAGAGGCGCGCAAGCGTGATCATCGGCGGCTGGGTCGCGAACTCGACCTGTTCACGTTCCATCCGGTCTCACCGGCAGCACCGTTCTGGCATCCCAGGGGGATGGCCGTCTATCGGGCCCTCGAGGAGTGGTCGCTGCGGGTCCGCCGCGAGGCCGGATTCCACGAGGTGCGCACTCCGAGCCTGGTGCGCAAGGAGCTGTGGGAGGAGTCCGGCCACTGGGAGCTCTACCAGGACAACATGTTCGTGCTCGACGATTACGACCACGTGTCCGGCCTCAAGCCGATGAACTGCCCCGAGGAGATCCTCGTCTACAAGACGCGCGGGCGTTCCTATCGGGACCTCCCGCTCCGGTTCAACGACTACAGCGTCCTGTTCCGCAAGGAGCGCACGGGCGCCCTGGCAGGTCTGTTTCGCGTGCGGCAACTCACCCAAGACGACTCGCACGTCTTCTGCCGCGACGACCAGGTCGTCGACGAGGTCAACCTGGCGCTGTCGCTCGTGAAGAAGCAGTACGCGCCGTTCGGCTTCGAGCCGAGCTTCAAGCTTGCAACGCGCCCCACGAAGCGGCTGGGCTCGGACGAATTCTGGGACATGGCCGAGGGTAAGCTGCAGACGGCCATGAAGCAGGTCGGCATCCCATATAGCCTGGACCCCGAGGGAGCCACCTTCTACGCACCCAAGATCGATATCTTCTTCACCGATGCGCTCGGGCGCGAGTGGCAGAGCGCCACGATCCAGCTCGACTACCAGCTGCCGCAGCGCTTCGACCTGGAGTACCGAACCGCCGATGGTGGCTTTGAGCGGCCGGCCATCATCCACTACGCCATCTACGGCTCGTTCGAGCGTTTCATCGGTGTCATCACGGAGCACTACGCCGGCGCCTTCCCGCTGTGGCTGGCGCCAGTGCAGGTCGTGGTCGTCCCGATCGCCGACCGGCACATCGAGTACGCGCAGTCCGTGCGCGATGCGCTGTTCGATGCCGGTGTCCGCGTCGAGGTCGACGACAGATCCGAACGGATGCAGGCCAAGCTGCGGGATGCCCAGGAGCAGAAGATTCCGGTGATGGTCGTGGTGGGGGACCGGGATGCCGCGGCGGGCGCGGTCAGTCCACGACTGCGGACCGGCGAGTCCAGCCAGGGCCTGCCTCTCGACGACTTCGTGGCCGAGCTGCGAGGTCGCATCGAGCGCCGCGAGCTGTGGCCGTACGCTGAGGAGTCTCCGAACTGAGGAAGATGCGGGGCGTCGGCCAGCTGGCTCTGCGCTCGACGGATCCGCGGCGGGTTGCCGAGTTCTACGAATCGGCCTTCGGCTTCCGGCAGCGTGCCGGCGACGACACCGGCGTCGACCTTGAGCTCGGCGGCTTCGAGCTCAGCTTTCGGCGCGGCGAGACGGCGACCCGAGATGGACTGCAGATCGGTTTCCGCGTCGATACGGCCGGCGAGGTCGATGCCTGGGCGCAGGAACTCGCCCGGCGCGGCTTTGCCTTGGTCGCCCCACCGTCGGGAGACCGCTGGGAGGGCTCGCGCTCGTTCCGCGTAGCGGATCCCGACGGCCGGCAGGTGGCCGTCTTCTATGACTATCCGGCTTGACCTATGGTTGCCGAGGCGGTCGGCATCGGTGTATAGTCCTCGGGCGTTAGCGCTGGAATCTTGGCCACCCGTCCGCATCGGCCGGTGGCCTTGTTGTTAAAGGAGCTGGACGAAGATCGCAAAGGAACTCCGAATCAATGAGATGATCCGCATTCGCGAGGTGCGCGTCATCGATGACGAAGGACAGCAG
>JBBRXE010000264.1:0-2469 GCA_038248695.1 Candidatus Limnocylindria bacterium | reverse complement strand
GCGAACCTGCAGCACACGCACCTCGCCGACGCGGCGACGGTCCTGAACGGCGACGTGCTGCGCCTGCTGCAGGTGGGGCCGGCGCATCGGTACAGCCTCGCCTTCCTGGATCCCCCCTACGCCGAGCGTGCTATCCTCGCGCCGCTCGAACGCCTGCAGCCGCACCTTGCCGAGGTTGCGACGGTGGTCGTCAAGCATTTCTGGCGCACCGAGGTTCCGGCACCGGCGGGCCTGCGCACCTGGCGCGAACGGCGCTTCGGAGAGACGATGTTGACCTTCCTGCAGACCGATGGAGCAGCCGAGCCATGAGCCGCATCGCGGTCTTTCCCGGGTCGTTCGATCCCATGACCAACGCCCACCTTGACGTCGCCCGGCGTGCAGCCACACTGTTCGACCGCCTGGTGATCGGCGTCCTCAACAACCCGAAGAAGCAGCCGGTCTTCGACATCGGCGAGCGCGTGGAGCTCATACGCGCGTCGGTCGCCGAGTTCGGTGCAAACGTGGAGGTGCAGGCCTTCGACGGACTGACCGTCGACTTCGCTCGGCGCAATGGGGCGGGCTTCATCGTCCGCGGCCTGCGCGCCGTCAGTGACTTCGAGGCCGAGATGCAGATGGCACACACCAATCGCAAGCTGCAGCCGTCGGTCGATACCACATTCCTCATGAGTGCGCTCGAATTCGGCTACCTGTCGTCCACACTGGCCAAGGAGGTCGCCCAGTTCGGTGGTGATATCTCCGGCATGGTGCCTGCGCCGGTGGCCGATGCGCTTCGCCGGCGCCTGGGTGAGGGCGGCTGACGCGGGTCTATAATCCCCGGGACTCAGGTCAGGCTGCGCACGAGCCGTCGGAGGGCAGGGCCACGGACATCATCTTCCTCGTCGAACGACTCGAATCGCTGGTCGCCGGCAGCAAGAGGCTGCCGCTGACGAACAGCGTGGTCGTCGAGCAGGCTGGGCTGCTCGAGTTGATCGACCAGCTGCGGGCCGCGGTGCCCGAGGAGGTCCGTCAGGCCAAGCGCATCACGGAGGAGTCGGGACGGATCACCGAGCGTGCCCGCGAAGAGGCCGATGCGATCACGGCACGTGCCCAGGAGCAGGCCGCGCAGATGCTCGATGAGCGCGAGCTGGTCAAGATGGCGCAGCAACGGGCGCACGAGCTGCTCGATGCCGCCAACGATGAGGCGGTGGAGGTGCGTCGCGGTGCCGACGAGTACGCCGCGGGCGTGCTCATCCGGCTCGAAGGCGAATGCATCAAGGCGCTGACCAGCATCAAGCGGGGCATCGACATGCTCGATGATCGACATCGCCTGCCGGAACCGCCGCGTTCCGGTGACGGCGTGCAGGCGTCGCCCTTCGGCGAGCAGGAACCGGTCGAGCCCGCCAAGCGCCCATGACCGCGTTCAACGTGGCCGGGCTCCTGCATGAGCCGCCGGGCGCGGTTCGCGAGCATCACCTGCGCGATCGCTACGTCAATCTTGGCCCCGACATCGAGCTTGCCGGACCGATGGACATCGACGTGCGGCTGCAGCGCACGAACCGTGGCGTGCTGGTGCGTGGCAACGCGCGCGCGGTGCTTCGGCGCACCTGCGCGCGTTGCCTCGATCCGTACGTTGACGAGGTGACCGTACCCATCGACGAGGAGTTCCTGCCGTCGGTCGATCCGGAGAGCGGAGTACCGCTGATGGGGTCGCCTGGCGACGAGCAGGTGCAGCTGATCGACCCGCACCACGAGATCGTGCTCGACCAGGTGCTCCGCGACGAGCTGCTGCTCACCGAGCCGATGCATCCGCTCTGTCGGCCGGACTGTCCGGGACTATGCGCCGAGTGCGGTCAGAGCCTGGCGAGCGGCCCGCACGACCATGGGCCCGCCGAGATCGATCCACGGCTGGCGGGCCTGGCGCGGCTGCTGGACGAGCCACACGAGCAGTAGCGGCCCGGGCCGGTGGCCAGGATGGGCGATCGACGGCTATACTGCGGCGTCCCGATTCCGAACAGATTCCAAGGAGTGACGCGTGGGCGTACCCAAGCGAAAAGTATCCAAGGCGCGCCAGGGTGAGCGCCGAGCGCACCTGGCCATCAGTGCGCCGCCTCTCGTCGAGTGCGACCATTGCCACGAACTGAAGCGCGCGCACCACGTCTGCCCGACCTGCGGCTACTACCACGGCCGCGAGGCAGTCCCGGTGGAATCCGCCGCGCCGGCGGACAGCCAAAGCTGACGTCCCGCAACTGATGCGCATCGCGGTCGATGCGATGGGCGGCGATCACGCACCTCGCGAAGTGGTGCGGGGCGCGCTGAACTACGCGGCGGCGCATGCCGACGAGGTGATCCTGGTCGGCGACGTTCCCCGCCTCGAGCGGGAGGTGGCGGAATACGGCCACGGCCGGCCAGCCAGCGTGCGCTTCGTCGATGCGCCCGAGGTGATCGGCATGAGCGAGGCTCCGGCCGCCGCGCTGCGAACGAAGCGCCGCG
>JBBRXE010000263.1:0-2471 GCA_038248695.1 Candidatus Limnocylindria bacterium | reverse complement strand
GGCTTGAGAACCTCGTCGAGCGAAGCGGCCACCCTGGTGATCTCCTGCGAGTCGTGGCCTACGGACGCGGCGCTGGTGACGAAACGTTTCACACACTCCATGTAGTGGTCGAGCGCGGCCTGCACCCCGGGGAGCTGGTCGATGCCCACATCGCCCGCCGTTTCGGGCAGCGCCTCGACTTCGACGGTGGCGTACGGTCCGCTGCGGTCGACGGCTCCCAAGCGCGTGCGTCCCACGCCGGCGCACAGCAGCACCCAGCGGCCGTCCGGCAGCTGCTCGGCCGTGCGGACCTCGCAGATCGTGCCGATCTCACGGGTCTCGGCGGCCTGATCGCCCGCCTCCCGCCCGTTGGTGATCATGCTCACCACGAACCTGCCGGCGTACGCGCCGTCGTCGGCGACCAGGTCGCGGGCCATCGCCCGATAGCGCTCCTCGAAGATGTGCAGCGGCAGCGGCAGGTGCGGGAAGAGGACGGCGTTGAGCGGGAAGTACGGGAATCGCATGAGGCCGCCGATGCTCGCACGCCACCGACCGCGGCGCAACCGCCCCGGCAAGCTGAAGTCGCCGCCTATAGCTCGTCGACGAAGGTCGTGTCGATCTGGGCGCGCTGCAGCTTCCCGGAGTAGTCGATGTAGACGCTCTTCCACTCGCTGAAGAAGTCGAGCGCCGCCTGGCCGACCTCGCGGTGCCCGTTGCCGGTCGCCTTGGTGCCGCCGAAGGGCAGGTGCGCCTCGGCGCCGATGGTGCCGTGGTTAACGTAGCCCAGCCCGGTGTCGAAGTCGCGGATGGAGCGAAAGGCGAGGTTGATGTCCCGGGTGAAGAGCGAAGACGACAGGCCGTACTTGACGCTGTTGACGACGCGCACCGTCTCCTCCCAGGAATCGACCGGCACGACCGTGGCGACGGGGCCGAAGATCTCCTCCTGCGCAATGCGCGCGTCGAACTTCGCGTTCGCGAAGATCGTCGGCTGGAAGAACGAGCCCTTCGCCAGGTCGCCCTCGCGGGCGGGCTCGCCGCCGATCACCAGCTCGGCCTCGTTGCGCCCGATGGCGGCATAGCCGGCGATCTTCTCGACCGCCGCGTCGTTGATCACCGGACCGACATCGGTCGTGTCGAGGAGACCATCGCCGAGAACGAGGCGACCGACGCGGTCGCGCAGGCGCGACACGAAGTCGTCGTGAAGGGACCGATGCACGATCAGCCGCGACGCCGCGGTGCAGCGCTGCCCCGACGTGCCGAAGGCGGACCAGATCACGCTGTCGAGCACGAGATCGAGGTCGGCGTCCTCCCAGACCACGATCGGATTCTTGCCGCCCAACTCCAGCGAGACGCGCTTGAGCGTCTTCGCCGCGCGCGTGCTGATCTCGACGCCCGTCTCGGTGTGGCCGGTGAAGCTGATGACCCGCACGTCGGGATGGTCGACCATGGCATTGCCGACCTCGGCACCGGAGCCGGTGACCACGTTGATGACACCGTCGGGGATGCCACCCTCGGCCAGCAGCTCGATGAAACGCACCATGCAGGCCGGCGTGTCCGACGCGGGCTTGATGACCGCAGTGTTGCCGCAGATCAGTGCCGGAAAGAGCTTCCAGCCGGGGATCGCCACCGGAAAGTTCCAGGGCGTGATGATGCCGACCACCCCGATGGGCCGACGAATGGACATCGCGAACTTGTCGGGCATCTCCGACGGCACGGTCTGGCCGAACAGCCGCCGACCCTCGCCGGCCATGTAGTAGGCGACGTCGATCGCCTCCTGCACGTCGCCCCGCGCCTCGGTCAGCACCTTGCCCATCTCGCGGGTCATGAGCCGCGACAGCTCCTCCTTGTGCTCGGCCAGCAGCCGCGCGACGCGGAACAGGATCTCGCCACGCTTTGGCGCCGGCATGAGCGACCATGACGGAAAGGCGCGCTTCGCCGCCTCGACCGCGGCATCGACGTCAGCCGGACCGGACGCCGGGAACGCGCCGATCACTTCATCGTGATTGGCGGGACTGACGCTGGTGAAGGTGGCGCCGGAGCGGGCATCGACCCACTCGCCGCCGATCAGGTTGCGGTACGTATCGGACAAAGGTTTGGCTCTCCAGGCGCGCAGCGCGCGCATCGGTCAACGGAAGGTGCTGGGCGTCTCGATTGTAGCCATGGTCATCGGCTCCGACCTGCGGGCGATCCGTCCCGACGTGTCAGGTGTCGTCGTGGACCGCCTTCACCGCGTCGGGAGGCATCAGCGCTGCTCCGGGGTCTCGCGTGTCGGCCGGGTCATGCTCAGCACATCGAGCGCCCGGTCGAGCTGCTCCGCGGTGAGGTCACCTCGCTCGACGTAGCCGCGCTCCAGCACCACCTGGCGGATGGTCTTGCGCTCGGCCAGGGCCTGCTTGGCCACTTTCGAGGCTTCCTCGTAGCCGATGAACCGATTCAGCGGCGTCACGACGCTGGCGCTGCTCTCCGCATACTCGCGGGCGCGAGCCTCATTG
>JBBRXE010000262.1:0-2488 GCA_038248695.1 Candidatus Limnocylindria bacterium | reverse complement strand
CTTGATGCAATCTCGTGAGCCGGTATCCGCTGCCCCTTCGGGACGACCACATGGTAGGTCGCTGCGGTCGAAGCACGCAAGACACCTTATCCCCGAGTTTTGACCGATTCGCGCGCGTCGTCCACAGCTCATCCACATTCGCATGGGCTGGACTGATTCGCGACAGATGCAGCCGTCGCGACGGCTGGGCTCAGCCGATGAGCAGCTTGAACCCGACCAGCGTGCCGACGATGATGATCACGATGCGCAGGCCGGTCGGTGGCAGGCGCCGCCCGACGAGCGCGCCGAGCTGGCCACCGGCGGTCGAGCCTACGGCCAGCAGCAGCGCGGCCGGCCACGACACGGGGGCGATCAGCACGAACAGGATGGCCGCCACGCCATTGACCAGGAGGGCCAGCACGTTCTTGAGCCCGTTCAGACGCTGGAGGTCATCGGGCACGAAGATGCCCAGCAACGCCATCAGGATCACGCCCTGCGCAGCGCCGAAGTATCCACCGTAGATGCCGGTCAGATAGACCGTTCCAAGGAGCGGCAGATTGTGCCCATGGCCGCCGGCCCGGCGGTGCGCCATGGCGCGCGACAGCCGTGGTTGGAGCGCGACGAGGATCACGGCCCCCAGGATCAGGAACGGTACGACGCGCTCGAACGATGTAGCCGGTAGGAGCAGCAAGAGGATCGCGCCGCTGATCCCGCCGAGGACCGCCGCGATGCCCAGTGGCACCGCCCGCGCGCCCTGGCCGGCCAGCTCGCGTCGGTAGCCGATCGCCCCACTCAGCGAGCCCGGCACCAGGCCGACGGTATTCGAGACGTTGGCCACCACCGGGGCGTAGCCGAGCGCCAGTAGCGTGGGGAAGGTGATCAGGGAACCGGAGCCGACGATCGTATTGATTGTGCCGGCCGCCAGGCCGGCACCCACGATCGCCACGATCTCGAGAGGACTCACGCCTCCCAGTCTGCCCGATTGCCTAACGCCGGCGAGGCCCCGATCAGTCTCTTGTTCAGCGGCAAGCTCCCGCTGGACATGGGCAGCGACCGCCGACCGACGCCGTCAGCGGAACCTGGTCAGCCCCGACCCGCCGCCGCGCGACAGCGGCCCCTAGGAGCCCAGCGCCGGCTTGACCACCATCAGGAAGATGAGCACCAGCGCCAGTACGCCAAGGATCATCCCGTTGCGCTGAATCGCCGCGATGGTCCCCGCCAGCTCTGGGGGCGGCACGCCCATTGCGCCGGGTCCAGCAGATGCCCTGCCGGGCGCCATCGGCTCGGCGGCATTCGGGTGACCGCCGGTCATCTCGATCAAGCGCTTGACCGCGGGGTTCTGCACGAAGAGCGAGACGCTGATGGCAACCACGTAGACGATGATTCCGAGCACCAGCCAGCGCGACGACGCGGCGAAGATATCGATCTTGGCTGCCCAGATGAGCCCGATGCCGCTCAGGGGCATGCTCAACAGCGCCGGCTCGACGATCTTCGTACTCACCGCGTGCGATACCCGCGTCGAAAAGTTGCCGTGCTGGCGCTCCCGGCCACCCATCGAGCCGATCAGCGAAAAGGCGAACGTGGGCCCAAGGCCGACGATGGCGCCAAGCACGTGCAGGAACAGAAACAGGGCAACGAGCGGCTCCACGATGAACACCTCAGACAGTCATCGACCAAGCGGTCGTGCGACATTCTGCACTCCGGGTGCAACCGCTGCGCCGAGCGGGGGCCGTGGCGATCCTACCCGACGCGCGACCTCGTGAGCGCAAGCAGGCGTTCGACTGCGGCTCGTCGGCTTCCCCGCTCCGTTCGGGCCGAGAAGGCCGAAGATGGTGCCGGACTCCACTGGCGGCGCGACGCGCGTACGCTTCGACGACCGGAGGCGGGCGACCATGGACAACGGAGCGTGGCTTCAGTCGGAAAACTACCTCGACGCAGTCGACCGCTACGAGATCGAGCTGTCCGGTGGCGCCAGCAAGCTGACGGTGACATCGGAATGAGGCTGCGCCTGAAACCGCACTATCCCCTGGCCGGCGACCGTCTGCAGCTGCGGCCGTGCGTGGAGGCCGACCTCGACGCAATGTACGACATCTACCGCCGCGCGGACGTGGCGCGTTACCTCTACACGCCGCCGTTCTCGCGCGAGCAGGTGGCCGAGCGCCTTGCGCGACAGGGTGGCCAGATGGTCATCGACGACACCCGCGATGGGTTGTATCTCGCTGCGGAGCGCCTTGACTCCGGCGAGCTGGTTGGCACCTTCACCCTCTTTGTGTTGAGCCGCGACCACCAGCAGGGCGAGATCGGCTATCTGCTGCACCCGGATCAGCAGGGACATGGATTCGCCACCGAGGGCGCGCGCATCATGCTGCGGCTGGGATTCGAGCAGCTGGGGCTGCATCGCATCGTCGCTCGTCTCGATGCACGCAACACGGCGTCGACGCGCGTCGCAGAGCGGCTCGGCATGCACCGTGAGGCACACCTGCGCGAGAACGAGCTGGTGAAGGGCGAG
>JBBRXE010000261.1:0-2490 GCA_038248695.1 Candidatus Limnocylindria bacterium | reverse complement strand
GCCAAGACCCGCGAGGTGGCATACGGGTCAGCCAGTCTCGCACGCCGCCGCCTGCTGCACCGTCGCGCAGCGCTGGCGCTGCTGCAGCCGGTCACTCGGCGCGGCGGTGATCGTGCTGGCGCTGCCACCATCGCCCGACACCTTCGCGAGGCCGGCGACGACCGCAGCGCGGCGCGCCACCTGCGAATCGCCGGAGACGAGGCCGCCGCGGTCTATGCGCATGCCGAGGCGCTCGACCTGTACCGCTCGTCGCTCGCCCTCGATCCAGACGCACCCGAACCCCTCCACGAGCGCATCGGCGACGAATCGACCCGGCTCGGGCGCTACGACGACGCCGTCGCGGCGTATGAAGCCGCCGCTGCCGTGGCCAAACCGCAGGACGTCTGGCGCATCGAGGACCGTCTCGCCAGCGTCCATGATCGGCGCGGTGAGTGGTCGCTCGCCGAGGCGCACCTCGATGCGGCTTTGTCGGGTCTGTTGCCGGACGCGCTGGCCGACCGCGCCCGCCTCACCGCCGACCGCGCGCTCACGGTCCACCGCCTCGGCGACCGCCGACGCAGCGGCCGGCTCGCCGCGGACGCCCTGGAGCTCGCGACAGCGGCCGATGATCCGGCGTGCCGGGCGCAGGCGCACAACCTGCTCGGCATCCTGGCCCGAGCAGCCGGGCATTTCTCGGCAGCTCGGCGTCATCTCGATGAGAGCCTCGCGCTCGCCTCCGGTGCCGGGCTCGAGGAGGCCCGGATCGCCGCCATGAACAACCTTGCCCTCGTCCACCTGGCGGCCGGGCGAACCGGCGACGCAGTGGCGACCAGCCGCGAGGCGCTGCAGGCAGCGCTCACCATTGGCGATCGCCACCGGGAGGCCGCCATCCGCAACAACCTCGCCGATGCCCTCCACGCCGCTGGACGCCGGGACGAGGCGCTCGACGAGCTGAAGCAGGCCGTCGCGATCTTCGCCGAGGTGGGACGGCCCGGCCGGATGGAGCCGGAGATCTGGAAGCTCGTCGACTGGTAGGACCGCCACCGATCGGACGCCTCGGCGCGCCCAGGCCGGGAGGATGGGTGTTTGGCGGCAAGTTCTTCGTCCCTCGTCCTCGCATGTTGGCACCGCATGTGCACCCCGCGTCATCACCTGTAGTTGGAGAGACCACATGTGCCTGACCTGCGGTTGCATGGACGCCCATCTCGAGATGGGGCAAGCGAATATCACCTACGAGGATCTCAAGGCCGCGGCTGACGAGAACGGCATCACCGTTGCGCAGACGCTTGATATCTTCCAGCGCACGATCGCCAAGGACAAGGGCGAGCACGCCAATGAGTACGCCTCCGACAGTTAGGCTCCGTCAGGAGCTGTTGTCCGCCATCTGGCCCGCGACGGTTCTGGCGAAGCGCGCCACCCTGTCGAGCGCATCGTCGAGGACTGGACCCATGCCGTGGCGCACCCGCGGATACGTGACCAGCTCGGCGTTCGACAACCGCTTGACGGCCTCTCGCAGCAGGCCGATGTCGGCGAACATGTCCGATTCGCCGGAAAGCAACAGCACCGGGCAGTGGATCGTCCGCCAGTGCGTGGTCCGCTCGTCCCAGCGTTCGCGCCTGCCCGGCGGATGGAGGGGGTAGGAGAGCAGCACCAGGCCGGCAACATCGGTCTCGGCTGCCAGCAGAGACGCGACGCGACCACCGAATGAGTGACCGCCGATGAATGTCCGGCGCCCATCCAGCCGCGACAGCGCAGTCCGATAGACGGCCAGCGCCGGTGCTGTTCGTCCCCGCGGAAGGGCCACAGGGTGCGCGTCGAGCCCGCGCCGGGAAAGCCCGGCAACATATGGCACCAATTGCTCAACGCCGCCTGACGCCCCTGGCCCCAGCAGGATCGTCGGCGACGGGGGCGCGTCGATCGTCAGAGCCCCTTGGTGGCGTGCATCAGACCGCCGTCGACGAATACGGTCGTGGCCGTCAGGTACCTCGCGGCGTCGCTGGCGAGGAAGACCGCGGCGTTGGCGATCTCGTCGGGCTGCGCGACGCGACCGAGGGGAATCTCGTCCAGCAGCGCATCGCGCAGCTTCGGGTCGGTCAGCGTCCCACGATTGATCGGCGTCGCGACCGCGCCCGGCGCGAGGTTGACGACGGTGATGCCGTGCGGAGCAAGCTCGAGAGCGGTGGTGCGCATCAACATCCGCACGCCGCCCTTCGTGGCGGCATAGGCGCTGTTGCCCGGGAAGGCGAGGTCCTCGTGCACCGAGCTGATGTTGATGATCCGCCCGTGACCGACAGCGACCATGCGCTGTGCCGCCTGGCGCATGCACAGGAACGTGCCGCGCAGGTTGGTGGCGACGATGCGGTCGAACGTCGCGACCGGATACGCGTCGATGGTCGTCGCTTCGCTCTCGATGCCGGCGTTGTTGACCAGGATGTCCAGGCGTCCATAGCGCTCGTCGATCTGGCGGAAGAGCTCGGCGACGGCCTCGTCATCGCCGATATCGGCCAGGAG
>JBBRXE010000260.1:0-2495 GCA_038248695.1 Candidatus Limnocylindria bacterium | reverse complement strand
TCGACCTCGCCACGGGTGCATGGCTGGCGGTAGGCGATGACGGCCAGCGCCTCGAGTGCCGCGGGCGTCAGTCGCGCCTCCTCGCGGCTGGTGTAGGCCGCCAGCCGCTCACCGACGTCGGGCGACGTGACGATCTGCCAGCCGTCAGCGTGCCGCTGCAGCCGCAGGCCGCGCTGGTCGTCGACGAGCTCCTCCGCCAGCCCGGCGAGCGTCGCCTCGGCCTGCAGGCGCGGCACGCCGCCCAGCTGGGCCAGCTCGGCGGTTGCCAGTGGACGCTCGGCGATGAACAGCAACGCCTCGTAGAACGCGGTCAGCTCGTCGAGCGCGGTCACGCCGGCGTCTCCAGCGGGGTGATGACGATCGGGCCGAAGGTCTCGTCCTGCTCGACGGTCACCTGGCGGCGACGCACCAGCTCGAGCGCGGCGAGGATCGTCACGGCGGTTTCGGCGCGCGAGCGGCAGGTGGCCAGGATCGACTGCAGGACGACGCGCCCGCCACGGCTCATGGCGGTGCGCAGCGCAGCAATCTGCATGCCTATGGTGATCTCGCGGACCATCACCTCCGGCGGCGGCGGCTCAGGCTCGGTAACCGCCGCCAGTCGCTCCAGCGCATCGGCCAGCAATGCCACCGGCAACTGCGGCGCCAGAAGCTGCGGGAGGTCGCTGTCACGTGGCTCGCGGCGCATGAGTGGCGCGACGAGGTCGCGCTCGCCAAGCGCCAGTGCCGCATCTCGCATCACCCGGTACTCGACCAGGCGGCGGCGGAGCTCCGCTTCATCCGGCTCGTCCTCGCCATCGGCCAGCGCCGGCAGCGGCTCGGCGGGCAGCAGCCGCCGGGACTTGAGGAGGATCAGCTGCGCCGCGATGGCCACGAACTCGGCGAGGTTGACGGCGTCGACCGGGTGGCGGGCGAGGTGCGCCACGTAGGCGTCCGCCACTTCGGCCAGAGGCACGCTCAGCACGTCGAGCTGGCGCGACTCGATGAGGTGCAGCAGCAGCTGCAGCGGGCCCTCGAAGACGGGCAGCCTAAGCTCGAACGGGGACGCTCCTTCCGACGCCACCGGCATGGCGGTCGGCTCATCGGCCTGGACGGGAATGGGCTCGAGCGGCATCGGTGCCTAGGATGCCTCGTCGGCGGCCTGCAGAGCGGACTGCAGCGACATCTCCGGCGAGATGCCGCGGATGAACGCCGCGCAGCGATCGGAGCAGCCGGCCGCGCGGGCCGCCTCGGCGGACATCGGTCCATGGTGCAGGTAGAGATGGAACGGATACCGCCACGATGTCTCTCGCGCCGACGCCAGGCGGCCCAGGAATCGCGGCGCCACCGCGTTCAGGAGCACGCCCGAGACGCGATGCCACAGCCGCATGCGACGTCCCTTGGCGGCGTCGTGCAGGAGGGCGGCGGCGAGCAGGTCCGGATCCCGCTGGCCGCATGCCAGCAGGCGCTCGACGACGTCCAGGCCGTGACGCTGGTCGGCGACGGGCATGGCCTCGAACAGGGTCGCCGCCTGCGCCGGCAGCACGCGGCGCACGAAGCGCTCCTCGTCGTCGGAGACGTGCGCGCGGATGTGGCTGACGAACTGCGCCACGCGGTAGATCGGTCGTGCCATCTAGAAGAACAGGTCCACGCCGGTCAGCAGGTTCGTGCCCCAGCGCGCCAGGCCGAACAGCCAGCCGATGGGTCCACCGCCGGGCGCGCCGTACGACAGCAGGATGAGGCCCAGCAGCACGAGGAAGCCATATTGCGCGTAGCGCTGCAGCTGGAAGGCCTGATGCGGAGGGAGGAGGCCGAGCGCCAGGTTGTAACCGTCGAGCGGTGGGATGGGCAGCAGGTTGAACAGTCCCAGCGCCAGGTTGTACAGGATGGTGTAGACCACCACGCTCAGCACGAACTCGTTGCCGAGCTCGACCATGAGCAGTGCTCGGAAGATGACAGCGAAGACGAGCGCCACAGCCAGGTTGGCGATCGGCCCGGCGGCGGCCACGTATGACAGGCCGATGCGTCCCGGCCGCAGAGCGTACGAGTTGACCATTACCGGCTTGCCCCAGCCAAAGCCGGCGATCACGAAGAAGAGCGCTCCCATGGGATCGATATGCGCGATCGGGTTGAGGGTGACGCGGCCCATCGCTCGCGGTCGGTGATCGCCGAGCTGATCGGCCACGAACGCGTGGCTGAACTCGTGGAAGGTGATGCCCACGATCAGCGCAACGGCGATCCCGACGAGCTCGGCAGGAGACCAGTTGAAGAACAGCATCAGGCCAGATCCGGGAGCAGCGCCGCGAGGAGCCGCACCAGGCGCCCGGCCCCGACGTGACCCATCTCGAGAACCTCCTCGTGGGTCGCGCCGGCTTCGACGTCTTCGGTCGCCTTGTTGGTGATCAGGCTGAAGCCGAGCACTCGCGCGCCGGCGTGCCGCGCGACGAGCACCTCGGGCACGGTCGACATGCCGACCGCATCGCCACCCAGCGTTCGCAGCATGCGCATCTCGGCGCGCG
>JBBRXE010000259.1:0-2506 GCA_038248695.1 Candidatus Limnocylindria bacterium | reverse complement strand
CGCGGCAGGCGCGCAGCATCGTCCTCGGTGCGAACGCGCTCCGTGGCGGGTTTGAGCGCTGATGGCTTGTCCTTCGGCTGCCCGCCTTCGTACCGGATCAGCCGGCGCAGGCCTGCCTCGGTCAGCTCTCCCCCGCCGGCCGTGTCCGGCTCGATGAATGGCACCGTCAGCAGCCGCCGGCGCGCCAGGCGCTCGACGGTCAGCTGCATCTCGAACGCGGGCACCGCCAGCTCATCGGCGAGCGCCGCGAGGTCGACGAAGCCGTTCGGGAAGCGACGCAGGAAGCGCAGGATGGCCGCGTCGAGTTGCTCGCCACCCGAGTCCGACGCAGCAGCGGACCGCTTCGCTCGCGACGGCCTTGTGGCGGGGGGAGTGGCCGGCTTCGGGGACGGGCGTCGGCGCGGTGCTCTGGTGCTCACGCGTCAAGGATAGCCGGAACTCAGCCCAGCTCGACGCGGATCGGGACACCGACCGCCTGGCGCACCGTTTCGTCGAGGCGGTCGTCCCAGGCCACCTGCTCCGGGAGCCTCACTCGCCAGGGCACGCCTTCGATGCTGATCACCGCCGGCAACGGACCCGGCCGGCCACGCAGCAGGGTCTGCACCGCCTCCAGCGCCGGCTGAAGCCGATCCGCGCTGAGGCCCGGCCCGAAGGTGATGCTGATCGTCGCCTCGATCCCCTCGGCCGTCGCCTGCAGCGGCACGGCGTCGCGCGGCGCAGACGCGTCGTCCTCATCCGAATCGGCGACGGCCACAGCCACCGCAACCGGCGCGGCGGGCATGACCGGCACCGCCGTCCGTCCGTAGCCGCCGCCGTTGCCATTCGACCCACGGCCGCCACGCGCGCGCAGCAGACGGTCACGCTCCGGACCGAAGGCCACGGGTCCCATGCGCACGGCGTCGTCCCAGGCATGAACCGCCTCACACAGCAGCTGGACGCTGTCATCGCGGTGGTCGACGCGCCCAGTGACCAGCACGCGGGAGTCATCGGTCCAGGCGTTGGCGGTCTGTTCGAATACCTTGGGGAAGACGACGATCTCGATGCTGCCCTGCAGGTCCTCGAGCGTGGCCACCAGCATGGTCGAGCCGGCACGCGTGACGATCCGCCGCGACGACAGGATGATGCCGCCCAGCGTGACCTTGGCCTGGTCGCTCTCCTCCTCGAGCTCGCCAGAGTAGGCGGTGACGTAGTCGGGCAACTGGTCGGTGATGTCGCCCAGCGGATGCTCCGAGAGATAGAGCCCGATGAGCTCCTTCTCCCAGCGCAGCCGCTCGCGGCGCGGGATCTCCTCGCCGTCGTCGAGGAAAGCGACCGATGTGTCCGCCGGCGGCGCGAACAGGTCGAAAAGGGTCGATTGCCCGGCGGCCACGTCGCGTTGGTGGCGCGCACCTGCCTCGAGGGCAAGGTCCAGGCGCGCGAGCAGCGCTCCCGGCGTCCCAAGCGAGGATAGGGCACCCGCCTTGATGAGCGACTCGAGCACGCGCTTGTTGACGGTGCGCAAGTCGACGCGGCGGCTCAGGTCGTCCAGCGAGCGGAAGGGACCCGCCTCCGCGCCCGCGTCGCGCACCGACGCGATGGCGTCGATCGCGCCCTCCCCGACGTTCTTGACCGCTGCCATTCCGAAGCGGATGGCGCGCGTGCCGTCCGCATCGGTCTCGACGGTGAAGAGGGCGGACGAGCGCTGAACGTCGGGTGGCCGGACTTCGATGCCCATCCGCCGGCACTCGGCGATGACGGCCGCCACCTTCTCGGCGCGTTCCCGGAAGCCGTTCAGCAACGCGGTCATGAACTCGATGGTGTAGTTCGCCTTGAGATAGGCGGTCTGGTAGGCGATCAGGCCATAGCAGGTGGCGTGGGCCTTATTGAAGCCGTAGCGGGCGAACGGCTCGAACTCGGCGAAGACCTTGTCGACGATCGCCGGCGAGATGCCCTTGCGGCGGGCGCCCTCCTTGAATTTCGCCTCGTGCCGGCGGAGGACGTCCTCCTTCTTCTTGCGGATGGCGTAGCACAGGTTGTCCGCCTCGGGGCCGGTGTAATCGGCCATGGCGATGGCGGCGGTCATGATGTCTTCCTGGTAGACGAAGATGCCGTAGGTGTCCTTCAATGCCGGCTCGAGCGACGGATGCAGGTACGTCACCGGCTCCTCGCCGTGCTTGCGCCGGATGTAGGCGGGGATGTTCGCCATGGGGCCAGGGCGGAAGAGGGCGACCATGGCAGCCAGGTCACGCACCTCGGTCGGCTTGAGCTCTTTGACATACCGCCGCATGCCCGATCCCTCGAGCTGGAATACGCCGGTCGTTTCGCCGGTCGACAACAGCTCGAAGGTCTTCGCATCGTCGAGCGGCAGGTTGTCGACGTCGATATCGATGGACCGATGCGTTCGGATCAGCTCGACGGCATCGGCCAGGATGGTCAGGTTGATGAGGCCCAGGAAGTCGAACTTGAGCAGGCCGAGCGCCTCGCAGGCATGCATCTCGAACTGGGTCATGGTCGTGCGACCGTCGGT
>JBBRXE010000258.1:0-2510 GCA_038248695.1 Candidatus Limnocylindria bacterium | reverse complement strand
GATCTCAATGGAGGTACGAAAACAAGCCCATGTCACCGATGTCGGTCGACGAATCCAGCTTCGAAGCCGAGGTGCTCAACGCCACGAAACCGGTGCTCGTCGATTTCTGGGCGCCCTGGTGCGGCCCCTGCCGTCTCGTCTCGCCCGTGGTCGAGAGCTTCGGCGAGTCGCACATCGGGAAGGTCGCGGTCGCCAAGGTCAACACCGACGAGAACCAGCAGCTGGCCATGCGTTACAGCATCTTCAGCATCCCCACCATGATCCTGTTCAAGAACGGCACCGAAGCCACTCGCCTGGTGGGCTACATGCCCCAGGAGGCCATGGAGGAGCGCCTGAGCCGGTTCCTGTAGCCGAGGCGCGCACAGACAGATACCGGCCGGCCCGCGTCCTGCCGGTCCATATGCACCCAAACGCGTCTACACTCGCCAACGTCAACGGAGGGATGCGACCAGCTCGCCCATGATCATCAAGACCGAGCGACGTCGAGGGATGGATCGGCGCCAGGGTGTCGATCCATTCGCCATGGATCGGCGCGAAGCCGACCGCCGGACGATGTGCTGGGAGGTCGAGAACTGCGATCTGACCATCCGCTACCGCTGCCCCGCCTTCATCCTGCGCCGCCCGTGCTGGGAGCTGTGGGCGGTCGAGGGCGTCGGGCCGGAGCGCGCCTGCTGCTACAACGACAAGGAGTGCGAGCCCGGCCGCTGCGTGATTGCCGAGAAGCGCTTCGCCGGCATCGAAACCCCCCCGCTCGAAGTGCATGTGGGACGGCGCGGCGTGCCCCTCGGCTACGGCCGCCCGCGACGCCACACCTGCCCACATTTCTACCTGAGCAACGCCAATAAGGGCCGGATCCCAATCCAGGCGCCGCAGATGCTGCGCACGCTGATGAAACAGGAGGGCGTCGTGAGCCGCTGCGACCTGCGTGGCGGCGTGCACCTCGACAGCGGTTACGTCACTGACCTGTGCCTGACCGGGCAGTTCAACGACTGCGTCTTCTACGAAGACGACGCGGCGGCGGCGGCGGACTGAGCCAGCGGCCGGCCTGATGGGCTACGCGGCCGCGGTCACCGCGCTCCGGTCGCGTGGCCGTTTCGGCATCAGCCTCGGCCTCGCACGCATCCAGGCGATGCTCGACGAGCTCGGCCATCCGGAGCGCGGCCTGCGGGGCGCGCTGGTGACCGGCACCAACGGCAAGGGCAGCGTGGTGGCCATGGTCGGCGCCGTCCTGAACGCCGGTGGGCTACGCGTCGGGAGCATGCCCAAGCCCCACCTGATCAGCTACCGCGAACGGATCGCGCTCGACGGCCGGCCGCTGCCGCCGGCGCGCTTCGCCGCGGCCGTCGAGCGTGTCCTGCCGGCGGTGGACGCCGTCGCCGAACGCCTGGGACCGCCGACGGAGTTCGAGGTGCTCACCGCCGCGGCGTACACCGAGCTGGCGCATGCGGGCATCGACCTGGCACTGGTGGAGGTCGGCATGGGCGGTCGCCTGGATGCGACGCACGCCGCCGACCTGGGGGTGGCGGCGATCACCAACGTGCAGCTCGATCATGAGCGCTACCTGGGCACCACGTTGGCCGCCATCGGGCGGGAAAAGGCAGCCATCGTCGAGCGTGGAGACCTGGCGGTGACGGGCGCCGCCGGCCGCGGCCTGCGGCCTATCCTGGACCGATGCGCCGCGCTCCAGGTCCCGCTGCGGCGCGCCGGACCGCGTCAGCCGTACCGCGTGACGTTGCGTGACGCCGGCTGGGATGGCCTGCTGATCGACGCCGTCACCCCCGGCGGAGAGCTGCGGGACCTGCACATCGGGCTGCTCGGCGGCCACCAGGCGTCGAACGCGGCCGTGGCCCTGGCCGTGCTCGACGCGCTGCGCGATCGGCATGGCGTTGCGGTCGACGAGGCGGCGCTGCGCCGCGGCCTGGCCGATGCGCGCTGGCCCGGGCGGCTGGAGCTGATCGACGGGACGCGACTCGGCGTCGGTCACGTCCTGCTCGACGGCGCCCACAACCCGGCCAGCGCACTGGCGCTGGCCGAAGCGCTGCGCCAGCTCGACGTGCGTCGGCCGGTGTTGGTGTTCGGTGCCATGCGCGGCAAGCGCGTCGAGGCGATCCTGCGCGCGCTGGCACCGCTCCAGCCACGGCCGATCTTCACCGCTGTCGACGATCCGGGGGCACTGACCCCCGACGACCTGGCCCGTCGCTGGCAGCGCGTGACCGGCGGCCGAGCGCGGGCCGCCGCAAACCCACGCGAGGCCGTGATGGTCGCAGCGAGCCTGCGGCATGCGGACGAGCCGATCGTGGTCACCGGGTCGCTGTACCTGGTCGGCGCGGTGCGCGCGTTGCTGACCGGTGAGGAGGAATCCCCATGATCGAGCTGCACTGGGGCGCCAGGACGTATCTCATGGGCGTCATCAACGTGACGCCCGACTCGTTCTCCGGCGATGGGATCGCCCCGCCCGGCCGCAGCATGGCCGAGATCGTCGCCGCGGCCGTGGCGCAGGCGCGCAGCTT
>JBBRXE010000257.1:0-2511 GCA_038248695.1 Candidatus Limnocylindria bacterium | reverse complement strand
GTCGCCGGATAGAAATTCACCTCGCGTCGCTCGGCCTGGACCTCGCCGGTCAGCGAATCGACCTCGACGATGCGCTCGACTTCGTCGCCGAAGAAGTCGACCCGCACGATGAACTCGCCGTGGGGCGGCTGGACCTCCAGGACGTCGCCACGCACCCGGAAGCGGGCGCGGGCCAGGGCGGCATCGTTGCGCTGGTACTGCAGGTCGACGAGGTGGCGCAGGATGCCGTCGCGGCGATACCGGCCGCCGACCTTCAGGTTGATGACCGTGGCCCCGTAGTCGACTGGCGCGCCGAGCCCGTAGATCGCCGAGACGGACGCCACGATCACGACGTCGCGGCGCTCGAACAGCGCTCGCGTGGCGTTGTGCCGCAGCCGGTCGATCTCGTCGTTGCGGGACGAGTCCTTCTCGATGTACGTATCGGACCGGGGCAGATAGGCCTCTGGCTGGAAGTAGTCGTAGTAGCTGACGAAGTACTCCACCGCGTTATCCGGGAAGAACTCCTTGAACTCCTGGTAGAGCTGGGCCGCGAGCGTCTTGTTGTGGGCCATCACCAGCGTCGGGCGTCCCTGCGCCTCGATCACCTTCGCGGCGGCGAAGGTCTTGCCGGTGCCGGTGGCCCCCAGCAGGACCTGGTGCTTCAGCCCGGCCGCGAGCCCATCGGACAACGCGGCGATGGCCTGCGGCTGGTCGCCGGTCGGACCGAAGGGGGCGTGGACGATCAGGTCGGGCATGGGAAGGTCGATTCTAGTCGGCTGGTCGCCTGACTGCGGCTGGCGAGCCGATCTGGAGCCATCCCCACCGATCCTGCACACCGACAGGCGACCGCCGAGAAGGTAGCTGGCCTGACCGCCGCCAGCGGTCAGTCAAGACCGTTCGCTAGCCAGCCACCAATGTGTGGAGGGCGGCGGCGACCTGCCGTCGCGTCTCGTCGAGCGTGCCGCGATTGTCGATGACCACGTCGGCGCGGGCCAGTTTGTCGTCTTGCGTCGACTGCGCGGCCGCGCGCGCGCGGACCGTCGCGGCATCCATCCCACGCGCGGCGGCCAGGCGCTGGAGCGCGTCCGATTCGTCGCAGCGGACCACCCAGGCCTGGTCGCAGGCGTCGTGCAACGGCGATTCGAAGAGCTTGATGACCTCCACGCTGGCGATCTCGACATCGCCTTCCTCCAGCTCGGCAAGACGGGCGCGCACCGCGTCGCGCACCTTGGGATGCAGGATCGACTCGAGGTCGCGCAGCGCCGCCGGGTCGCTGAACACGATCTGTCCGAGCTTGCGAGCGTCGATGGTGCCGAAGCGCCATTCGATGGCGCCGCGCGCCTCGGCATCGTTCTGTCGGATCTCGCGAGCCAGCGCATCGGCGTCGATCGTCGCCACGCCGAGCTCGCGCAGCATCGCCGCCACGCTGCTCTTGCCGCAGCCGATGTTGCCGGTCAGACCGATGACCTTCATCGGTCCTCGGCCGCCGGCAGGCGCTGGCAGTGCGGGCAGAAGTGGGTACCGCGCTGGCCGACCACGATGCGGCTGATCGGCCGACCGCAGCGATAACACGGTTCGCCCGTGCGGCGGTAGACCTTGAGGCGCTCCGCGTTGGCGCCCGGCTCACCATCGACGCCGACGTAGTCACTGAAGCTGGATCCCCGGTTCTGCACGCCCTGGCGCAGGACCGATCGGATGGACCGGTACAGCCGCCGCGCTTCGGGGTCGCTCAGAGTGTCGGCGGCGCGCAACGGATGCAGCCGGGCACGCCACAGCGCCTCGTCCGCGTAGATGTTGCCGATGCCGGCGACGAACGACTGGTCGAGCAGCAGCGACTTCAGCCTCCCCGACCGATGCCGCAGCCGCTCGGCGAAGCGTGCGAAGCTGAATGACCGTGCCAGTGGCTCCGGACCGTGCTGCGCGAACACGTCGCCGACCCGGTACGCCGCTCTCGGCTCACCGACCCGCTTCCGCTGCCGCGACCGCAGGCCGCCGCCCTCCCACAGCCCGATGCGACCGAACTTGCGCACGTCGCGATAGCGCAGCTCACGCCCATCGGCGAGCTGGAAGACCACGCGGGCGTATGGGTCGGCGGGCGCCCCGGACGGTGCCACGATGAGCGCGCCCGTCATGCGCAGCGCCACGGTCAGCACGCGACCGTCGTCGAGGTGGATGAGGACGGTCTTGGCGCGCCGCCCGACGCGACGGATGGTCGCGCCGCGCAGTTCGGCGACGAACCGTTCGGGCGGCTCGGGATGGCGGATGGTGCGCGCCCAGCCGACCTGCGTGTCCTCGATGCGGGCACCCGCCACCCAGCGGTCGAGGTCGCGGGCAACTGTCTCGACCTCGGGCAGCTCAGGCATCGGCCTCCACGAGGGCCTCCTCCGGCTCGGGTTCGGGAGCGGCGCCGGCCCGCCGCCAGCCGCCGTCATCGCCCTGCTGCAGCAGGTCCATATGCTCCCAGTTGTCGCCGGCCTTGATGTCCACGGTCAACGGGATGTCGAGCGGCAGCGCACCCTCCATCACCTCGCG
>JBBRXE010000256.1:0-2517 GCA_038248695.1 Candidatus Limnocylindria bacterium | reverse complement strand
GATGAGCTCCAGCGGCAGGTCCTCGACCTTCTTGAACCGCACGCATGACTTGCCCATGTCGAACTTGTTGCCGGTCGCCGCCCAGCGTTGCCGGAACCACCGCTCGGTCTCCGGGTCGCCGTACACCGCCATCAGGTAGAGAGACATGTAGCGCTTCTGGCTTGCGAGCGCTGCGATGCCGAGCGGTTGGCCGTTGTAGGTCTCCGAATAGCGCTCCAGCGGGACGTAGTAGCCGATCATCCCGAAGTACATTCCCTCGCGGTAGCCGGTCGGTAATTTGACGAGAATCAGCCGGCGCACCTGCTCCATCGCCTCGCGGCGCACGTCTGGCAGGCTCGTAAGGTACTCGTCGGGCGTCGTGGCGGTGCTGCTGGCCATCGCGAAGCCTCCTAGGCACGGGACCGGCATTATCGCGCAGCACCGCTGCCGCGCGTCAGTCGTCCACGGGCTTGCCGGACTGATGCTGGCGAATGGCGCGACGCACGGTTTCGGGATCGAACCCACGTCGCATCAGGAACATGCCCACTCGCTGGAGAGCCTTCGGATCATCAGGCAGGCGACCGCCGTGCAGGTGTGATTCGAGCGTTGCGGTAGCTCGCTGTTCCTCGGTTTCGGGCAAGTCGGCGTCCTCTGCGGCGCGTTGGAGCGGTTCGCCACGCATCTCTTCGATCACGTCGCGTGGAACACCCTTCTGGCGCAGTTCCAGCTCGAGCAGCCGCCGACCGCGCGGTGCGTGACGGTCGCGCTGCTCACCCCACCAGCGCACGAACGCGCGGTCATCGAGGTAGCCGAGATCGGTCAAGCGCTCGAGGGCCGCGGTCACGGTCTCGGGCGGCGCATTGTTCCGATCGAGTCGGCGCTCGAGCTCCCAGCGGGTGCGCGGCCGCGTGCCCAGGAAGTGCAGCGCGATTTCGAGCATTGCCGGGAGATCCGGCGGGTCGACTGGCCTGCGGCGGGGCACGGCTGACGCGACCGGCGCTCTACTCGGCCTCGGCGATACCCTCCACGCCAACCTCGATGCTGGCAACCTTGCCACGGATCTCACCATCGACCTTGGCAGCGATCTCCGGGTTGGTCTTGAAGAACTCACGTGCGTTCTCGCGTCCCTGGCCGAGGCGAATATCGCCGTAATTGAACCAGGCCCCGGTCTTCGACAGGATGCCCGCAGCGATGCCCACGTCGAGCAGGCCACCCTCGCGGCTGATGCCCTCGTTGTACATGATGTCGAACTCGGCGACACGGAACGGGCTGGCGACCTTGTTCTTGACGACCTTGACTCGCGTGCGCGAGCCGATCGCGTCGGTCCCGGTCTTCAGCGTCTCGATGCGCCGGATGTCGAGCCGCACCGAGCAGTAGAACTTCAGGGCGCGACCGCCCGGCGTGGTCTCCGGATTGCCGAACATGACGCCGATCTTCTCGCGCAGCTGATTGGTGAACACCAGTGCGGTGTTCGATCGGTTGATGGCGCCGGTCAGCTTGCGCAGTGCCTGGCTCATCAGCCGCGCCTGCAGGCCGACATGGCTATCGCCCATGTCGCCCTCGATCTCGGCGCGTGGCACGAGCGCGGCGACGGAGTCGACGATGACGACGTCGACGCCGTTGCTGCGGATCAGCGTCTCGGCGATCTCGAGTGCCTGCTCTCCAGTGTCCGGCTGCGAGACGAGGAGCTCGTCGACGTTGACGCCGACGTTGCGGGCATACTTCGGGTCGAGCGCATGCTCCGCGTCGATGAAGGCCACGATCCCACCGGCGCGCTGCGCATTGGCGGCGATGTGGTAGCACAGCGTGGTCTTGCCGCTCGACTCCGGGCCGAAGATCTCGGTGATCCGGCCGCGCGGAATGCCGCCGACGCCGAGCGCCAGGTCCAGCGCGATGGATCCGCTGGGGATCACCTCGACGCTCATCATGGCGCCCTTGTCGCCGAGCCGCATGATCGCCCCTCGGCCGAACTGCTTCTCGATCTGCAGGATTGCGGCATCGACTGCGCGGCCGCGCTCGCCGGTGCGTTCCCCAGTTCGCTCTCCATTGCGCTGGGCGGGCGTCTGGTTCTCGGCCTGGGCCACCGTGGCATCCATTGTTTGCTCGGCTCCTTCTTGGTGTGCTCGGCGGCGAATCAGGTCACTCCTCGTCGCCGGAGGTTTCGTGGCGCGGCTTGCGCTTTGGCTTGATCAGTTCGGTCGACATCGGTGGCTCGTAGGCCGATGTCGGCTGGATCTTCGGCGCCTTCTCCTTCGGCTTGCGCTTGGGCTCGCGGCGCGGTCGATCTCGGCTACCCATCTTGGCTGAACCTCAGTTTGGGGCCGAACCTCGTTCCCATAGCCTGCACCATCGGTCCTTACCGGGCCGTTACTGGCGGCTTACTGGGGGTCTCGTTTCGGCGCGCTCATAGTGCCTTGCCACGGTTTCCCGCAGCGATGCGAACGAGCCGTCGGCCAGTGCCGCACGGATCGCGCGCATCAGATCGAGAGTATAGGTGAGGTTGTGGACCGAGGCGAGGCGATAGGCCAGCAGCTCCTC
>JBBRXE010000255.1:0-2528 GCA_038248695.1 Candidatus Limnocylindria bacterium | reverse complement strand
TGGCGGTCATCGGCCTCGCCTTCTACGGCCTGGTCGTGCTCGCCGAGCGCCGGCTGGTCGCCCACTAGAAAGGAAACCGATGCACCCGCGCCGTTTCGCCATCCTGCTCCTCGCCGGGGTCCTGGCCGCCTGCTCGCCCGGTGCCTCGTCATCGGGCGCATCGGTCCCATCTGGTTCGGGGGCGCTGACCAGGGTCACGCTGCTGCTCGGGTTTCGGCCGGACGTGCAGTTCGCGCCGTTCTACCTGGCGCAGCAGAAGGGCTACTACGCCGATGCCGGCCTGGACGTGTCGATCGAGTTCAAGCAGTCGCCCGACGTCATCCGCCTGGTCGGTGACGGCCAGGCGCTGGTCGGCGTGGCCGATGCGACCGACGTCATGATCAGCCGCACGGCGGGGATCCCGGTGAAGTACGTGTCGACGCTGTACGACCGCTTCCCGGTGTCGATCATCGGGCGAGCGGGGACCGTGCCGCAAGATCCGGCGGGGCTGAAGGGCAAGACGATCGGCACCCCCGGCAAGTTCGGCTCGTCGTGGGCCGCGCTGCTCGTGCTGCTGAAGGCGGGCGGCCTGACGGTCGACGACATCACCGTCCGCGAGTACCCGCAGTTCAACCAGGCCGATGGGCTGGCGCAGCGCGACGTCGACCTGATCACCGGCTTCCGCAACAACGAGCCCCTGCGGCTGGAGAGCCAGGGCATTGACGTCGATCAGCTGACGATCGACGACATCGCGCCATTGCCGGGGCCGGGGATCATCTCAGGAGATACGACGTTGACCTCATCGCCGGCGCTGGTGCGCGCCTTCGCTGAGGCGACGGCGCGAGGGCAGGCCGCGGTGATCGTCGATCCTTCGGCTGGTGTCGCGGCGGCGGAGGTTGCCGTGCCGACCATCGCCGACGACCGTGACGCCGCGCTCGCCGTGCTGAACGCCACCGCTCAGCTGTGGAAGGGTGAATCCGGCTTCACCAATGGGGCCATCGACATGGCCCGCTGGCGTTCCGCCTACGGGACGATGCGCGATCTCGGCTTCATCGATGGGAGCGTGCCGCTCGACGAGATGGTGGCTCCGGCCAGCGGACTTGCCGGCGCATCGGTCAATTTTCACCGCTCGCTCGCAGCAGGCCGATGAAGCTGACGCCCATCCAGGCGGCGGCATACACGAAGGCGGCCGCCGGGCCGATGAGCGTCCAGATCACGCCGACCACCACGCTGGCAAGCAGGTCGCCGGCACTCTGCGTCGCCGCGAGCAGGCCGAAGGCCGATCCGCGCAGCTCCTCGGGCGCATGTTCGGCCACGACCGCCGTCTCGGCCGTCTCGGCGCAGCCGATGCCGATGCCGGCCAAGACGAAGCCCAGCCCCAGCACGACCGGGCCGGCGTCCAGAGCGAACAGCAGGTAAGCGATGCCGAAGAGCGCGATGCCGGTTCCGAAGATGCGGTTGACGCCGATGCTGTCGGCGAGGCGCCCGGCGGGATAGCTGGAGAGCGTGCCGGCCACGTTGTACAGCGCATACAGCCCGATGGCGAGCGTGGCGGCCACGCCGGCGAAGGCGCCGCCTGACAAGATCTCGGTCGCCCGCAGGATGAGCAGCGTGGCAGCCATGTTGCCGAGCTCGAAGGCGGCGATGGGCAAGGCGATGGCGCGCAGCTTCCCATCGAGCACCGCACGCACGTGGAAGCGCACCGGCCGGCGCTCGCGCCGCTCCGGATGTTGGAGGTGGCGGATGGCATACACGATCGCAAGCGCGGCGAGCAGGCCCGGGATGACCGATAGCAGGATGGCGTTGGCGGTGCCGATGCTGCCGGCCAGGACGATCGCCAGCAGCGGGCCGATCACTGCGCCGAGGTTGTCCATGGCACGCTCGAAGCCATAGGCACGCCCGAACGTACCCGGCACCACGGCGTCCGCTAACAGCGCATTGCGTGCCGGCCCGCGGATGCCGCGCGAGATCCAGGCGCCGGTGCGCAACACCCCGACCTGCCAGACGGCGGTCGCCAGGCCGACGGATGCCGAGAGCAGGGCGGTCAGCACGTAGCCGCCGACTGCCAGCCCGCGGCGACGCTGCGTGTCGTCGGCCAGGCCGCCGCCGGCAACCTTGGCCAGGCCCGACAGCCCGTCGGCGATGCCCTCCACCAGACCGAGCGCGGCCGGCGGTGCCCCGAGCACGCCGACCAGGAAGGAGGGCAGCAGCGCCGTACTGATCTCGTGGCCGGCATCAGCGAAGAGGCTGGCCAGGCCGATTCCACGCACCCCCGGGGAGAACCAGCCCTGTGGCGCTTCGTTCGTCACGTTGTCACGAGGTCAATCACGTCGTCAGGAAGTGCGGTCGAAGGAGCGGCTGGAGAAGCGCTCGAGCGACTCATCGCCGTCGGCCGCCTGGGCCGCGGTCTCCGCCGCGACGACCGTCTGCTCGATGAGGCACATGGTCGTCACCGGTCCGACGCCGCCGGGCACCGGGCTGATGGCGCTGACGACGGGGCGCACCGCCTCGAAGTCCACGTCGCCGACGATGCCGTCGTGGGTCACGTT
>JBBRXE010000254.1:0-2533 GCA_038248695.1 Candidatus Limnocylindria bacterium | reverse complement strand
TCAACATCGATGACGACACGCGGGTGCTGCAGGACGGTCGCACGCTGCGCACGACCGAGCGCAGCGGCTTCCGTCACCTGGAGGTCCGCGCGGCCGACGGCCGCTTCGAGCGCCAGCTGACCCACGGCGACTGGGTCGTCACCTCCGTCACGCATGTCGATGAAGCGGGCGGCGAGGTGCTCTTCCTCGCGACACGCGACGGCGTGCTCGAGCGCCACGTGTACGCCGTGCCACTGGCCGGCGGCGAGCCGCAGCTGCTGAGCCAGGAGCCCGGCTGGCACGAGGCCAGCTTCAGCGCCGATGGCCATCGGTGGATCGACAGCTGGTCGTCGCTGGAGCACGCACCCGCGGTCGACGTCCGATGGCGCGACAGTGACGAGGTGCTGCTGATCCACGAGCCGAGTGCGACGGCGACATCCGTTGACCTGTCCGCACCCGAGCTGCGCGACATGTGCGCCGCGGACGGCGAGACGGTGCTGCACGCGGCGCTCTATCGGCCGGTGAAACCGGGCCCCGCGCCAGCCGTGGTGTGGGTCTACGGCGGACCGCACTCGCAAAAGGTCGCGAACGAATGGAGTCTCACCGTCGAGCTGCATCGCCAGATGCTTCGACAGCTGGGGTTCGCGGTGCTCGTCGTCGACAGCCGTGGCACGTTCAACCGCGGCCTCGCCTTCGAGAGCGTCCTTCGCGGCGAACTGGGTTCTGTAGAGACGGCCGACCATGCGGCGGCTGTCCGTCAGCTCATCGCCGAGGACCTGGTAGATGCCGACCGGGTCGGCATCACCGGGGCGAGCTACGGCGGTTACCTGACGCTCACGGCGATGCTGCGCGAGCCCGCGCTGTTCCGCGTCGGCGTGGCGGTCGCTCCCGTCACCGATTGGCACCTGTACGACAGCGCCTACACCGAGCGCTACCTCGGCATGCCGCAGGACAACGTGGAAGGCTATCGCCACTCCTCTGTGCTCGACCGCGCCCCGGAGCTTGCGGGTCAAGCGCTGGTCATGCACGGCCTCATCGACGAGAACGTCCTCTTCCAGCACACGGTGCGGCTCCTCGCGACGCTGGCCGATGCGGATCGCGACGTCGAGCTGGTGGTCTTCCCCGGCGAGCGCCACGGCGAACGCCGGCCGGCGGCCCGGCGGCAGCGCCAGCGACGAGCGCTGGGGTTCCTGTGCCGCCGCCTGGGCCAGCCGTTTCCCCCCGGAACGCTCGCCGGCGGTTGATTGGGCCGGTCAGGCCGCCTCGTACAGCAACGAGTAGGTCGTGACCGGATCCGGGGCGAATGCGACGCGGGTGTCGCAGGCGCTGCAGACAAGCTCGTCATCGGCCTCGTCGACCGAGAAGGCAACCTCGTCCTCGCACCATGGGCAGGAGAGTGAAATCATCATGGCGCAAGGTTGAGCGTGGTCTGTGACAGCTAGCGTGTCGCAACTGCTGCCGGTACGTGGGGCCGTCGATAAAATACCGGAACATACTGGGCAGTCTCCGGGCCAACCCGGCTGGCCGGATGCGCTGGGCGTACTGCGCCTTGTAGAGACCACTATCCGTGGCGTCCGGGGATCTTCCGAGATAATGCGCCTGTAGCGGGCCGGAATCGTTCCGGTCGGACGCGCCGGGGCCGTGCCGCGCCCCCTAGAGACCACTATCCGTGGCCGGCCGGGCGCGTCCGAGATAAGGCACCCGGCGGGGACCGGTATCCCTGCTCGCGGCGCGTCGGCCGCGTTTCTGAGGCGGGCTGAGGCCGTATTGCGCCTCGTGGAGACCGCAATCGATGTCCACCCGGAGCGCGTCGGAGATAAGGCGCCCACCGATGACCGGTATCCGGCTGCCTGCGTGCTGGCGGCGAAACGGCGGCGAAACGGCCGCGAAACGGCCGCGCGCGGGCTGCAGCATGTCAGCGTGGCGGCGCGCGGGCTACGGCGGCGGCGCGGCGACCGACGCCGGCTCGCATCGGTACACTTGCGTGTTTGCGCAATTCCTGACATACTGCGTGCTCACATGGAAGCAACCCTGCCTCGCGACCTGCGACGAGACCTGCGACGAGATCGCACCGCCGCCATTGCACGCGCACTCGCCGATACAAAGCGGCTGTGCGTGCTCGAGACGCTCGCCGAGGGCGAGCGCAGCGTCAGCGAGCTGAGCCGCGAAGTGGGCTGTCAGGTTCCGAACATGAGCCAGCACCTCGCAGTGCTGCGCAGTGCCGGGATCGTCGCGACGCGTCGCGAGGGCAGCACCATCTTCTACCGGCTCGCGGACCCGCAGGTCCTCGAGATTTACCGCCTCCTCCAACAGGTCGCTCGCTGAAGGCGACCGGAAAGGACTTCAGACTCATGTCCAACAACATTCGCGAAGCGACCGATGCCAACTTTGACGAGTTGGTGCTGCAGAACGACAAGCCGGTCGTCGTCGACTTCTGGGCGGCGTGGTGCGGCCCGTGTCGCATGGTCGCCCCCGAGATCGACAAGCTGGCGACCAAGTACGACGGCAGCGTCGACGTGGTGAAGGTCGATGTCGACGCCAGCCCGCAGACCGC
>JBBRXE010000253.1:0-2536 GCA_038248695.1 Candidatus Limnocylindria bacterium | reverse complement strand
GTTGACCACGCCGGCGAGCACCGAGAAGGCGTAGATCGCGGCGACACCCAGCAAGGTGGCCACCACGACTCGGTTCGACCGGTCGTTGCGATGCGCCTCCGGCAGCAGCTCCGCCGCGCCGATGTACAGGAAGAAGCCGGCGAACGTAGCCAGCATGCCGCCCAGCACCTGGTTGGGGATGGGCAGCAGCAGGCCCAGCAGAACGCCGAACAGCGGCGCCACCGCCACGACGCCGACCCAGCGATAGGCGATGGCCGGCGCGGTATGGCTGGCGAGCAGCAGGCTGACGATGCCGATCCCGTCGCTGAACCGATGCACGATGACCACGGCGGCGATGACCAGGCCAAGCCCGCCGCCGACGTCGAGCGCGGCGCCCAGCGCCACGCCGTCCAGGAAGCTGTGCAGGCTCATGCCGCTGGCGCCGATGATCCCGACGTGCCGGTGTGACGCCGCGCCGTGGTCGAGCTCGGCGGCCGTCTCGTGCCCAACGTGCAGCTGGGTCAGCTTTTCGATGGCATAGAAGGCCAGGAAGCCGAGGGCGGTGAAGAGCATCGCCGCGTCCAGTGAGCCGAGCTGAGTGACCGATTCGGGAATCAGGTCGAAATAGGCCGCCCCAATGCGTATCCCGGCGCCGACCGCGATGATCACTCCGACCGAGCGCGTGGCTCGCAGCGCGAAGACGCCACCGGCCAGCGCCGCGACGAAAGCGCCGGCCGAGACGAGGATCGCCGTCATGAGACGCAGTATCACCTAGGCCGGACCGGCGCGTCAACGTGATGCGTCCGGGCCGGGGCGGTCGGGCGTTCGAGGGAGGCGCGTGGTACGATCCAAGTCGCTGCGCCACTTCCCGGACGACGAGCCGCGTACCGCGCCCGCTCAGGTTGTGAGAGACATTTCCGCAGCACGCTCATCATCTTCGGAGACCACTTGCCCGACAACGAATCTGCCACGCGCCGACGCCCAGCGACGCGCCGGCACGCCCCAAATGACCGGCCGCGCGATCGCGCGGTCATTGACGCCCCCTCGGCCACAGCGTCGGCAACGCCCGCGTCGAACGGCCAGGCCGATGCGGACTCGGACTCACCTCTCCTGGCCGCCGTCCTGGCCGCCGCCCGAGGTCACACCTTCGGCGAGATCGAGGTGCCCGTCACCATCGCCCGCGCTCTCGAGAAGATGGGCTACGTCACCCCGACCGAGGTGCAGGCGCGCGCGATCCCACCGCTGCGCGAGGGCAAGGACCTCATCGGCCAGGCCCAGACCGGTACGGGCAAGACCGCAGCATTCGGCATCCCAATCGTCGAGAAGGTTGACCCGACCGGCGGCTTCGTGCAGGCCCTGGTCCTGACTCCCACCCGTGAGCTGTGCGTGCAGGTCAGCGACGAGCTGGCCGCCATCGGTCAGTTCAGGAACGTCCGCGTGGTGGCGATCTACGGCGGTTCGAGCATGGAGCGCCAGGTCAGCGCGTTGAAGCATGGTGCCCAGGTGGTGGTCGGTACTCCGGGGCGCGTGCTGGACCTCATCCGCCGTGGCGAGCTGCGACTCGACCGGGTCCACACCGTCATCCTCGATGAGGCGGACCGTATGCTCGACATGGGCTTCATCGTCGACGTCGAGACAATCCTGTCGCGATGTCCGCGTCAGCGCCAGACGGCCCTCTTCAGCGCCACCATGCCGTTCGCCATCCTGCGCATCTGCGATCGGTTCATGGACCGCAACGCGCAGCAGATCAGCGTCCGCCCAGAGCAGCGCACGGTCGAGACGGTGCGCCAGTTGGTCTACTTCGTCGCCGAGCAGGACAAGGTCCCGGCGTTGCTGGAGCTGACGCGCGAGTTCGCGTTCGATCGGCTGCTCGTCTTCCGCCACACCCAGATCGGCGTCGATCGCCTGTCCGCCACGCTCAAGCGCCGCGGCAAGAATGTCGCCGCCCTGCACGGCGGGTTGTCGCAACGGGAGCGCGACCACACCCTGGCCGACTTCAAATCGGGCAAGATCGAGTACCTGGTCGCCACCAACGTCGCGTCGCGCGGCCTGGACATCACCGACCTGCCCTTCGTCCTCAACTTCGACATCCCCGAGGACGCCGATACCTACGTCCATCGCGTCGGCCGCACGGCCCGGGCGGGCAAGACGGGCACCGCCATCACCTTCGTCGGGGAGTGGGACCTGGATGCCTGGGAGTCCGTCCTGTCACAGGTCGGCGCCGAGGTCGAAGAGGGACAGCTGAACCTCTACTCGCAGGGGTAGACGCAGAACCGGTCGGCTCCGTCGTCGACCGATACCGGTCTCCCGAGAGGGTGCCTTATCTCTGCAGCCGCCGGTTCGTGACCGATACCGGTCTCCCGAGGGTGCCTTATCTCTGCAGCCGCCGGTTCGTGACCGATACCGGTCCTCCGTAAGGGCCATAGTCGCCGGCCGGCTCCGTCGTGGACCGATAGCGTCCTCCCGGGGGTGCCTTATCTCCGCAGCCGCCGGTTCGTGACCGATACCGGTCCTCGGCAGGGGCACTGGTCGTCGGCCGGCCCAGACCTCGACCGAT
>JBBRXE010000252.1:0-2538 GCA_038248695.1 Candidatus Limnocylindria bacterium | reverse complement strand
TGGGCGAGGGCGCGCGCTTCCTCGGCGTGGGAGAGGTGCGGCCGGAGGATGGAGCAGATCGCTGATTCCGCTCGGTAGGCGATGAGCTTGATGGTGGTGATGAAACGCTGGCGATGGGGGCTGAGGACCTTCGGTCGGTCGGCTTCGGGAAGGTTGCGCAGGGGGACGCGTTTGGCCGTCGCGCGCAGGCTGGTGTTGACGCTGTCGATCTTGGTCTGGATGGCGTTGAGGTGTTGTTGGAACTCGGCGGCACGGACGAGGTAGGCGGCGGCCTCGGCGGGGTCGTGGCCGACGATGAGGTCGCGTCCGTGCTTCGTGGTGATGGCGGTGCGCTCGGCGCGCAGGCGCCTGACCTGCTGGTCGAGGGTGCGCCAGGCGGGATTGCGCACCTCGGCGTCGTCGGGGGCGGCCTCGGGGAGGTAGCCGGCGAGGCGGTCGATGGCGAAGCTGCGGGTGACGAAGTTGAGGAAGTTCTCCTGGGACCAACGCGCGAAGAGATGGCCGGCCATGGGCGCCGTGGGCACGCTGCGGCAGGTGGTGATCAGCGCGGTCTGATGCTTGCCGTCGCGGCAGAGGCGGCGGATCTCGCGCAGCGCGACGCCGGCGATCTTGGTGTCGCAGGATTCGGCCAGGCGCATGGTCGTCTCGTTGCCGTAGGGCAGGACGACGGTGCGCTCGGTGAAGCGGGCGTGGTCCCAGGGCTCGTAGTCGCCCTTGCGGTAGGTGACGGCGGCGATGCGGTGGGTGTTCCACAGTTCGGCGAAGAAGGCGGGCGAGTAGCCCTCGCGGTCGAAGACGATGAGGAAGCGGTGGCGGTCGGGGTCGGCGGCCAGCTCGGCCGCAGTGGGCTGGTTCGGCACCTCGGCCAGCAGCCGTGGGATGATGTTCGTGCGCAGGTGGTACAGCATGCCCTCGGTGCCGACAGCCGTGACGACGAAGAACGGTTTGCCGTCGCGGTCGCAGACATAGTAGTCCATCAGCGAGCGCACGCACAGTCGGTCGCGCGACGAGAAGCGTTCCGGCAGACGGGTCTGGTCGCCATGGTAGGCGCGGACATGCCCGTCGACATACAGCACGCCCGCCAGGTGCGGGTCATCCTCCATCCAGCGTTTGCCAAGCGATTCCGCCCAGGCGGCCACGCCGGCGGGCGTCACTATATCGCCGATCTTGGTGCGCAGCGTCCGTACCTCTGGGATGCGGTCCAAGCCCAGCAGACGGCCCCATTCGCCGCAGGGCTCGTCGCGCAGCCGCTCCAGCGACAGCACCCGGGCCACGGTCAGCAGCGCCAGCAGCAGCACCAACTGCGGCAGGCCGTAGAATCCGCGCGGCGACTGGAGATGCTCTCCCAGTTCGTGATAGAGCCCGTTGGCAATCAGCGCCGGGAGCGCCACCAGCACGCCGACGTTCGGCACGGCCTGCGCCGCCGTGAAGGTCGGCACCGCCGGCGCCGCCTCGCCGCTGAGCATCGCCAGCGTGCGGCCGACTACATCATGGCAGGCCGTGCCCAGGCCGGAGGCCGCGGCGTGGTCGGCGGCGTTGCGCGCACTCGGATCCAGACCTGGCGTTGCGACCTGCGCCGCTAGCCCCCCTTTTCCGGGCGATGCAATCGCCCGGCTTTCACCGTCCGGTAGATCGTGTCCCGTTTCAGGCCGAGACGTTCGCCGATCTGCAGATCGCTCAGCCCCTGGTCGAGCAGGGACTGGACCTCCCGCAATCGCGCGGGCGTCATCACCGGACCTTCGCGCGCCGTCCGCTTCCGCTCGAAGAACGACCGCACCCCGCCGGCGCGGTACTGCTTCAATGCCCGCTTCACGCTGATCGCCGACACCTCGAAGGCGCGTTCGATCTCCACCAGCTTGCAGGCGCCACCGTCGCAGAGCATGCTCGACTGATGCCGGAATGACGCCACGTCCGAATCAGCATGCGAACCCAGCGGCATGCCCTGATGGAACCACCACACCATGCCATCACGCCGCACCACCGACACCGCGTCGCTGACATGCACAGGCGTGTCCTGGTAGCGCGGCAGCAGAAGCTGGCGGCCAGACGTAGGGATCGGCGGCGTTTCGGGGGGCGGCATGACCGGCATGGTATCGGCCACCGATCCGAGGCGACCGGCGGGAATTCACCGGAGGCCCAGGCGTGTCAGTGCGGATTAGACGGCGATTTCTGTGCAATCAGCGTCTCTGCCTTCGGCTGGGCAGGGATAGGGGATCCGGGGCCCTGATAATACGTGTCGCGACAACCGCGAACCGCGATTTCTAGTCTCCGGGGCATCTCGGCCTCTACCGACGTTTTCTCGCCATCGGTTTCACCGTCGCCGTGCGCTTACGCCCCTTCCAGCTGACGTCGTAGCCGCCGCGCTGGGCCGCCTCGGCGAGGTGCTTCGGCACCTGCGTGCCGCAGGCCAGGCGGACCTGCGCCGCGCCCGGCTCCGGGAAATGTCCGTCGTGTTCGTCCATCCGCGCTTCGTCCTCGTCGATCACCTGGTCCAGCCCGATGAGATGCGTCGGCCCGACGTAGCCGCCCTTGCGCGCC
>JBBRXE010000251.1:0-2544 GCA_038248695.1 Candidatus Limnocylindria bacterium | reverse complement strand
CTGAGCGTCCGCGAGGGTCTCGACAGGCTCGACCACCGGGCCGGGCTGAGCGTCCGCGAGGGTCTCGACAGGCTCGACCACCGGGCCAGACTAAGCGTCCGCGAGGGTCTCGACAGGCTCGACCACCGGGCCAGACTAAGCGTCCGCGAGGGTCTCGACAGGCTCGACCACCGGGCCAGACTAAGCGTCCGCGAGGGTCTCGACGAGCTCGACCACCGGCGGTCCCGGCCTAGACGGGCTCAACCACCGTACGGGTCGCGGTCGAATCGGCGGGCGCCGGGATACGAGGGATCTCGAGCCAGAGCTCGACCTCCGGCTCCGGTGATTCCTGGCCGAGCGCGGTCAGCCTGGCGTCGGCGCTGCTCAGGCCGACCACGGTGACCGCAGTGGCCGAGCCGTCCCCGGCAGTGCGTGCGATGATCGAATCGGCGCTGGTGCCCCCGATCGCGGCAGCAAGCAGGTCGAGGACCGCCTCCAGCTCGGGGCCTCGGAGGTCATCGACACCGCCCTCGTCCAGAAGGGTCACGATCGCGCCGCGCCGCCGGGCCGCCATGATCTGCTCGCGGACGGCTTCGTTGAGCAGCTTCCGGCCGCGAATTTCGTCCCGCACCGCCGCCTCGAGATAGCGGCATTCCTGACGCTCGTCCGCATTGAGCACACCATTCCTGGCGATGATCCGGCGCAGCATGGGCGCCGCCAGACGGATCGTCTGTGCGAGCCTCACCTGGCGCTCGTAAAGGTGAGCCTCCTGGGCCGCCTGCCAGTCGGTGGCCTCACGTTCGGCCAGTGCATACTGCCGGGCGTCGCGGCCGGCCTTCGCGAGGGCGCGGGCGAGGATGACCGCCACGGCGACCCACACGGCACTGCCGATCACGCCCATCGAACCGAGGGCGGCCGGGCCGGCCCAGAAAATGGTGTGCACGATCAGGGCAGCGGCCCCGATCCAGGCGAGTGCAGGGCGGCGACGCGTGGCCGTGATCGTCATCAGCGTGCCGACGGCGGCGACGTACCAGGTGGCGTAGCCGTTGTCGGCCGCGCCGTCGAGCTGGCTGCCGACGAGCAGCGGGATCGCCACACAGACCGCGACATTGAAGAAGGCCAGCCAGACCGGCATCCGCATCGGACTGGTGGGCCACAGGCTCAGTACCGTCGCGAGGATATAAGCCGCGATCGCCAGGATGGCCGGGCCGGGCGTTCTCGGCTGATTGAGCGAGTACACGCCGAGCACCACGTGGTACGCGGAGAAGAGGGCGGCGAGGGAGAGCACGAGACCGCGCGGCACGGTGATCATGTGCGTGCCTCCGCGGTGTTGTCCGGCAACACGTCAGCCGGCCACTCGATGGTGATGGTGGTCCCCCGGCCGACCTTGGCACAGATCTGCACCGACCCGCCGACACTGGCGATCCGTTCCAGGATCGAAATGCGCAATCCCAGACGCTCGCTCGGCACCAGGTCCGGGTCGAAGCCGACGCCGGCATCCGAGACCTCGATCGTGCAGCCGCCCTGCGAGTTCGCGCGCATGGTGAGAGTGCGGTTCGGATTGGTGCTGCTGCCGTCGCCGGCATGCTGGACGCTGTTGACCATGGCCTGCACACTCGCCGCGAAGAGGGCATCGCTCGCGTGAGCCGGGAGGCTGAGCCCGACGATCTCGCACTCGACGATCGTGAACGGCGCGGCGAGCTTCGCGGCGGCGTCGCGGATCTGCGCGGCCAGGGAGCTGAACGGCTCCATGCTGTCGTCCCCGGCCGGGACCATGGCTGCCTCGTTGAGCCGGGTGAGGGCGTCAGCGGCCATCCCGGAGGCCAGTTGAGCCGCCTTTGGGCTGCCGGCCGCCGCGGTGGCCAGGAACGTGGCCAGGACACTGTCGTGCACGATCGAGTCGACCTGCACCCGCTCGACCTCGGTGGCGTGCTGCCTGACAGCCGTCGCGTACTGGTGCAACGCATTCGTCTGGGCGGAATCGACCGCTGCCGCCGTCTGACGCAGCATGAAAATGATGATCACAATGGTCTGCCCGAGGATGATCGCGTAGACGGCGTCGAGGGAGGCCAGGAGCACGTCGGCGCCGCCGCCGGACGGCTGCGTGCGCACGACACCGTAGACGATCGGCGCGAGGAACGTGTAGATCACGGCCCAGACCAGCGGGAATGACACTGCCGCGCTGGCCGTGGCCACGGTGCACACGTACCAGAGCCACGGCTTGCCGTCGAGATCCGCGGCGGGGTCGAGCATCAGGGACGGCCACCCGACGAGTGCGAGCAGGTAGATCACGGCGACCGCGCCGCTGGTCACGCGCACGCCCCGTTTGGTGATCGCGGCGACAACCACGGCGCCGACGCCGAGCGCCAGGGCCAGCGGCGTGAGAAAGGTCATGATCGGTAGCCGCAGGTGCCCCTGGTCGAGCATGATCGGGAGCGCCTGGAGCGAGAAGATCACGCCGACACTGGCGACCGAGCGTGAGACGACCGTTTCGATCCGGGTGCGACTGATCGGGTTGCGGGGTTGTTTGGGCCCGGCGATGAGGTCGACGTCGAGTCCGTCCGG
>JBBRXE010000250.1:0-2544 GCA_038248695.1 Candidatus Limnocylindria bacterium | reverse complement strand
CTTCAAGCGAATCATCGCGCCGAGCGATGTCGCCGCCATCGTGGTCGAGCCGATCCAGGGCGAGGGCGGCTACTTTCCGGCGCCCGCAGCCTTCCTGCGTGGCCTGCGCGAGATCTGCGACGAGCACGGCATCCTGCTCATCGCCGACGAGATCCAGTCGGGCATGGGCCGCACCGGCCGCTGGTGGGCGATCCAGCACGCCGACGTCGAACCGGACATCGTCACCACCGCCAAGGGCATCGCCTCGGGCATGCCCATCGGCGCGTTCGTCGCCCGCGACTCGGTGTGGACCTGGCCGCCAGGCGCTCACGGCAGCACCTTCGCGGGCAATCCGGTGTGCGCCGCCGCGGGCCTGGCGACCATGAAGCTCATCGAGGAATCCCTGATGGCAAACGCAGCGGTCATGGGCGAGCGACTGCACGCCGGCCTCGAGCGCATCTGCGCCGATGCACCGGCGGTGCGGGACATCCGCGGCAAGGGTCTGATGATCGGCGTCGAGTTCGATACGAACGCGCACGCTGAATCGGTGCAGGAGGCGGCGTTCGAGCGCGGCCTGCTGGTGCTGGAGGCCGGCGAGTCGTCGCTGCGCTTCAGCCCGCCACTGATCGTTGATGCCCCGGCGATCGACCGGGCACTGGAGCTCTTCGCCGAGGCGCTGCCCAGAGCCGCCGGCTGACCGCGTCCTCGTCAAGCGGGCAGGCCGTTTGCACGGGGAGCAAGTAATGGCGCCTGAGACGAGCTCCTTGGCCGTGGTTTGCCGAGCTTGCAAAGCGCGGCCAAGGAGCGGCCGGTGCGGCCCTACATCGGGCTTTGCATGGCCGATAGGTGCACGGCCCGCAAACGCAGCGGGGATGGGCTTTGCGTGGCCGATAGGTGCACGGCCCGCAAACGCAGCGGGGATGGGCTTTGCGTGGCCGATAGGTGCACGGCCCGCAAACGCAGCGGGGGTGGGCTTTGCATGGCCGATACGTGCACGGCCCGCAAACCCCGCCCGGGAAGTCCCGAGCGAGGCCGCGCCTAGCCGGGCCTAGTTCAGCAGGTCGGAGATCGTCGTGAGCGTGAAGCCGGCCTTTCGCAGGCCGGGGACCATGATCTGCAGCGCCTTGTACGTCTCGTAACCACCCAGGTGGTCGAGCACGATCCAGCCGTCGGTGGCACCTGCCATCACCCGTGAGGCGATCTGCTGCCCCGTCGGGCCACCCTCGGAGATCGGTTTCCAGTCGATGGTGTCGATGCTCCATAGCAACGTCTTGGTGTACCCGGCCGATGCGGCCGCGGCGACCACGGCGCTGTTGACCGATCCGTACGGCGGGCGCCAGTAGGGCCGCGGGTCCTGTCCGGAGTACCGCTTGAGGATCGCAGCGGTGGTCGTCAGCTCGTTGCGGATGAAGTCGGCCGTCGGCGGGGTGCCGGTCTGGCCCGCCGTGCACGGCGCCTCCGTCGGCGAGCCGCCACCACCGCGCACCAGGTCGCAGTGATGCATGGTGTGGTTGCCGACCTCGAACAGCTCTGGATGCTCCCGCACGATGCCCAGGATCAGCTGGCCGGTAGCGGTCTGTGCCATGGCGCCGGTCGCGAAGATGGTGGTGCACACCTTGTTGGCGATCAGGTAGTTGAGGATGTCGATCGCCGGGTCCAGGCGGCCGCCCATGTCGAGCGTGATGGCCATCGACTTTCCACCGGTCTGGATGTGGTCCAAAGTCTGCGTCGAGCCTGCGGCCACGCGGTTCCCGGAACGACAGCCCGAGGCCGTGGGCGGCGGCGTCGCTCGCGGCGTGGCGGCAACGGTCGGCAATGGCGTCGCATCCGGGTCGCCGGACACCGTCAGCACCCATCCGGCTTGCAGCGTATCCGGATCACTCAGCTGCGGATAGGTGCCGACATTCCAGGCCTGCAGCTGCGTGACGCTCGCGCCGAACCGCAGCCCGATGCGGTACAGGTTGTCGCCCGATTGCACGGTGTAGGTGGTCCCGCTGGTCGGCGACGGCGTCGGGTCGAGGCTGCCGCTCGGCTCACCGGCGCTGACCGATGGCCGGGCCGATGGGCTGGCGCTCACCGGCGGCAAAGCTGTCGCCGAGGCCGATGGCGCCGGCGTCGGCGCTACGGGATCGGTGGAGGAGCAGGCGCTCAGCAGGAGCAGCGCAGCAAGCAGGGCGCCGGCTGGGCGCAAGCGGACGGAGGGCATCGGTCTAGTTGGGGTTGTAGTTCAGGTCGGAGGTGCTGACGGGTGGCATGGCGCCTTCCGAGAGGAGGCGTGACTCGCGGCGCAGCAGATCGAGCTCGGTGCTCAGGCGTGTCGCCGCGTCCGGCAGCTCGAGCAGCTGCTGCTTGCGGGTTAGCTCGATCTGCAGCACGCCGGCGACGGCGTAGCTTGCCGCCAACGGGTCGTCGGGAAGGCGAATTGGCTTGAGAACCTCGTCGAGCGAAGCGGCCACCCTGGTGATCTCCTGCGAGTCGTGGCCTACGGACGCGGCGCTGGTGACGAAACGTTTCACACACTCCATGTAGTGGTCGAGCGCGGCCTGCACCCCGGGGAGCTGGTCG
>JBBRXE010000249.1:0-2544 GCA_038248695.1 Candidatus Limnocylindria bacterium | reverse complement strand
GAGCGACGGCGGTGACCACGCAAATGCAGCGCCCGCAAATGCGAGCATGGCCACCATGGCCATCGCGACTCCGATAGATATCCGCCTCATGAGTTTCTCCCGCTGATGAAGCGCTGGACAGGCCCGCCAGCGCCGAATGACCGAATGGATGAACTGCCATAAGTCGCGTTTCCCTGGCCTGGTTGCTCCGTGCCGGTGCCGGCCATCCATACGGACGGCGACTCGGAGTGAGATCTGGCAGAACCGTAGTACCGGAGTACTGGTCTGACCAGTACTGCCGGCGGGCGGCTGGGCGGATCGGTTCGGACCGGGGTAGTTAGGTCAAAGCATTCCGTTGCGGATGGGCAACGGCACCGGTCGGGGTGCCGGTCGGCCGGCTGGTCAGGCGGTTCGGCCGCGAGGATCCAGGAGCACGACCTGCGTCTCGTCAGGGAGCGACGAGGTGGTGACGACGGCCTTCGGCTGGCGGATCGGGTCGGCGACGGCCATCTCCTGGAGGAACGTCTCGGGGCCCTGCAGATCGGACGATGCGCCATCCACGGCGTAGTGCATGGGAATCACGATCTTCGGGGCGATCTGCGACACGACCTCCGCCGCCTCAACGGGCGTCAGGGTGAAGACGCCGCCGCCGGGGACGAGCAGCACGTCGATGGGTCCGAGCTCGCTCAGTTGCTCCTCGCTGAGGAGGTGGCCCAGATCGCCGAGGTGGGCGATGTGCACGCCATCGATCTCGAAGCCGAAGACGATGTTGTCGCCGCGCTGCGCTCCGCCCTCCGCGTCATGGAAGGTGCGGATGCTGTTGATCAGCAGGTCATGGAACTCGTACTCGCCCGGGCGGGTCAGGGTCAGGCCGGCGGTGATCGAGCGGGTGTAGGAATGATCGGCGTGGTCGTGCGAGAGGGTCAGCACGTCAACGTCGTGCTTGCCGGCGACGAAGCCGGTCGAGGGTGGGCACGGATCGGTGATGACGGTCGCGTCGCGCCCCTTGAGCCGGAAGCAGGCACGCCCATACCAGGTGATTTCCATCGGTTGACCGATGCTAGCGGAAACGCACGAGAGCCGGTGCCCGCCCAATGACACCGGCTCTCGAAGGAGGGAGGGTGAGGTGGAAACCCGACTCAATGCAGATCTCCAACTCGCAGCTTGAAGACTAGGGATGCCTTCTAAAACGGTGGCTTGCGGGGTGTGAAGAAACATGAACAATTCGCAACGATCGTCGATCGGACAGAGCGTCAGGCCCATGCATGGGACAATGCCGCCTCATGTCGCGCCTCTCCGGTTTCGCGGTCGCCACGGCGGTCGCCATCCTCTCGATCCTCATCGTGGTCGTGGCCGCGACTCACCTGCCCGGAACGTCGGTCGCGGAACAGCCGACCGCCAGCCCGGCTCCCAGCGCGAGCCTCAAACCCTCCGGCAGCGCCGTGGTCAGCCCGTCGCAGAGCCTGGAGCCACAGGTCGTCTTCAGCCGCATCGAAGGACAGGTGCGCGACCTGCGCGGGCTGCCGGCGCCGGACATCGGTCCGGTCGAGCTCATCGATCGCACGCAGCTTGTCGATGAACTGAAGGCGAGCTTCGAGGAGGACTACCCGAAGGCGCAGCAGCACGCCGACAACGTCACCCTGCATGCGCTGGGGCTGCTGACCGGAGACCAGGATGTCGCCGCGTTGCAGCTGCAGCTGCTGTCCGGTCAGGTCATCGGCTTCTACGACGACAAGAAGCGGCGCATGGTCGTCGTGTCCGACGCGGGCATCGACGCGCAGGCGCAGGTGACTTACGCCCATGAGTACACCCACGCCCTTCAGGACGGGTCGTTCGGCCTTGATTCGCTGCAGCTCGACGCGGTGGGCGAGGACGATCGCTCCCTTGCGCGACTGGCGCTGGTAGAAGGCGACGCAACGGCGGTGATGCTGCAGTGGATGCTCGGCAACCTGACGCCCGCCGAGATGCAGGGCATCACCGAGGCGCCCATTCCCGACACCAGCGACGTGCCGGACTGGATGCTGGCGCAGCTGCTCTTCCCGTATGACGCCGGCTTCAAGTTCGTGACCGACCTTGGCGGCGGCCTGGGCGGCGATTACACGCGCGTCAATGACGCGTTCCGCTCCGACCCGCCGGCCTCGACCGAGCAGGTCATGCATTTCGACAAATACACGGCCCACGAAGCACCGATGCCGGTTACGGCTCCCGATCCCGCGGCGGCCCTCGGTGCGGGCTGGACGCAGGTCTCCTCGACCACCATGGGCGAGGCGATGATCGGCATCACCCTCGATGGGCTTGGCGCATCGGGCGACACCGCCGTGGCGGCCGCCGGCTGGGGTGGCGACCGCCTGGCCGCGGCATCGGGGCCGGATGACGCCTTCGCCCTTACCTGGCGCCTGAAGTGGGACAGCGCGGCCGATGCCGACGAGTTCGCCACGGCCTACGGATCGATCAACCTTTCGATCCCGCACCGGCTCGTCCGCGAGGCCGAAGACGAGGTGCTGGTGCTGCAGGCCACGTCCCAGGCTGCGCTGGATGCCATGGCGTCCGGGCTCTAAGGCCGTC
>JBBRXE010000248.1:0-2547 GCA_038248695.1 Candidatus Limnocylindria bacterium | reverse complement strand
TGCCTGGGAGCTCTACCCCGACGTGCTGCCGATGCTTCGCGAGCTGCGCGACGGCGGTTCCGCCATCTGCGTCATCTCGGATTGGGGCTCGAACCTGGAGGGCATCCTCGCCTCGCTCGGCATCGACCAGTACCTCGACTTTGTGCTCGCCTCTGGCGCGACCGGCCTGGCCAAGCCCGATCCGGCCCTCTTCCATCTGGCCGCCACTCGCGCCGGCGTCGACCCGGCCGATGCGGTCATGGTCGGTGACTCGTATCGCGCCGACGTCCTTGGCGCGCGCGGGGCCGGCATGGATGGGCTGCTGCTCGATCGGGCCGGCGACGCGACGGTCGACGACGTGCCTGTCATCCGCAGCCTGGCGGAGCTGCCGTCGCTGGTGCACGCGGCTGCATCCTCGCGCGGCTGACGCGCCGAGCTGATGGAGCAGCCCATCGTCGTCGACAAGTTCGGCGGATCGGTCCTGCGCGCGCCATCCGACATCGCCGAGGCGGTCGCCGTCGTCGCCGAGCAGCGCCGCATGGGCCTGCGGCCGATGGTCGTCGTCTCCGCCTTCGAGGGCGTCACCGACACGATCCTGTCGTCAGCGGCGGTGCTCCTGCCTGACGGCGGTCGCTCGCTACGCGAGCAGCGCCACGACCCGTCGTCCGCGCTGGCGCGCGAGACCGACCGTGCCCTGGCGACCGGCGAAACGCTGTCGGCGGCACTCTTCGCCCTCGGCCTGCAGGCCGCCGGCATCCCGGCGCGTTCGTTCAGCGGCGCGGAGGCCGGGATCCGCACCGCGGCCGCGCACCTGGGCGCCGAGGTTCGTCGCGTCTACTCCCGGCCGTTGCGCGCGGCGCTGACCGAGGGCCTCGTACCCGTCGTCGCGGGGTTCCAGGGTGTCGGCGCCCACGGCGAGCTGACGACGCTCGGTCGCGGCGGGACGGACCTATCCGCAGTCGTGCTGGCCGTGGCGCTGCGGGCCGACCGCTGCGAGCTGTTCAAGGATGTCGGCGGCGTGCTGGAGGCCGACCCGCAGCTCGTCCCCGCCGCGCGCTTCCTGCCTATCGTCGACGCCCGGCAGCTGGAGCTGCTGGCCGAGCTGGGTGCCGAGGTCGTGCACCCCGTCGCTGTCCGCAGAGCGCGCCGCGGGCGGCTGAAGCTCGTCGTCCGCGCCCTGGATGGGTCCGCTCCCCAGACGCTGGTTCGCCCGGTTCGTCCTCGCGAGGCCGATGCGGGTGTGCTCATGCTGGCGGTCGATCGCAAGGAACGTATCGCGCGGCTCTCGCTGGTGGGGCCGGCGGCGCTGATGCCCGAGATCCTGCCGCTGCCCGCATCGGGCGAGGGATCGTTCGATGCGGGCAGCCTGCGCGTGGTCTGGGCAGAGGTGCCGGTCGCCTCGGCGGCGACCGCCGCGCAGGCGGTGCACGCCACGTTCATGGGCCGGCCGATCTTCGGATCGGTCGGCGCCGGCGAGGACGAACTCGCGGCACGTGACAGCGAGGCTTGGATTCACAGGCAGCGGGACCGTCGGTGACGGCGTGACGGCGTGACGGCGTGACGGCGTGGCGACGTGGCGACGTGGCCGCGTGATGGCGTAGCCGCGTGACGGCGTGGCGACGTGGCCGCGTGATGGCGTAGCCGCGTGACGGCGTGGCCGCGTGGCCGCGTGGCCGCGTGGCCGCGTGGCGTTGCCAGGTGCCAATCACCGTCGGCTTAGGCGGCTTGGAGGCGCAAGGACACGACTCATGGCGCCCGGTTCACGCTCAGCTCAACTGCTTCGGTGGGTGATTTGCGGCCCTCGGCGTGCCTAAGCCGTCCCTGGTTGGCAGGTGGCAGTGGAGGGCTGGGTCAGGGAGCCTCCGCCACGGCCTCGTGGTCCGCCGTCTCGCCCCCTGACGGAAGCTGAAGCAGCACGCCGGCGACGATGATCAGTGCCCCGCCGATCAGCTGCAGCGGCCCGGGCCGCTCGCCCAGCAGCAGCGCCGCCAGTGCCACGCCGACGACCGGTTCCAGTGTTGCGAGGATTGCGCCACGTGACGCGCCGAGCCGCCGGACGCCGAGGATGAACGCCACCGTCGGGATGCCAGCGCCGAGCGTCCCGGCGAGCAGCACCGGCCAGAAGGCGGCGAGGCTGGCCAGCGGCTGTCCGAAGGCGGCGGCCTGGCCCGTTGCAAGGCCGATGATCAGCAACAGGGCGACCGCCCCGCTCATTGTCAGCGCCCCGGCCTGCGCGCCGGGCACGGCGTTGAAGCCGTGCCTCGCGATGAGTACGTAGCCGGCCTGCACAATGCCCGCGAACGCGGCCAGGGCCATGCCCAACAGGTCGACCGTGCCGAGCGACTCGCCCCCGCCGACCACCAGCACGACCCCGGTCAGCGAGACGACCAGCGCGGCCCAGCGAACGCGGTCCAGGCGCTCGCCGAACGCGAGGACGCTGGCCAGTGCCACGAAGGCGGGGTAGAGGTAGAACAGCAGCAGCGCCAGCGCGATGCTGATGCGCAGGAAGGCGACGAAGATCGCCAGGTTGAGCGCCGTGTTGAAGACGGCGGCCAGCACCAGCATGCG
>JBBRXE010000247.1:0-2553 GCA_038248695.1 Candidatus Limnocylindria bacterium | reverse complement strand
TCGTCGGAGAGCAACGGGTACGGCAGCGCGTACTTGTCGCGGAACTTCTGGTGGCTGGCCACGCTGTCGGGCGAGACGCCGAAGACTTTCACGCCGGTCTGCGTCACGCGGCCGATGTTGTCGCGCAGGCTGCACGCCTGCTTGGTGCAGCCGGGGGTATCGTCCTCGGGGTAGAAGTAGAGGACATACCGCTTGCCGCGCAGGTCGGCGCTACTGACGGCGCTCTCGACGTCCGAGGTCAGCTGCCACTCCGGCGCGCGGTCACCGCCCTCCAGGCGTTGCGCCTGTTCTGCGTGCTGTGTCATGGCTCCAATCCTAGCCCTGCCCGCTGGCTCGGGTGCGGCGCCCCATGATCCCTGTCGGAACAACCATGCCGGGGACGCCTTCCTGCGGCTGGCCATGACTCCATCGTGCGCGGAATCTGGCAATGCGGCTCGCCCGCGCCAGGCGGCGGCACCAGATACCTGCCGCGCGAGTGAGTGGCGGGTGTGCCGGCCGCATTGTCGCCGCGCCGTGCTCGGTTCACGCGCCCGGTGAGTACCTCGACGAACTGAACCAGGCGCGACTCGCCGACGACTCGCCGGGCGGGTATCTGACTGGGGTCTCAGCCCATCTCCTCGATCGCCTGCAGCACCGGCGGCAGCTCACGCGGCAGCAGGCGCGCCGCGAGGTCGGCGGCGATCTCGTCGATCACGGTATCAGCAGCCTCCGACAGGTCGTGGCTGGCGCCGTCGACGAGGCGCAGCGTCGGCTGGTTGCCGGCGCCGCGCAGGAAGGCCGTCAGCAGGCGGCTCTCGTCGGGGTCCGACCAAGCATCGCGCTCCCCATGGACGACGCTCACGGACCGATGCAGCATGGTCGCCAATGCCAGTGGCGGCGTCCGAAAGGCCTGCTCCCAGGCAGCCAGACCGAGCGTGACCTGCTGACGGTCGCGCAACCGCAGCAGGATCTCGCGCTCGCCGCGGTCGGCCCGCTCGATGAGCTCCTCGGCGAAGCGGTCGAGCGCGGCGACGAACGGCTGATCCCGGTCGCGCAGCGTTCGCGCGCGTTCGGCAGCTCCGCGCCGCAACACGTCGCGCCACGACCGAGCTGAGGCGCCGATGAGTGTCAGCGCCCCCACCGCTGGGTCGCCGATCGCGACACTCATGGCCAGCGTGGCTCCTTCGCCGTGCCCGACGAATCCGGCGCGCCGAAGATCGAGGTCCGACCGCGAGCGGAGCCAGCCGAGGGCATCGCGCGCGTCGTCGATGAGCGTGAACAGGTCGGCGCTCGCCCACTCCCCGCCGGATGCGCCGCAGCCTCGCTTGTCGTAGCGCAGGCTGGCAACCCCGTGGCTCGCCAGCGCATCGGCCAGGCGCGCAAGCAGTACGCGCTCGCCGGCTGCCATCGGTCCATGCGCGAACCAGCCTGGGTGACCGATGCGGTCGAAGCCACCATCACGACCCCGCGGTAGCCAGCTGTGCAGCAGCAGCACGTTCGGGTAGCGACCAGCCCGATCCAGCGGCGGATCCTTGTCGGGCAGCGCCAGCGTGCCCGCCAACTCGACCTCGCCGGCGCGGAAGTTGATCTCCTCCGAGCGTGCCATGCCACGAGGGTACACTCGGCCGCATGGCCGCCCCCGCGCCGCGCTTCGCGCCGCCGCCCGAACGCGTGCCCTTCACGCCCGCCCCGAACGTCGAGCTGCCGCGTCGGGCCGATGTCGTGGTGGTGGGCGGCGGGATGGTCGGCGCCTCCACGGCCTATCGCCTGGCACTCGCCGGGCTGCGGCCGTTGGTTGTCGAGGCCAACGCGCCGGCGTCGGGCGCCAGCGGCCGATTGGCGGGCATGGCCCTCGCCGGGCTGGGCGGCCACTTTCCGCGGGTCACGGCGCTGGTCAAGCAGGCCGGCGGGCAGTCGATCCTCGACTACACCACGCGCTCGCTCGACCTGCTCGAGGAGCTCGATGCCGCGTTGCCGGGCGGGATCGAGTGGGACCGCTTCGGATCACTCGACCTGCTGATGACCGAGGCCGAGGAGGCCCACGCTCGCGCCATGGCCGACGCCCAGGCTGCCGAGGGGCTCGACGTGCGGGTCATCGGCCTCGACGAGCTGGCTGCGCTCGCGCCGGCGCTCGACAGCGCGACGGTTCGGGCGGCGAAGTGGACGCCACGCGACGGCAAGCTCAACCCGTTCCGGCTGGTCTATGGCCTGCTGGAGGCGGCGCAGCGCGTCGGCGCGACCGTCGCCACCGGCGTGCGCGTCGAGCGAGTGCTCACCTCCGGCAGGCGAGTCAGCGGCGTCGCCACCTCGGCCGGCGACGTTGCGGCCGATGCTGTCCTGTTGGCAACCAACGCCTGGACACCGGCACTGGTCGGTAGCATCGGTCAGAACCTGACCCCCATCCGCGAACACGTGCTCGTCACCGAGCAGGTACCGGCGCTCCTCGGACCGGGGTTCGAGACGAACAGCTGCAATGAGTACTGGCGCCAGATGCGCAGCGGCGAGGTGCTGATCGGCGGCTTTGCCGTGGCCGACGAGGAGATGGGCATCGGCTCCTACTCGATGCGCGTGCGG
>JBBRXE010000246.1:0-2555 GCA_038248695.1 Candidatus Limnocylindria bacterium | reverse complement strand
CAGTGCAGCGCCCGTGAACGCCGGATCGGCGTCGCCGAAGCCCGCCGTCAGGATCGACGGGTTCACGAAGATGATGTAGGCCATCACCATGAAGGTGGTCAGGCCCGCGCGGATCTCCGTTCCGATCGTGACTCCGCGCTCGCGGAGTCCAAAGAATCGCCCGATGCCGCTCTCAGGTTCCTCCGAGCTCGGACCCCCTCGAATGTCGGTGCTCGCCTCCACAGGTAGGTGCCCTCCGTGACCCCCCGATGCAGGCCCGCCCAACACCGGTGCGGACGGCGCCGCTGCGCAGCCTACTCCGCGACGAATCGCCACGCGAGCATTTTGTTGCGCGGTCAGCGCCGCAGGAAGAGGTTGGCAAGGATCGTGAGCACGACCGACAGGATCAGCATGGTCACGATCGGGACGTAGATGCCTCCGTGCTCGCCCTCGATGGCGATGTCGCCCGGCAGTCGTCCGAACGGCAGTCGGATCCCCAGTGCCGACAGCCCGCCGATCACGACTAGGACCACGCCGACGACCAGGATCATGCGGCCCATCTCGGGAGGCACCGGCTCAGGCGTCGAACAGGCCAGGCTGGACCGATGCCCCGGCCGGCGGCGTCATCCCCAGATGCGCCCATGCACCGGCGGTCAGCTGCCGCCCACGGGCTGTCCGAGACAGCAGCCCGATCTGCATGAGGTACGGCTCGATGACGTCCTCGAGTGTCTCGACCGGCTCCGAGATGGTCGCTGCCATGGTCTGCAGTCCGACGGGCCCGCCGGCGTGGTGCTCGGCCATGGCCCGCATCAGTTGCCGATCAAGGGCATCGAGGCCGAGTGTGTCGATCTCGAGCAGCTCCAGCGCCCCGTTGGCCAGGTTGGCTGTGGCGCGCCCGTCGCCACGCACCTGGGCGAAGTCGCGGACGCGCTTGAGGAGCCGGTTGGCGATCCTCGGCGTCCCGCGGCTGCGTCGCGCGATGATCGTCGCTGCCTCGGGTACGATCTCGACGCCGAGGATCTCGGCGCTGCGCCGCACGATGTGTTCCAGATCGTCCTGGCCATAGTAGTCGAGACGGTAGGTCACCCCGAAACGGTCGCGCAGTGGCCCGGTGATGCTGCCCACGCGCGTGGTGGCGCCGATCACGGTCAGGTGCTCGATCTGCAGCCGCACGCTGCGCGCGCCCGGCCCCTTGCCCAGCACCACGTCGAGCGCGAAGTCCTCCATGGCCGGATACAGGATCTCCTCCACGGCATGGCTGAGCCGATGCACCTCGTCGATGAACAGCACGTCCCCTCTGCTGAGGGAGGTGAGGACCGCGGCGAGGTCGCCGGCGCGTTCGATGGCCGGCCCGGAGGTCGTCCTGATCTGGGCGCCCATCTCGGCCGCGACGATGTTGGCGAGGGTCGTCTTGCCGAGCCCGGGCGGGCCGTAGAGGAGGACGTGGTCGACCGGCTCGGCGCGCGCGCGCGCGGCGTCGATCAGGATCGCCAGGTTCTCCTTTACGCGCTCCTGGCCAGCGAACTCATCGAGGCGCCGCGGCCGCACCGTCGACTCGAGGGTGCGCTCCTCTTCATCGACCTCGGCGCTGGTGATGCGCTCGATCGTCACCGGACGTGCCGCGCCAGTCGCTGGTGCGCGCGTGCCACGGTGCCTGCGGGCCACGCCAAACCGAACATGTGACCGATTCTACCGCGTCCGCCGCTGCGCCCCGGTCACGGCGGCACGCGTGCCGCGCACCTCAGGATCGTCACCCAGCTCGACGCCGCAGCCGGGGCAAGCGGCTTCGGTGCTCATGAGCCGTCTCGCAGGATGGCCAGGTCGTCAGGCGTGTCGACGTCCGGAGCGTGCGCTTCGACAGCCACGGTGGTGACCCAATCCGGGTGGGCGGCCAGCACCTCCCGCAGGCCGATGTCGCCACTGAGCCTGTCGACCAAGCCGAACCCGATGCGCTCGATGAGCACCGGCGGCGCCAGGATGCCGTCCGCGGCGCCGGCGATGATCGGCCGCTTCGCGCGCGCCGATAGCAGCGCCTCGATTGCCTCCAACGTCACCGTCGGCTGATCGCCGAGCAGGATGATCGCGGCGCCGATGCGCTCCGGTACGGCTGCCAGCCCCAACCGCAGCGAATGGCTCAGGCCACGCTCGGGCGCAGGATTGCGGACCCAGACAAGGTCGCGGGAGGCACGGGCCGGAAGGGTGAGCCAGACCGGCACCACGGCGATGACCGGTCGCAGCCCCGCGGCATTGGCCCGTAGCAGCACGTGCTCGAGGAGTGTCCGGCCTTCCAGCCGCGCCAGTTGCTTGCGGCCGCCGAAGCGTCGGGACTCGCCCGCGGCAAGGACGACTGCCGCGACATCACGGGTCTGATCCATGACTTCATATACTGGTGCCATGATCGATGAGGCGCTCGCCGCGCTGCGCGCCTGGCAGAGCAACGGCACCCCGGTGGCGCTGGCCACCGTCACACGTGTCACCGGCTCAGCGCCGCGTCAGCCAGGTTCCAAGCTGGCCATCAGCTCCACCGGCGAGATCGCCGGCTCGGTGAGTGGCGGCTGCGTCGAGGGCGACGTGAT
>JBBRXE010000245.1:0-2558 GCA_038248695.1 Candidatus Limnocylindria bacterium | reverse complement strand
CCGCATTCGAGTACAAGCGCAGCGTTCAGCCTCATCCGAAGCTCGGGCCCTGGCGCGAGGAGCTCGAGCGTCTCCTCGCCGCGAATGCTGCGCGCGGCCGGCGCGAGCGGGTGACGCTGCTGCGGATCTTCGAGGACCTGCCTGGTCTGGGCTTTGAGGGTGGCTATGACGCCGTCCGGCGCTACGCCGCGGCCTGGCGGCGCGAGGGCAGCACGGGGACGGCGGCGGCGTTCGTGCCGCTGAGCTTCGACCCTGGCGAGGCCTGCCAGTTCGACTGGAGCCACGAGATCGTGCTGATCGACGGCGTCACCGTGACGATCAAGGTTGCCCACATGCGGCTCTGTCACAGCCGGATGCCGTTCGTGCGGGCGTATCCGCGCGAGACCCAGGAGATGGTGTTCGACGCGCATGACCGGGCCTTCGCCTTCTACAAAGGCGCCTGTACGCGAGGGGTCTACGATAACATGAAGACGGCGGTCGACGCGATCTTCGTGGGCAAGGAGCGCGCCTACAACCGTCGTTTCCAGCAGATGTGCAGTCACTACCTGGTCGATCCGGTCGCCTGCACGCCGGCCTCGGCCTGGGAGAAGGGCCAGGTCGAGAACCAGGTGGGCACGATCCGCGAGCGGCTGTTCTCGCCGCGGGTGCGGGTCAAGAGCATGGAGGAGCTCAACGACTGGCTGCTCGACCAGTGCGTCGCCCGCGCCAAGATCCAGCCCCACCCCGAGATCGCCGACAAGACGGTCTGGGAGGTGTTCGAGGCCGAGAGGGCGAGCCTCGTGCCCTACCGCGGCCGCTTCGACGGCTTCCACGCCGTGCACGCCTCGGTGTCCAAGACCTGCCTCGTGCGGTTCGACAACAACAAATACTCGGTCCAGGCCAGCGCCGTTGGTCGGCCGGTGGAGGTGCGCGCCTATGCCGACCGGATCGAATTACGCCAGGACGGACGGGTCGTCGGCGAGCATGCCCGCGCCTTCGGCCGGGGCGGCACGGTCTACAATCCCTGGCACTACGTGCCCGTGCTGGCCCGTAAACCCGGCGCCCTGAGGAACGGCGCGCCGTTCAAGCACTGGGTCCTGCCCGCGGCCATCGAGCGGGTGCGCCGCAAGCTGCGCGCAGCACCCGATGGCGACCGGCGGATGGTGGAGGTCCTCGGCGCCGTGCTGACCGACGGCTTGCCCGCGGTCGAGGCCGCCTGCGCCGAAGCGCTGAGCGAGGGCGTCCACTCTGCCGACGTCATTCTCAACATCTTGGCTCGGCACCGCGACCCGGGGCCGCCCGTCACGATCATGACGCCGGACGCGCTTCGCCTGACCTGCGCGCCGATCGCCGACTGCACCCGCTACGACAGCCTCAGGAGGGCAAACTGATGGAGCGTTCGCAAATTCTCGAAGCCATGGGAGAGCTCAAGCTATACGGCATGCGCGGCGCCTACGACGAGATCCTCGCCACGGCCGTGAAGCGGCAGCACGAACCCCAGAGGGTGGTCGGCGATCTTCTGGGTGCCGAGATCAGCGAGAAGCAGGCGCGGTCGATCAAGTACCAGATGACGATCGCCAAGCTGCCGCTGGCCAAGGACATCGATGATTTCGACTTCGACAAGGCTGCGGTCAACGAGACGCTGGTGCGCGATCTCGCCGGCGGCGGCTTCATCGAGCAGCAGCGCAACGTCGTGCTGATCGGCGGCACGGGCACAGGAAAGAGCCATGCCGCCATCGCCATCGCGCGGGCCTGCATCCGCCGCGGCGCCCGCGGCCGCTTCTTCAACGTCGTTGACCTGGTCAACAAACTCGAGGCGGAGACCCGCGCCGGCCGTCAGGGCCGCATCGCCGATCATCTCACCCGCCTCGACTTCGTCGTGCTCGACGAACTCGGCTACCTGCCCTTCGCCCAATCCGGCGGACAACTGTTGTTCCACCTGATCAGCCGCCTCTACGAGCGGACCTCGGTGATCGTCACCACCAACCTCGCTTTCGGCGAATGGCCGAGCGTCTTCGGAGACGCAAAGATGACCACGGCCTTGCTCGATCGCCTCACGCATCACTGCGACATCGTTGAGACCGGCAACGAGAGCTGGCGCTTCAAGAACCGCGTCTGACCCGCCTGCGCACCAACAAGCTGTAGCGCGCGCCAGGCGCGTTCCCAACCATAGGCGCGAAGTGCAATACCAGGCGAAGGGGCGCACCGCTTGCAGCGACGGGCGGCCTTTGCCGCCAAACTGAGCGCGCGGTGCGCGCAACCTGATGTTGGCGCGCGCATTGGCGCGCGCTCGACTGCTCTCCAGGTCAGCAAACCTGTATGAAAACGCAGCTTCGCCCTCGACCCGCGACGGAAGACGGGGAGGCGGAGGTGTCCCTGAGGGAGTTCTTCAAAGCGACACTCGGGCCCCTCGTGGGATCGGCCACCCTGCAGATCGCGGATGCTAAACTTCGCCTCAGGGGGTCCTTTTTCAACGCCGACAGGGGGTCCCGTTTCAGTGCTGGTTGACAGCACGGGCTTTACGCCCGGTATTGGCGCGGCTACGGAGTGATTGCGACCTTCATGACGCCGTCACGCTG
>JBBRXE010000244.1:0-2559 GCA_038248695.1 Candidatus Limnocylindria bacterium | reverse complement strand
TCATTGCTCCACCTTCTTCGCCTTCCAGATCTCCTCGCACGGCCAGCGCCGCGCCCAATCGGGCGTCGCCAGCTCAAAGCGCGTCGTTGCCCCCTCAGGGGGCTGCACCTCGATCAGATCGACGACCTCGAAGCCATTCGCACGCAGCAGTCTGATCCAGTCGCCGTAGCCGAGATGGAACTCGACCCCGCTCTCGTCCGGCCATTCGAACCGATGCATTCCGAAGTACGGCCGCAGCAGTCGATCCGCGGCCGGTCCCTCGTCGTCGGTCTCCGGCACGCACAGAATCCAGATGGTGCCGTTGACCAGGAATGTCAGCTCTCCCCCAGGACGCAGCAGCCGCGCCGCCTCCGGGATCCAACGGTACGGATCCGCCCAGATGCTTGCGCCATATTCGCTGATGGCGAGGTCGAAGCTGGCGTCCGGGTACGGAACCGACTCCGCGTTGCCGAGCAGCAGCGGAAAGTCGACGGCATGCTCCGACTGGAGGCGGTGCGCTGTCTCGAGCTGCTGCGGACTGTTGTCGATGCCCACCACCCGCGCCCCGCGCCGAGCCAGCCACGATGAGACGTAGGCCGTGCCGCAGCCCAGCTCGATGGCGTCCCGGCCGTCGAGGTCCGACGGCAGCACGTGCAATTGCGATTCCGGGACGTGGAAGATGCCCCAGCTCGGATCGTCCTGCGCCCACGCCGACTCGCCGCGCGCCACGTACTCGGGTGCCATGGCGTCCCACGCCTCGCGGTTGCGTCGAACGTGCTCGGGGAGCTCGGGCTCTTGCACGCGCTGATCCTACGCCGCGAAGGCGCAGATCGGTAGGCGGACCATGCGGGCTGTCGTGACTCGAAGATTCACTGGCTCACTCCGCCTCGGTCTCGCCGGTGGCGGCGATCCGTTCGATCTCGCCGCCGGATCCGGTCGCCAACAGGATCCGTCCGCTGGCCTGCCGCTCGAAGGTCCGCTCCACGGTTGTCAGGTCGTCGATATCGGCCGGCCCCTTGTCGGTTCGAATGCGGACGATGCGCGGGAATCGCAGCGCAAAGCCGCTCTTGTGCCGAGCGGAGCGCTGGATGCGATCGAAGGCGATCTCGACGACGACCTCGGGCACGACCGTGCGGTATCGGCCGCCATCGCGCAAGGTCAGCAGCATGAAGCGCTCCGTCATTTCGGCAATCTCGGCATCGGTCAGGCCGGTGTAGGCCTTGCCGATGGTGAGCAGCCGGTCGCCATCGGTCTCGCGTACGGCAAACGTGTAATCGGAGAGGACGCCGTGTCGCTTGCCATGCCCCCACTCGACACCCACGACCACGCAGTCGAGCGTGGCGAGCGGGCGCTTGAGCTTGAGCCAGCCCAGGCCCCTTCGTCCGGGCTGATAGACCGATGCGGGATCCTTGATCATCAGTCCCTCGTTGCGGCGCTCCCGCGCCTCGTCGAAGCGCGTATCGACTTCGGCCGTCGTTCGAGCAGTGTCCAGGCGCGAGTACAGCATCCGCTCGTCGGTACGCTCCGGAAGGCGAAGCTCCTCGAGCGCGGTGCGCCGCTCGCGCAGTGGCGTGTCGAGCAGGTCATCACCGGCGCGGTGCAGCAGGTCGAAGGCGACCAGCGCCACCGGGACCTGCTCGAGAAGCTGCGCGCTCGGTTTCACGCGGCCGAGCCGGGTCTGCAGGCTGGCGAAGTCGCCGACGCTGCCCTGCCTCCACGGGACGAGCTCGCCGTCGATAACGAGCGGCCCGTCCAGGGTCTCGGCCGCGGCGATGACCTCCGGAAAGGAGCCGCTGATTTCGTTCAGGTCGCGGCTGAAGAGCTGTGCGCCGTCGACGCTGACGTGGAGCTGGGCGCGGATGCCGTCGTACTTGTCCTCGATCCACGCCTCTTCGCCGACGCGCCGCATGACCTCGGCAGCGTCGGCTGCAGGCGTGGCCAGCATGAAGCGGACAGGGCGCCCGACGTGAAGCCGCGCATCGGCCAACCGGTCGTCGCGAGCGAGCGTGGCGACCTCGCCGGGGTCGGCGACGAGCATCAACGCGCGGCGCACATCGGCGATCGGACGCTCGAATGCGGCCGCGATGGCGTCCTCGAGCAGCCCTTCGCGCAGGCCGATGCGCATCTCGCGCCCCGGGATGCGCGCCACGTAGCGCGCCTCCTCGGGCGTGGCGCGCTCGAAGAGCCCGGCCATCAGTCCGATGCGCTCCTCGGTGGAGCGGCTGTGCGCCATGGCGTCGTACGCGGCGGCCACGTCGGCGAGCGTCAACAGCTCCCCGGCGGGCGCCCCGCTCAGCTCGGCCGCCGCTTCGCCGAAGTCGGAGTGGCGCAGGTACGCCTCGCCGAGCTGCTGCTCGGTGGCGCCGGACGCGGCCAACAACGCCAGGCTTCCCTGGCGCCCGCCGAGTCCCAGGCGATCCGCGGCACCGGGAAGCGGGCGGCCGGCGAAGAAGGTCGTCGCGATCGGCAGGTCCTCGGCCGCCAGCTCACTCAGGTAGGTGGCCAGCCGGTCGCGCTTGCGCAGCTTCGAGGTAGTGGCGGCAATCGCATCGGCCGCCGCGGCGAAGGCGACGAAGCCCC
>JBBRXE010000243.1:0-2588 GCA_038248695.1 Candidatus Limnocylindria bacterium | reverse complement strand
GACGTCGAGTGGGAGCTCGCCGGTCAGCAGACCTACCCGATCACGGTGCGCATCATTGCGCTCGATCGGCCGGGGCTGCTCAACGAGATCACCAACGTCGTGGCCGAGCACAAGGTCAACATCGTCGCGGCATCGATCAGCACCCACGTCGACGGCAGCGCCACGATTACCGCCACCCTGAAGGTCACCTCGCTGCAGCAGTTGTCGCGCGTGCTGTCGCGCATCGAGCGGCTGCGTGACGTGACCAGTGTCACCCGCGAGGTGCGCTGAGGCCGGGGTGTCGCGGTGGTGGCTCCATGTTGCGCCATGCGCCGGTCCATCGACCGACTGTTCTGAGGGCGTTAGGCGGTTCAACTGTCGGCCCGACGTCTGCGGACCTGCCCGCCCGTGCTCACGTTCGAAGGCTCCAGCCACGTACGTGGCTTGATCGACGTCTACCGCTCGCAGGACACTCAGGCGGGGCAACGAGCAGGACACCAATTGGCCGTCTGCCAATCGGTAGACTCACCCCATGACCAAGTCGATCAGTGCGGCGCGCGGCACCCGCGACATCCTGCCCGACGACGCAGGCGCCTGGCGACGGGTGGAAGCCGTGGCGCGCGAGCTTGCCGATCGGTATGCCTTTGAGCGGATCGACACGCCGCTCTTCGAACGGATCGAGCTGTTCGCCCGCAGCGCCGGCGAGACGAGTGACGTGGTCGAGAAGGAGATGTTCCGCGTCTCGGGCGGCAAGGGCACCGAGGAAGAGCATGCCGAATGGGCTCTCCGCCCCGAGCCCACGGCTGGGATCGTGCGCGCCTTCATCGAGCACGGCATGCATGTTCGTCCCGGCCCGCTGCGCTTCTGGCTGTTGGGCGCCATGTTCCGCTACGACCGTCCGCAGGCCGGCCGCTACCGGCAGTTCTCGCAGTGGGACTGCGAGGTGCTTGGCGATCCGGGACCGATGGTCGATGCCGAGCTCCTCGAGCTCGCCACGCGCTTCTATCGCGACTGCGGCGTCTCAGGTGTGGTCGTGCATCTCAATTCCATCGGCGACGGCGTCTGCCGCCCCGCCTATCGGCAGGCACTGATCGACTATTTCAGCGCCCACGAATCCCGCCTGACCGATGACTCGCGGCGCCGCCTGCAGGTCAACCCCCTGCGCGTGCTCGACGACAAGCAGCTGGAAAATGACTTGGCGGCCGGCGCTCCGAAGGCGATCGATCACCTGTGCGACGCCTGTCGCGACCACTTCGCTGCGCTGCGCGCGTTGCTGGATCGGCTGGGCATCCCATACGAGATCGACAACGGCCTGGTGCGCGGGCTCGACTATTACACGCGCACCACGTTCGAGTTCTATGTCGCCGGACGCGAAGGCCAGCAGCAGGCGCTCGGCGGCGGCGGCCGCTACGACGGTCTGGTCGAGACGCTCGGCGGCCGGGCCATGCCGGGGATCGGCTTCGGCATCGGGCTCGACCGGACGGTCCTGGCGATGCAGGAGCAGGACGTCCCGCTGCCTGCTCCGCTGCCGCTGATCGCCGTGGTCGGTGCGACCGGCGACCTGGCGACCCGATTGGAGGTCGCCGTCAGGCTTCGTGATGCTGGCTTGCGCGTGCGGCCGGATGGCAGCGAGCGCAAGCTCGGCAAACAGCTCGAATCCGCGGCCAAAGCCGGCGCCGGCTGGGCAGTGATCGTCGGGAGCGAGGCGGCGGGGGGTACGGTGGTGCTGCGCGACCTGGCCGCCGGCGAGCAGCGCGAGCTGCCGCTCGACCAGGTCCCACCGCTTATCGGTCGGGGATGATCCTTCTCGTCCGAATCAGGAGCCAGACGGCAGAAGCCGTCGCTGAAGCAAGCAGCAGACGGACTCGTGGTACGCGTCGGTTGGCGTCAGATGACCCACCTCGCGCCAGCGACCCGTCCGCTACCATTGGCCGCCCATGGCTGTCTCCTTTCGCACCCACACCTGCGGCGAGCTGCGCGAGGCCGACGTCGGCCAGCGCGTGACGCTCGCCGGCTGGGTGCATCGTCGCCGCGATCACGGGCACCTGACTTTCTTCGACCTGCGTGACCGCTACGGCATCACCCAGGTGGTCACCAGCTCGGACGACGCTCTGCCGGCCCATCAGGCTGGTGAGGCCGCGCGCAACGAGTGGGTCGTCCAGGTGGCTGGGACCGTGCGGCATCGGCCTGAAGGGACGACCAACGAACAGCTGACGACCGGCGCCATTGAGGTTGCCGTCGATGCGCTGACGGTCCTCAACCCGAGCAAGGTGCCGCCGTTCTACATCAACGAGGCGCAGCCTGGTCTCGACGAGCAGCTGCGCCTGAAATACCGCTATCTCGACCTGCGGCGCCCGGAGATGCAGCGGCGCATGCTGCTGCGAGCGCGCCTCGCCAGTGCGGTGCGCCATGCCTTCGAGGCGATGAGCTTCGTCGAGATCGAGACCCCGACCCTCGTGCGCAGCACCCCGGAGGGCGCCCGCGACTTCGTGGTGCCCAGCCGCATGCAGCCCGGCCGCTTCTACGCGCTGCCGCAGAGCCCGCAGCAGCTCAAGCAGCTGCTGATGGTCGCCGGCTACGACCGCTACTTCCAGTTGGCGCACGCCTAT
>JBBRXE010000242.1:0-2613 GCA_038248695.1 Candidatus Limnocylindria bacterium | reverse complement strand
CTCATCGTGCTGCAGGTGGATGCCCATCTGGATTTTCGCGACGAGGTGCATGGCGTGCGCGAGGGCTACTCGTCGACGATGCGCCGTGCGTCGGAGATGCCGCATGTCGAACGCATCGTGCAGGTCGGGCTGCGCGGCGTGGGCAGCGCCCGCTCCTCCGACGTCGCCGATGCGCGGGCCGCCGGCAACCTGCTCGTGACCGCGCACGAGCTTCGGGCGCGTGGCGTGGCATGGCTGCTCGAGCAGCTGCCGGCCGGTGGCAACGTGTTCGTCAGCTTCGACCTCGACGGCCTGGATCCCTCGGTTGCGGGCGCCGTCAGCGCGCCATCACCCGGCGGCCTCACCTATGAGCAGGCGTGCGACCTGCTCGCAGGCCTGGCGGCACGCTGCCGGATCGCCGGCGCGGCGTTCACCGAGCTGGTCCCGTCGCGCGACGTCAACGAGCTGTCGGCGCTCGTCGTCGTGCGCCTGCTGAGCCGGCTGATCGCTGCCGCCGCCCGCCGCCCATGAGCGTTCGGGGGATCGCCGTCGCGGCTATCCTCATTCTGGCGGCCTGCGATGCGACACCGTCGCCGTCGTCGAGCCTCGCGCCGTCCCCGTCGACAGCCAGCACGCCGACGCTCACGCCATCGCCGTCGCTGTTGCCGAGTCCATCCGCAGGCGCGCCGCTTGCCGCAGGTCGCGTGGTCCAGGTCCTGGTTGACGGGCTGAACATCCGGACGTCGCCCTCGCAGGATGCATCGGCCGTCGGTGTCGTGCAGGCCGGACAGCGCGCGGTGATCGTCTCCGGCCCACAGAGCGCCGACGGCTTCAACTGGTACGAGGTCAGCCGCGGACGCGATGCCGCACGGGGTTGGCTCGCGGCGGGCAGCGCCGAGCAGCCGTGGCTGACGCCGGTGTCGAGCGGTCGGCTGGCGGTCCGCTACCAGGAGGGGCAGCGCGTCGGCATAGGTCTGATGGATGCGACCGGCCGGAACCCTGTGGTGCTCGAGGGTGCACCATCGAGGATCAGCTGGTCACCCGACGGCACACGGCTCGCCTTCGCTCAACCCGGACTGGCCGAGGGAAGCTCCGAGATCTTTGTCATGCAGGCCGACGGCCTTGAACGCCAGCCCATCGCCGCCGGCAGCCAGTTTGCCTGGTCGCCGGACAGCACGCGCCTGGCGATTCCTGAGGGCAGCCGCATCACGCTGCGCTCCGCCGAAGACGGGCGCGACATCGGTCGCCTGGCGCTCGGTGCACTGACGGCGGTGGCCGACCTCGCCTGGTCGCCTGACAGCCGGCTCATTGCCTTCACCGCGGCCGGCTCGGCAGGTGACGATCGCGACCTGTACGTCATGCGCTCGGACACCGCAGCGATCTCGCGCCTGACCGATGGTGGCGCGCACGACACACCGGTCTGGTCGCCCTCCGCCAACCGGCTGGCCTTCAACGCGCCCGACGGGGTGCTGGTCAGTGATCCCGCCGGCGACGACGTTCGCAAGCTCAGCGGCGGCCGCGTCACGGCTGGGGCGTGGTCACCCGACGGCCTCTTCCTGCTGATCACGCGCTTCGGCGGGCTGGACTCGCTCGACCTGCGGCTGCAGGGTTCCGCGACGCTCGCCTCGGACGACGCGGGCTCGGTCGTGCGCGCCGGATCGTGGGCGCCGGACGGGTCGCGGATCCTCTACGAGCGCGTCGCGAAGCAGGGCGACGCGGTGCAGGCCTGGACGGCGAACCCGGATGGCAGCGGTGCGACGCAGGTACCGAATGCCATGGGCGCTGCGTCGTGGCAGTCGATTCTTGGCGGTCACTCTGGAGGCGGCTGATCCGCGCCGCGCAGGAATCGCGTGATCGTCAGGGGACCGCATCTGACGTTGATGGGTGCCACTAGACTGCGGAGGTCGACGCCTGGTCGACCATGGCCATAGGAGGCATGCACCGATGACCCAGTCCGAGCCCCCTCCAACGACACCACCCGAGGATTCCCACCCGGAGCCGCCGGACTCGACGCCAACCCGCGTGCCGCCGGCGGGGTATCCGCCAGGCTCGACGCCGACCGGCGTTCTGCCGTCAGGTTACCCGCCTCCGGAGCAGTGGCCGGAACTGCGGCCAGGAGCGTCGCAACGGCCGGGGGCGGTGACGATTGCCGCGATCATCCTGATCGTGCTCGGCGTCCTGACCGCGATTGTCGGCGTGTTCGCGTTGCTTGCGGCCTCACTCTTCAGCAGTGGCATGAACATCCCGGGGATGGAGCAGTTCGGAGAAGGCGCGGCCGGCGCCATCGGCTCGGTCCTGATCGTCATCGGCGCAGTGATCATCGTCTTCGGCGTGCTGCAGGTGGTGAGCGGCATCAACCTGTTCTCGGCACGCAGCTGGGCACGAATCCTGGGGATCGTGCTTGCCGTGATGGGCGGCCTGTTCGGGCTGCTGGCCGTCATCCCAAGCTCCAGCGCGAGCAATAGGGCGCCGGTCTTCGGGATCATCCTGCTGGTCGCCTACGTGTTCACGGTCTGGGCTCTCGCAACGACAGGGCGCTACTTCAGGCGCTAGTCGCACTGCGGCTTCCGGTGAAGGACGGCCGTTGCATCGGTAAGCCGGCCGACCGGCGGCGCGCTATCGCACGTCGAGCGT
>JBBRXE010000241.1:0-2642 GCA_038248695.1 Candidatus Limnocylindria bacterium | reverse complement strand
GCATCGGTCTCGTACAGGTCAACCGCCAGGCCCAGCATGTCCTCGAAGTCGATGACGCCACGACGCTGCCTGGCCTGCTCATAGCGCCGGTAGACCGATGCGAACACGTCGGCCGGCACCGGTGGCTCGCGGTTCGCCTGGGCGGCCTCGGCCTGATACTCCCCGGGACCGATGCGGCGGGCCTTGGCCCATTCGATCTCATCGGCCAGGTCCTTGGCGGAGGTGAACTTGTAGCCGCCCGGCAGCGCGCGGGCGAGCGGGATGATGATGCCCAGTTTCGAGTCGAGTACGTTGGGCAGCGGCCGGCCATGGAGCCGCGGCCAGTAGAACTCGAGTTGTCGCTTTGCCGCCGAGTGAAAGGTCGATGCGGCGATGCCGGGCAGGCCCAGGCGGCGCAGCCGATGCTTCATCTCGGTCGCTGCCTTGTCGGTAAACGTCACCACCAGGATCCGCTTCGGGTCGACGACCCGGGTGGCCACCGCATACGCCACGCGATGGCTGATCACGCGCGTCTTGCCGGTGCCGGCTCCCGCAAGGATGGCCACCGGCCCGCTGGTCGCCGTGGCCGCCTGGCGCTGCTCCTCGTTGAGTTCCTCGAGGATGGCGTCGGGATCCATCACCCGGTTTCATCGGCGAGGGGACGGAGGCGCAGGCCGCGAACCGCCGCGAAGTCCTTCGTGTTGCGGGTGACGAGCACCAGCCGGTGCTCGAGCGCCGTCGCCGCGATCAGGGCGTCGGGAAGGTGGATTGTCGCCGAGCGTCGCAGGCGCCCGGCTCGCTCGGCCACGGCGCCATCGACCGCCAGTTCGATGAACGGCTCGAGCAGGCGGCGCACGCGCGGCTCCTCGGTGGATCGGCCGGCGAACAGCTCGGCACGCGTGACCGACGAGTAGTGAATGTCGTCCGCCCCCGGCGCGATCCGACGTCGGCCACGGAGGTGATCGACGAAGACGTCGCTATCGAGCAGGAGCCGGGTCACGGTCCCACTCCTCGCGACCCGGCAGCTCGAGATCAGGCAGGCTGCCGAATGTTTCGTCCAGGGCAGAACTGGCGTCAGCGGTCGTATCGGTCAGATAGGCGTCGACGGCCTCGCGAATCATGCGGGCCAATGGTGCGCCCGTCCGGCGACCGCGCGCATCCAGCCGACGTCGCTGCTCCGCGGTGAGGTAGATCTGAGTTCGTGTGCTCGGCATATACAGCGCACTATACAGCATCATCGCCGGTCGACGCGTCCGCGGCAGGGGTGGGAAACAACACCTCCAGCGCCGCCTGTCGTCGGGCCAGCGTGCCGGAGGTGGCGGCGTTGATCGCGGTGAAGACGGCCACTGCGCCAACCAGCCCGATGACAAGCGCCATCGTCGTCGATGCCGAGAACGCGATCGCCAGCACCCCGGCCAGGACACCACCCACCAGCGACGTGATGAGCCCGACCATGCCGCCGGACGTGGTCAGACCATAGAGCAGGCCCGCCCATCCACCACTCGGCGCATTGCCGTAGCTGAGCATGGCCGACGCCGGATCGTCGTGCGTGCCGTGGGTGAAGTAGGGCGCCACGATGGGCGCGATCTGGGTGTAGCCGTGCCGGATGCGACCCATGCCGTGCACCGCGCGCATGTCGTCCGCGTTCGCGCCGATGATCCTCCCGTAGGTGGTCAGGCCGATGATCAGGTCGAAGGCCAGGACGACGCCGGCGATGGCCAGGAAGTCGCGGTCGAAGGACATCGCCTGGGCGGCGAGCGCCAGCGCCACGAATGACATCGACAGGAACGTGAGGAACATGCTGCAGCGCGTGAACGCCTCGTTGTAGGCCAGCGAGCGCGCCGTGAGCAGGCTCCAGTGTTCGGTGCTGAGGATCTGCAGCGCGCGCGGGTCGTCGAGGGAAGTGACGGGCCCGGGCGCGCCGGGCTCGGCGGGGCCCTTCAGCGTAGGGCCGTTCGATTCGGAGCTGTACAGCGTCATGGGGGTCTCCTTGGATCTGCCGTGCGGGCGACAGGGCTGATTGTGCGGCCCGGGCCCCGGGCAGTCCATCGATTGCCCGGGCTACTTCGCGGCGCGCGCCCTCGGCAGCTCCTCAAGCACGGCCTTGAGGGTCGGAAACGGCCCGATCAGCAGCTCCTGGCCGAGCTCATCGGTGCGCTGCGAATCGACGAGATACCAGCCGGTGCCGGCGTCGCGCGCCTCGAAGCGGTCGTCGGCGCTGCGGTACGTGCCGGCCGCCTGGCGGATGAGGGCGTCGGGGTCGGCCGGCGCATCGGCCTTCGAAGGCTTGCGAGGCTTGGCGGGAGGCATCGGTCAGACCATGAACCTCTCGCGGTGATCGTCGAGATGGGTCACAGGTTGTAGCCTGCCCGATCGGGCACGACACCGTCAACCAGGGTCGCGTCCCTGCAGCCATGCCTGTGGTGACTCAAACGAGTGAGAAGGCGTGGCTCACCTGCGATGTAAGCACCAGGTGACTGAATTTGGCAGCTGTGACAGGCTCGCAGCCTCAAACCCGGTGATCTCAGTAACCACACGACTCAAATGCACGTGAGCGGGCCGTTCACCCTCGTTTCAGTCGGCAGGCGACTCGATGAAGCGGGGCGACTCGATGAAGCGGGGCGATTCGATGAAGCGGGCCAAGCCCGATGAAGCGGGCCAAG
>JBBRXE010000240.1:0-2669 GCA_038248695.1 Candidatus Limnocylindria bacterium | reverse complement strand
GGAGGACTCCATGACTCTCTCGAACGTGCGGCGCTCGCCGTCGCACCGCCTCTTTCCCATGGTCGCCGCATCGCTGATCGTCGGCTTCCTTCTCCCGGTCATCCTTGCCCTGGGACCCGCCTCCGGTGGCGGCGAGAGCCGCATGACCGGCGCCGCGCTCCTCGGCTGGGGCATCGGATGGGCGCTCATCGCTGTCCTCTCCATCCGGTACACGGACCAGGAACAACGCTGGGCGTTCGTTCCCGCAGTCACCCTTGGTACGACCGGCATGGCGCTCATTACCTTCGCCCCCGGGGCGAAGGTAATGGACCTGCTCGCGTGGGTGTGGCCGGTGCCCGTGCTGCTGCTGGCGGCGTGGCTGATCCTGCGAGTGCGCCGCGACGTCTCCGGGCAGTCGCGCTGGCTCCTTTACCCGGTCGTCGGCGTTCTCGCACTGCTCGCCGTCGGTGGCGCCGTCGAGACGGTCATCGAGGTGACCGACGGTGGTCGGTCCGCAATTGGCGGCGAGCTCGTCGACGTCGGCGGGCACAAGCTCTTCATCTCGTGCAGCGGCACAGGGAGGCCGACCGTTGTCCTCGAGGGCGGCCTCGGCCAGGGATCGGCCTACTTCGCTCGCATCGCCCCGAAGATCGCCTCGACGACGCGTGTATGCGCCTACGACCGGGCCGGCCGGGGCAGGAGCGAGCCGGCGACCAGTCCCCAGGACGGTGCGGCCATCGCGCGCGACCTCCATGCGCTGCTCGCAGCATCAGGCAACCCAGGACCCTACATCCTCGCCGGCCATTCGTCGGGTGGGGTATACGTGCGATTCTTCGTTGCCGCGTACCCCAAGGACGTTGCCGGGGTCGTGCTGCTCGATGCGCAGTCTCCGCACGCGGCGTCCGTGCTGCCCGGTGGCCAGTCCGTGCAGAGTCCAGTCAGCACCTTGGCGGGGATGTTGCCAGCGCTCGCCCGGGTTGGCGTCGCTCGGATCGTGAATTCGATCGGCTCGAGTAACCTGCCGCGCGACGTTGCGGCTCGCCGACTCGCAGCCGAATCAACCCCGCAGGGGGTATCAAGCTTCGGTGACGAGTTCGCATGGCTCGATGGCATCCTCGATGCGGCTGGTGCTCTACCCGACCTCGGCCACCGGCCGCTCGTCGTGGTGACGGCCGCAGCGGAGCCACTGGACGGCTGGCTCCTCCAGCAGGACCGCCTCGCAACCCTGTCGACGAACGTGTCCCACCGCGTCTTCCCCGACCTGACACATGTCTCGCTGATCGAGAGCGCAACGGGCGCGACCGCTGCGAGCGACGCCATCGTCGCGGTCGTGTCATCGGTCCGTTCGGGGACGAAGCTGGACGATGCAGCGGCGAGCTCCCGATGAACGCCCCCTTCCCCGGGGTACGGGGGAAGGACCTAGGCGAGACGCCCAGATGGCTCTAAGTAGCGCCACTCGTCGCTTGGCCTCCGTCGCCCCGGTCGTTTCTGGCGACGACGGTCGGCGCGAACGAAATCAGTGCTCAGGTCGAAGCACTCTGCACCTGCCGGTCTCGATGTACTGGTCGGCCATCCGCGACCGGGCGCAGAACGGATGAATCAACGCGTCAGTTCGCCGCCGCTTGTCCCAGAGCGGGCTCTGGCCGACCGAACAGTCCAAGCTGCATGAGCATCCCGAGCTGATCGGGTACGCCCCAGTGCTCGACGATCCGGCCGTCTTCGATACGTACCGTGTCAAACACGGTGATCTCGAGAGGACGTCCGGTCGGCGGGCGGCCGAAGACACTTCCGGTGTTCACACCGGTCGCTCGGGCCCGCATCCAGACGCGGTCGCCGCTCGCGATCACGTCCTCGATCTCCAGGCGGAAATCGCTGAACCAGTCGTGCAGGGTCTGGATCGTCTCCTTGGCGCCCGCTGCGCCAGGCTTCAGGCCACGCTGGTGCTCGACGCCGTCGACCGCGACCAGCTCGTCGCAGACAGCCACATTGCCGTCCGAGAAGCCCTCTTGTATCAGCCGGCGGGCAATGGCGATATTCTCTTCGGTGGACATTCGGTGGTCTCCATTCTTGACACTCGCTAGAGCGGCGCTCTATCGGAGATAGTTGTACTCTATCGGAATGAAGGCTGTCAAGAGCCCGGCGGGCAGCGTCCGCGCCGAGCAGGCCGCGCTGACCCGACGGCGAATCGAGGACGCGGCACGCCGGTTATTCGTCCTGCAGGGCTACGGGACGACGACGCTGCGTCAGATCGCCGACGCGGCAGGCGTCGCGGTGCAGACGCTCTACGCGGTGTACGAGTCCAAGGCCAACCTCCTGCGTGCCCTGGCGGAGACCGTCCGCGACGACCCGGAGTCGGATGCCGCCTACCGTCTCGCCCTCGCTGAGCCCGACCGTGATCGGTCACTTGCGCTGTTCGCACGCTCGATCCGGCTGCGGTGGCAGACTGGCCACGACCTCTTCACGACCCATGTCGAGGCCGCCTCTGTGGATCCCGATGTCCGCGAAGATCTGGCGACGCTGTTGGAGGGCCGCCGCCGGGGCATCGCCCGGCTTGCCCAATCCATCGTCGACGCTTCGCCAGTTCTCGGCGACGCTGCCCGGGTGGCTGCCATCGTCGACGCGCTGACGCTGCCCGAGCTCTACGCGGAACTGGCCGGCGTGCACGGCTGGACGGCGGACGACTACGAGCG
>JBBRXE010000239.1:0-2687 GCA_038248695.1 Candidatus Limnocylindria bacterium | reverse complement strand
GGCCCTCGAGGCTCTTCCGAACCGCTCCGAAGGACCGCGCCGCATCGACCTTGCGCGGGTCGAGGTCGAGTACCGCGACGACGCAACCGAGCGGCAGGTACTGGATTGCGAACTGCCCCAGCGCGCCGAAGCCGATGAGCAGCACACGAGCACCCGGCGTCAACCACGGTCGAGCGCGGCGTACGGCGCGGAAGGGCGTCACGCCCGCATCGGCCAGCGGCGCGGCGCGCACCGGATCGAGCGAGCCCAGCGGGACGAGATGGCGAGCATCGGGCACGAGCATGTATTCGGCATAGCCGCCGTCGCGCTGGAAGCCCGGCGATGCCCCGAGCGGACAGCGCTGTTCGTTGCCGACGCGGCATTCCGCGCATGCGCCGCAGCCCCAGCCGCCGAACACGATCACGGCCTCGCCGTGCCGAAGCAATGGTGTCGCATCGGGCCCGAAGGCGTCGACCCAGCCGGCCACCTCGTGGCCGAGGGTGAGCGGCGGCGTGACGCGCGGCTGCGATCCGGCGAGGATGTGGAGGTCGGTGCGGCACACGCCGCAGCCCGCGACCCGGATGCGCACCTCCGTCCCGCGTGGCTCGGGCACCGGCAGCTCGACGAGCTCCAGCGGCTGACCGATGGCCCGCAGACGGGCGGCGAGCATCGGTCTAGGAGCTTGCGGGATGCGCTTCGTCGATCGACTCGAGGAGCCGGGCGACGAGCCCCTTGGGCGTGGCATTCTCGACGATGTCGATGATCGTGCCGTCGATGCCAACCGCGAAGGCCGTCGGCACTGCGTTGTAGTTGTCGCCCTGCACGGTTGTCGGCACGCCAAGCAGCTCGACGGCCGAACGACGCTCGTCGCTGAACAGCAGGAAGGGCGGGTCCTGTTCCTCCAAGAATTGCTTCTGCTGCACTTCGTTGTCGCAGGTGATGCCGACCAGCGCGACGCCGGCCTGGGTAAGGCGCGGATACGCACGTTTGAGGCCGTCGACGAGGAGATCGCCGGCCTCGCGAGCGGCACCGGACAGTGTCGGAGCCCCGAAGAAGACGAACACCACGGGCTGCTTCCCGACGAAGCTGCGCAGGTTGAGCAGGAACCCGTCGGTCGCGCGCAGGCCGACCGACGGCAGCTGATCGCCGGGCTTGACGTGAAGGCCGGCGGCTTTGATGGTCATGGCCCGATTGTAGGCTGGCCGGCCCAACGCCCGCCCAGCTTCACGCTCTTTCCCGACCGATGCGCCAGGCCGTCCTCCTCCAATCCATCGATCACCCGAGCCAGCGTTCCGTCGAGCAGCTCGTGCGCCGCACTCAGCTCCATCCTGTGGCCCGGAGCTGCGCTCAGCACGCGCAGGAGCAGGCCGCGGGCGGCGCGCGTCGAGCCGGCGAACGCGGCCTGTCGTGGCACGGGGATACGGTCGGCATGGCCCCGCGACGGGCAGCCGTCTCGGATGGGGCAGATGCCGCACGCGGGTGCGCGGGAGGTGCAGATGCCCGCGCCGAACTCCATCGTCGCGTGGGTCCACGCCGCGGCGCTGCCATCACGACCGGGGGGTGCGGCGAGCGCATCGGCCAACGCCTGAAGGGCCGCTGGTCGGTCCTCGACTACGAAACGCCGCAGGAACCAGCGACGCACATTCGTGTCGACCACGCCGACCGACTGGCCGAAGGCCAGGCTGGCGATCGCCCGCGCGGTGTACGGACCGACGCCGGGGAGCCGTTGCAGCCCGGCAACGTCGCGTGGCCATCCTTCACGCACAACCGTCCGCGCCGCGCGATGGAGTGCCAGTGCCCGCCGGTTGTAGCCGAGGCCACTCCACGCGGCCAGAACATCGGCGTCGGAAGCTCGCGCCAGCGCCTTGACCGACGGGAATCGGTCCATGAAGCGCGGGAAGCGCTCGGCGACGCGTGATGCCTGGGTCTGCTGCAGCATCACCTCGCTGACCAGCACCGCGTACGGGTCGGTCGTGCGGCGCCACGGGAAGTCGCGGTGCTCGGCGGCGTACCAGTCCAGAAGCGTGCGGCGAATGGCGGTGCGCATCCGTCGAGTGTACGTTCGCGCCACTCACTCGTCCGGCGAGTATTGGGCGGCGAAACGGACGCGATCACGGGCGCGAAACGGACGCGAAACACGGCCGCGGCACAGCCGTTCACTCACCGGGCGAGTATCCGGCGCAGGGCCGACGCGAGGGAGGCGAGAACCTGTCTCCGCATCGGTCTGTGGGTCTGCGCTAGGGTTGCGCGAGCATGGCCTACCGACTTGTCTGCCTCGACGCGGGCTTCACGCTTCTCTCGCCGCGCCGCACGCTGGCGCAGTCGCTGGCGGGGGTGCTCGAGCGGCACGGCCATGTTGTTGGGCACGCAGAGCTGCAGGCGGCCTGGGAAGCGGCCGACGCCTGGTTCTGGGATGACTACCACCGCCCTGACAACGCGACCTGGACCGACGACGCGCTGATCGAGGCGACCTGGCGCGACTATCACACGCGGATGCTGCGCGAGCTGGGCATGGAGGAGCAGCGTCAGCTCCTTGACATGGTGCTCGAGAGCCAGTTCGCGCCCGATGCCTGGGAGCTCTACCCCGACGTGCTGCCGATGCTTCGCGAGCTGCGCGACGGCGGTTCCGCCATCTGCGTCATCTCGGATTGGGGCTCGAACCTGGAGGGCATCCTCGCCTCGCTCGGCATCGACCAGTACCTCGACTT
>JBBRXE010000238.1:0-2702 GCA_038248695.1 Candidatus Limnocylindria bacterium | reverse complement strand
GACTCGCCCGAGGCAAAGGTGCGCGCCAGGACGGCCTTTGCATTCGTGGCGCTCACCCGCCCGGCCTCGACCTCGACGATCAGCCCGGCGAGCGATGCGGGTGTGAGCGCCACGGCATCGGCGCGCAGCCCTTCGGCGGCATGTTGGTTGAGCAGCCGGCTGAACTCTCCGCTGACCCAGTTCGCCGCCACCTTGGGCGTGAGGCCAGCTGATGCGCCAGCAGCCATGACCTCGTCGAAATAGTTGGCCAGGGTCAGGTCTGCAGTCAGCACCCCGGCGTCATAGGCCGATAGACCGAGGTCACCGGCATAGCGCAGGCGGCGCGCGGCGGGCAACTCGGGAAGTGACGCGCGCAGGCCGTCAACCAGCGCCTGCGATGGTCGCAGTGGCGGCAGGTCGGGCTCGGGGAAGTAGCGGTAGTCGTTTGCCTCCTCCTTGCTGCGCTGCGAGATCGTGCGACCGTTGGCTTCGTCCCAGCCACGGGTCTCCTGGAACAGGGGCTTGCCGCGCTCGAGCGCATGGGCCTGGCGCTCGATTTCGTAGGCCATGGCGTGCTCGAGCGAGCGGAAGCTGTTGAGGTTCTTGACCTCGACCTTGGTGCCGAATGGCTCGCTGCCCATCGGCCTGAGGCTGATATTGCCCTCGATGCGCATGGAGCCGGCGTCCATGTCCGCGTTGCTGGCGCCGATGTAGCGCAGGATCTCGCGCAGCGTCTCGCCGTAGGCGCGCGCCTGCGCCGGCGAGCGGACGTCAGGCTCGGTGACGATCTCCATCAACGGCACGCCGGCGCGGTTGAAGTCGACCAGCGAGTGATCGCGGCCGCCGTGCTGCATGCGCGCCGTATCCTCCTCGAGATGGGCGCGGGTGATGCCGATGGTGACCTCACCCTCCTCGGCGGGCACCGGCACCACGAGCCGACCGTTCGAGCACAGCGGCAGGGCGTACTGGCTGATCTGGTAGCCCTTGGGCAGATCCGGGTAGAAGTAGTTCTTGCGCTCGAACCGGACCGCATCGGTCTCGACGTGGCATTCCAGTGCGAGTCCGGTCAGCATCACCAGCTCAACGGCTCGCCGGTTGATGACCGGCAGGCTGCCGGGAAGCCCCATGCAGACTGGGCAGGTGCGCGTGTTCGGCTCGTCGTCGAGGCTGGGAGTCGGGCAGTCGCAGAACATCTTCGACGCCGTGCGCAGCTGCGCGTGAACTTCAATCCCGATGATCGTCTCGTATCGCGTGCTCACCACCATGTCCCGATTGTATGCTGCGCGCCATGAGGATCGGAGAATGGGATGCCCTCGGCAAGGCGCGCGCACTGTTGCAGCGTCAGATGGGCGACCTCGACGCGACCGAGCTGGCCACGCACGTGACCATCAACCCCGAGAACGGGCGCATGCGCATCTACGTTGCGGCCGACATCGGCCTGGCCGACTACTCCTGGGCACCCTCCGGATCCGCCCAGGATTCGAACTGGTACCTGCGCGGCACGATCCATCGCTGGCGCAGCGTCCGCGGTGTCCGCCTGCAGACCGATGCACAGATCGGCGAGGACACCAGTCAGATGCAGTCGGTCTGGCGCCTCGTGGCCGAGGATCCTAAGATCGAGCTGGCGGCCTCCGGCAGCGCGACGGACCGGGAAGCCGTCGACGCACTGCTCGCCTTCGCGCACGCCTGCCTGGAGCGTGCCGCCGGCTAGCTTGATCGGTGGCGCCCAACGAAGCGCTCGATGCGGTCCATGGCCTCGACGATCTCCTCGTAGGCGGTGGCGTAGCAACAGCGCACGTGGCCCACGCCCGAAGGCCCGAAAGCGCGTCCCGGCACGACGCCGACCTTCTCCTCGGCCAGCAGCGCCTCGGCGAACTGCTCGTCATCCAGGCCCGACGACGTGATGTTCGGGAAGCAGTAGAAGGCACCCTCTGGCTCGAAGCAGTCGAGGCCCAGCTCGTTGAAGCGCCGGGTCATCAGCTGGCGACGTCGGTCGTACTCTGCCAGCATCTCGACCACGAACGACTCGCCGTTGCGCAGCGCCTCGATGGCGGCGAACTGCGAGGCGGTCGGCGCGCACATGATCCCGTACTGATGCACCTTGGCGATGCCCGCCATCAGCTCGGCGGGTGCCGCCACGAAACCGATGCGCCAGCCGGTCATCGCGTAGGCCTTGCTGAAGCCACCGATCAGGACGGTCCGCCCGCGCATGCCAGGCAGCGAGCTGATCGCCACGTGCCGATGCGAGCCGTACACCAGCCGGTCGTAGATCTCATCGCTGATGACCAGCAGGTCGTGGCGGCGAGCGACGTCGGCGATCGCCTCCAGTTCGTCGGCCGACAGGACGGCGCCGGTGGGATTGTTCGGGTAGCCCAGGAAGATGGCCTTCGTCCGGGGCGTTATGGCCGCCTCGATGGCGGCCGCTGTGACGCGGAAATCAGTCGCATCGGTCGTGCTGACGGGGACGGGAATTCCGCCGGCCAGCTCTATGCAAGGCGCGTACGCCACGAAGCACGGCTCGTGATAGATGACTTCGTCACCGGGATTCAACAGCGCTCGGAGCGACGCATCAAGCCCTTCACTGGCACCCACCGTGATGACCAGCTCGGTCCGTGGCTCGTACTCGACGCCATACCGGTGCGCCAGGTTGGCGGCGATCAGCTCGCGCAGCTCGAGCATCCCGCCGTTGGCGGTGTAGTGCGTCTCCCCCGCCTCCAGGCTGG
>JBBRXE010000237.1:0-2710 GCA_038248695.1 Candidatus Limnocylindria bacterium | reverse complement strand
GTGCGCCATATGCGCGCCGTGCAGAAGGGCATCCGCGAGCTGTCCGGCATGCGTGGTGACGAGCTGTACGCGGCGGCCAAGGAGCTGCGCGCGCCGCTGAGCGTCGTCCAGCAGGTCGCCGAGCTTGGCGAGCTGCCCGTCCCCAACTTCAGCGCCGGCGGCGTCGCAACCCCGGCCGATGCCAGCCTCATGCGCCAGCTCGGCGCGCAGAGCGTGTTCGTCGGCTCCGGCATCTTCAAGAGCGAGAATCCCGAGCGCGTGGCGCGCGCCATCGTCAAGGCCACGACGCACTACGACAACCCGCAGATCCTCGCCGAGGTGAGCGCAGGGCTCGGCGAGCCGATGCGCGGCCTGGAGCTGGCCGAGATCCCCGTCGAGGAGCGCCTCGCCATTCGCGGTTGGTAGCCGCGGGACCCATGGCGAAGCCGTCGGCCGCCGCGCCCTCCCGCCAGCCGGCTGATCGCCGGCCGCCGCGCGTCGGCATCCTGGCGCTCCAGGGAGCCGTTCGCGAGCACGCCGACGCACTGCGCGCCGTCGGCGCGGAACCCGTCTTCGTGCGGCTGCCCGCGGATATGGAGGGGCTCGACGCGCTGATCCTGCCCGGCGGCGAGAGCACGACCATGCGTCGCCTGATTGACCTGTACGGACTGCGCGAGCCGATCCTGGCCATGGCCAACGGCGGCGCGCCGCTGCTCGGCACCTGCGCCGGGATGATCCTGCTCGCCTCCCGGCTCGATGATGCCGAGGAGCCGGTGCTGTGCCTGCTCGACGCCACGGTGCGACGCAACGCCTACGGCCGCCAGCTCAACTCTTTCGAGGCTGATCTCGACGTCCCGGTTCTCGGCGACCAGCCGCTGCACGGCGTCTTCATCCGCGCCCCGGTCGTCAGCGAGCTCGGTCCCGACGTCGAGGTGCTGGCACGCGACGGGGCGGGCCAGCCGATCGCCGTCCGGCAGGGCCGCGTGCTGGCGACTTCGTTCCACCCCGAGCTGACGGGCGACCGGCGCATGCATCGGCTGTTGATCGACATGATCCAGGCGAGGGACGCCGGATCGCGGGACGCCGGATCGCGGGACGCCGGATGATCGACACCGGAAGCGGCGTACTGCGACCGGCGCGCATCACCGATGGCCAGGCGCTCAACGAGCTGTCGCGGCGCGTCCATGTCGCGCCGGATGGCTATCGGCGCAGCCTGGGCGTCCCGGCTCCCTCGACGTCGCAGCCGAGGTTCCGGCTGTCGACCCTCGTGCCGTCGTGGCTGCCGCTTCGGCCACCGTCCCTGCACTTGGTGATGGAGATGGACGGCGAGCTGGTGGGCTCCTGCCGCGCGCTGGAGGAGCCGGGACGCGACGACTGGGTGATCACCGAGCTGGAGGCTGAGGATACGCCGGCCGCCGCGGAGATCCGCCATGCATTGCTCGGCGCGGTGGTCGACGAGGGCGGCCAGCGCGGCGTGGCCCGCTATCACGCAGCATGCGCCGACGTGCAGGAGAACCTGGAGCTTTTCGGCCAGGCCGGCTTCATGGCGTATGCCCAGGAAGAGATCATGTACCGGCCGCCGGAGCAGCTCGCCGCCGCCCGATCATGGCTGCGCCGCGTCCTGTCACGCGACGGGCACGGCCCTGCGGACAACGGCGCGGCCGCTCATCGCATCCCGCTGCAGGCCGCCGGCGCGCCGGACGCGTGGCACCTGTTCGACCTGTGGACGCACAGCACGCCGCCGACCATCGCCCGGGTCGAGGGCTACGGCGCGACCGATTGGGAGTCGGCAGGCCGCGAGGCCACCGTGCCCCGCAGCAGCCTCAGCCCGCTCATGCATTTTTCCGGCGTCGAATCGTGGTTGATGCTGACCGACCAGCGCGCCGGCGGCTTCGCGCAGCACGGGGCGTGCCGCTCCGGCCCGCACTACCTGCGCGTGCTCGTCCGCGACGGGACCGATGGGGCACAGTTTCTGCGGGGCGCGCTGGATGCCATGGGAAGCGACGCAACCGCTGCAGGGATCCTGTCCCCGGTGCGAACATACGAGTCGATGGGGATGCGGGCCGTTGGCGCAGCAGGCTTCGAGCCGGTCGGGCGCGTGACCATGCTGGTCCGCGAGGTCCGCGGCACCGTCCGCCAGCCCGCCATGGTGCCCGCCACCAGGTGAGCACCCCGCACCATCGCTCGAGCAGAGGAGGCACCGACCGCACCGTGCCACGCCGCGAGACGACCGACGACCTCGACGCCCTGATGGAGGCGCTGCCACCCGAGATCTGCGCGAGCCTGCGCTCGCTGTCGGATCGGACCGATCTGCTCGAGGTGGTGATGGATCTCGGCCGGCGGCCCGAGGCGCGCTTCGGCAACGGCGAAGTGGAGCTGCTCGACCGCGAGATCACCGAGGGCGATATTGCCCACGTCGTCGATCACATTGGCGTCTTCGGCGACGACAACCGCGCCGGCATCGAGCGCACCCTGCATCGGATCAGCGCCATCCGGAATCGGTCCGGCAAGGTGGTGGGCCTGACCTGCCGTATCGGACGCGCGGTGTACGGCACCATCGACATCATCCGCGACATCGTCGAGGGCGGTCGATCGATCCTGATCCTGGGCCGGCCGGGCGTGGGCAAGACGACCATGCTGCGCGAGGTCGCCCGCGTGCTGGCCGACGAGTTCGGGAAGCGCGTGATCGTGGTGGATACCAGCAACGAGATCGCCGGCGACGGCGACATCC
>JBBRXE010000236.1:0-2715 GCA_038248695.1 Candidatus Limnocylindria bacterium | reverse complement strand
GATGAGCAGGTAACCGAACAGGCGGCCCACCAGCGCCGCGTTGCGGGTCGCGGCGAGGCGGTCACCGCGCAGATGCCACAGCACCGCCCGCAGGATGCGTCCGCCGTCCATGGGGAAGCCAGGGATCAGGTTGAACAGGCCCAGCGACAGGTTGATGACGCCCAGCCAGCCCACAAGGGCGCCGATCTGCGGCTGGGTCACGACGGCGTCGACGCCCAGCAGGACGATGCCGATGACCAGGCTCATCAGCGGCCCGGCGGCCGCGATGAGCGCCTCGTCGCGCGGCCGCTGCGGCTCACCTTCCAGCGTCGCGGCGCCGCCGAAGATGAAGAGCGTGATGTCGGTGACCTGCAGGCCGAAGCGCCGAGCGGCAAGGGCGTGGCTCAGTTCATGACCGAGCACGCTGGCGAAGAAGAGCACCGAGGTCGCGGCGCCAACGAGCCAGTACTGCTCCACGCTCCAGCCACGGTACTGGACCGGAAACTGGGCGACCGCCAGCGAGTACGTGATCAGGAAGGCGATCACCAGCCAGGATGGGTGCACCCCGATCTGGACGCCGAAGATCCGGCCGAGGCGAATGGACGACCCCATGGCAGGAGTGTAGCCGAGCAGCGACGCGCGGCTCGCAGGCTCAGGGCCTGCGCCGGCGATGAGCGGTCAGTGGGGCGTACCGGCCGACGTGCGGCGTGATCGCCACAGCAACCAGCCGATCAGCGTGACGATGAGCGCACTGACGATGATCGCCAGCCCGGCGACCAACGCAGCATCGGACCAGAATGGCTCGGGGAAGAGGCGCAGCAGGTTCGAATCGGGACCGAACAGGAAGTTGCCCTGCGGAAAGAACAGCTCGTGGAAGGCGAGGAACGCCTGGTCGAACGCCACGGCGAACACGAAGGCCAGGATCACGGCCAACGTCCCGACGATGCCGGCCGCCGTCAGCAGCAGCCGGCCGACCCGCCGCCGTTCGTGGCGCAGCGTCAGCAGGCTGAAGAGCAGCACCAGCGCAGCGACGACCAGCAGCGTGCCGAGCACGCGCACGAGGCTGCCGACGTCGCGCATGTGGCTGCGCTCGTTGCCATCGAGCAGTGGCACCTGGCCGTCGAGGCTCACCTCGAAGTCGCCTGCGGTCCAGATATCGGTCAGGATGCTGCCGGTCACGCGGTCGACCTCGACCTGCGAGGTCTGCAGCCGGGCCGGAACGTCGGTGCGGGCCTGCTCGAATGAGACGAACCATCCGTTGAAGAGAAGCAGCGGCCCCGCCAGGGCGATGAGCACCGCCAGTGAAAGGGCCAGCAGGAAACCGACGAGGGCGGGCGCTCGGCCCATCGGTCAGCGGTCCCGGCGAATCAGAGCGGCTTGCTCGCCATGCGGCCGGTGCCGATCAGCATCGACAGCAGCAGGCCCACGATCGCTACCACGATGGCGCCCAGGAAGGCGGCGCCGAAGCCGTGGACGCTGAATTCGAGATGGAGCGCGCCCGAGACAGCGCTGGTGAGCAGCAGCATCAGGGCATTGATCACCAGCAGGAAGATGCCGAAGGTGATGATCGTGAACGGGATGGACAGGATGCGCAGGATCGGCCGTAGGTACGTGTTCAGCAAGCTGAAGACGACGGCCACCAACAGCAGCTTCCACCATTCACCGCCGAAGCTGATGCCATCGACGATCTGTACGGCGACCCACAGGGCCGCCATGTTGACCAGGATCTGGATGGCGCGTTCGGTACTCATGGAGCGATAGCCTAGCCGATCCCGAACGGCCGCGGTACTCCCGATTTACAGCCGATCCGCCTCTGGAGGCGGCTCCTCGCCGGGTTGTACCACCCGCGTGTCGCTGTGGTCGCCGGCGTTTTCGCCCTCGGCATGCTTCTGCAGCGGCGGGCCGGCGCGCTCCACCTCGTTCGGATTGCTGCGTTCGATGGTCTTTTCGAAGTCGTTGCGCTCCTGGGGCTGTCCCGCGTCGCGGTCGGCCATGAGGAGCCGAGCCACCATGCTTTCAAGCTCGCCAATAGCGAAGGGCTTGGCCAACACTTCGACCCCCGGCAGCGCCGCGAGCTCCGCGGCTCGCTCACGAACCTCGTCGGGGGCTCCCGTGCACAGGATCATCGGTATCCTTGCCAGTTCGGGGTCAGCCCGGATTTGCTTGGCGATGTCCCAGCCGGTAACGATAGCCTGCGACAGGCGCAGGTCGACGATCAGCAACTCGGGCTGTGTCGCCCGGATCGGCTCGATACTCGAGATGTGCTCGCCGTTGATGATGCTGACGTCGTAGTCATCGGCTTCGAGGATGTCCTTCATGAGCTCCAGGAAGTCCGGGCTGTCGTTGACGACACTCACGCGACGATGCGCCGTAGGCGATTCCTCCGCGGCGGGTGGGCTAGTTGTCATGTATCAGCCTCTACGGGCCAAGCACTATAGTCCTGATCGCTCAGCGGCCTCGATCAGTGGCCTCGATCTCGCGCCGCGCCGCCTCGAGCAGGTCACGTAGCTCCGGATCTCCCATCGGCTCAATTTCGAGCGCGATCGACTCAAGGATCTCCGTTGCTCGATCGCGGATCCGGCCATCGGACGTGTCTCCCCGCCCTGCATCGGCGAACGAAACCCGCAGCGCGCGGATCTTGAGCCTCAGCCTCGCATCGGTCGTGGCCATGGGAAAGCGTTCCGCATGGAACGTGCCCGCCGGCGTTGCCCCACGCGAACCCGCACCATGACCGCG
>JBBRXE010000235.1:0-2732 GCA_038248695.1 Candidatus Limnocylindria bacterium | reverse complement strand
CGGGACCGGTACCTCGCTGCGGGGAGTCGCGGATGAGATACGGCACCCCGCAGGGACCGCTACCTCGCTGTGGGGAGTCGCGGATGAGATACGGCACCCCGCAGGGACCGCTACCTCGCTGTGGGGAGTCGCGGACGAGATACGGCACCCCGCAGGGACCGCTACCTCTCTGCGGGGAGTCGCGCGCGAGATACGGCACTCCACCGGGACCACTAGCTCGCTGCGGGGAGTCGCGCGCGAGATACGGCACTCGACCGGGACCGGAGTCGCCGCAGCTTGCACCGCCCAGGGTCAAGTCCCAGGCCGCTCGGCTGGCGGCACCCGCTAGAATCAGCGGCCCATGCGCCTCTCCGAGCTCTTCTTCACGACCCTGCGCGAAGCGCCGAACGACATGGAGATGCCGTCCGCGCGACTGCTGGTGCGCGCCGGGTACATTCGCCAGCTGTCATCGGGCATCTTCAGCCTGCTGCCGCTCGGATTCCGTGTGGCACAACGGATCGAGCAGATCATCCGCGAGGAGATCGACGCCATCGGCGGCCAGGAGATGAGCATGCCGGTGGTGCACCCCGGCGACCTATGGCGCGAGACCGGCCGCTACGAGAGCACCGGTCCGGCTCTGGTGCGCTTCAAGGACCGCGCCGGACGCGACATGGTGCTGGCCATGACCCACGAGGAAGTGGTCACCGACCTGCTCAGGGACATCGTGCAGAGCTATCGGCAGCTACCGGTGATCGTCTACCACTTCCAGACCAAGTTCCGCGACGAGCCGCGCGCGCGAGGCGGCCTCGTCCGCGTCCGCGAGTTCGTGATGAAGGACAGCTACTCGTGCGATCTCGACGAGGCGGGCCTGGACCGCAGCTACGACCTGCACCACGCCGCTTACACGCGGATCTTCGAACGCATGGGTGTCGAGACCATCGCCGTCGGCGCCGACGTCGGGATGATGGGCGGCACCCTGGCCCACGAGTTCATGGCACTCAACCCGCTCGGCGAGGACACCCTGGTGCTGTGCGACAGCTGCGGCTACGCCGTCAACCAGCAGATCGCCACGCTTCGCAAGCCGCAGCCGGCCGGCGAGGAGGCACAACCCCTGGAAGAGGTCGACACGCCTGGCGCCAGCACGATCGCCAGCTTGGCCGCACTGCTCGGCATCGGTGCCGACCGAACCGCCAAAGCCGCCTTCTTCGCCGATCAGAATGACCGCCTGATCACGGCCATCGTGCGCGGCGACTTCGACGTCAACGAGACGAAGCTGACGAACGCTACCGGGGCCACTGAGCTACGCCCGGCTCGCCCCGAGGAGATCACCGCAGCAGGCATGGTGCCCGGCTACGCGTCGCCCATCGGCGCGCGAGGGACGTTCGTGGTTGTCGACGACCTCGCGGTCGCCTCCCCCAACCTGGTGGCCGGCGCCAACAGGGACGGCGCGCATTACCGCAACGTCAACGTGCCGCGCGACTACACGCCGGACGTGGTGACCGACCTCACCATCGCCCGCGCGGGCGATGCCTGTCCGAACTGCGGCGAGCCGCTGCGGCTGGCGAACGGCATCGAGGTGGGCAACATCTTCAAGCTCGGCACGCGCTACACCCAGGCGCTCGGCGCGACGTATCTTGGCGAGGACGGCGAGCTGCATCCGATCGTCATGGGCTCATACGGCATCGGCATCGGTCGAAGCCTGGCCTGCGTGGTGGAAGCACACCACGACGACAAGGGCATCGCCTGGCCGGAGTCGGTGGCGCCCTACGCCGCCCACCTGGTCGCCATCGGTGGCGCGCGCGACGCCAACGTGACCGATGCGGCCGACGGCCTCCACCAGCGCCTGACCGATGCCGGCGTCGAGGTGCTGTACGACGACCGCGACGAGTCACCGGGCGTCAAATTCACCGATGCGGAGTTGCTCGGCATGCCGCTCATCGTCACCATCTCGCCGCGCTCCATCGCCGCCGGTGGCGCCGAAGTCACCGTGCGCGCCACTGGCGAGCGCTCGATTCGGCCGATCGATGAGCTCGAGGCGGACCTGGTGGCGAAACGCTGATCGCGGGCCGCTGATGGCTGGCCGCTGATGGCGCGCGATCCGAACATCCCGGACGCTTTCGACGTCTACGAGGCGCGGCGCCTCCCGAAGGCCGACCCATCGGTCCGCGCACGCCGCTCGACGGACGACTGAGCTTGCTCGCCGCCGGGCAGCCGCCTTGAGGCACCGCTGAGCGTCTAGCGGTTCGTCAGCTTCGGGCTTCTGCTGGCGACGTCGGTCGTGGAGCGTCGGCTCCCATGCTGAGCGTCACCTGGCGCGCCTGGCGATCCTCCAACCACAGCCGCGGTACTGCGACGAGCGGCGCGAGCCGTGCCAGCCACAGCGTTGGCACCGCCAGGGTCGCGGCGGTGAACGCCAGCCAGTCCCATCGGCGCCAGATCGCAAGTGCGAGCAGCGCCGACGCAATCCCCAGTCGCAGCACGAAGTCGCCGAAGGTCGATGGCAGCAGGGTCAGCAACTGACCACCGACGAACGGCGCGGTATTGGGGCTCGCGGCCTGTTGCGCCAGGGCCGCCACGAATCGCACCCAGACGCCCGGGTCGACCGCGAAGTGGACGAGACTCACCAGCAGCAGAGCGCCCGTGCCGAGCAGCAGCGCGCGCCGCGCCTCGGGACGCCTCAGCCACAGGTAGGGCATCAGCAGCAAGGAGCCGTATTTCAGGCTCGCGGCGAATCCCAGCCAGCGTGCCCCGCT
>JBBRXE010000234.1:0-2747 GCA_038248695.1 Candidatus Limnocylindria bacterium | reverse complement strand
GAGCACCATCGAGCCAGTCGATGCGCAGCGGCGCATCGACCATCAGTTCAGACGTCCCTTGGCGTTGGTGCAGAAGTGGCCGGTCGGCTCGAGCGGCATCCCGCAGAACGGGCAGGCGGGACGGCCGGCGCCGACGAGCGCCAGCGATCGGTCGACGAATGCCCGCGCCTCCGCGGCCGAGATGCGCACGCGCAGCACGTCAGGCCCGTCGGGATCATCATCCGGCACCTCGTGGTATTCGACCGCATCTCCGAGTGGCTGCGCTTCGACGACGACGGATGCGTGTGCCGGATCCCACGCGAGCGCCATGGCACCGACGCGAAACACCTCGACCACCGGCTCATCCAGCGGCTTTGGGTCGCGGGCGCCGACGGCTGCCTGCGCGACGGGCTCGATGGTATCCAGCAGGTCGCCCAGCCGATCGGCGAGGACGGCGACCTGCGTCTTCTCGAGGCTCACCGATACGACCGCTGCACCTTTGCGCGCCTGGAGGTAGAAGCTTCGCCCACCGGGCTCGCCGACGGCACCCGCCACGAAACGATCGGGGTCATCGAAGACGAAGAGACGGCGTGCCATGCGTCCATCCTAGTCGAGTGGCGCCGGTCGTCGCGACGGCAGGTACGTGGGAGGGATCGGAGACGTGCCCCATCTCCGATCCCCTATCCCCCGGTGTCGAATTGGTCCGGTGACAAGTCGCCGGTGCCCATACCAACTCGTCACGAATGAGACTATCCGCAGCAGACCGCCATTGTCAACCTCTATTGGAACAGTCGCTGTGGGAACTCAGGCGCCGAGCGCTTCGCTCGTCAGTTCGTATGCGCCGCGATGATCACCGACACTGGCCCGCAAGTCGGCCCATTCGCGCAGCACCTCACGGAGGCGGCCGGCCGCCTGACCATCGCGCGCCAGCGTGGCCGCCTCGGTGTATCGGGTCTCGGCCACGTCCGCCCGCCCCGCTTCGCGCAGCGCGCGCGCCTCGGTCAGCATGGCGGCCAGCTCGGCCTTCTGGTTGCCGGTGCTCCGCGCCAGAACGCGCGCGCGCGCAGCCAGCTCGAGGGCATCATCCCGCGCGCCGTTGGCCAGCGCGACCTGCGCCTCCGTTTCCAGGATGGCAGCCAGCAGGCGCTGGTCTCCGCTGCCCTCGGCCCGGGCGCGGGCGCCTGAGGCAAGCTCACCGGCACGACTGACGTTGCCCGCGGCAAGATAGGCAAGGGCCAAGTCGTTCTCGATGGTGGCGGACTCGAGCACCGCCCCCGCTGACCGGAACAGGCCCAGTGCCTGCGTCCCGACCCGAATGGCTGCCTCGACGTCGCCGAGCTCGCGGTAGCTGATCGCCAGCCCGACCAGGAAGGTCGCCCGGCGTCGATCGTCGAGGTCCTCGGACAGGCCGCGTGCCTCCTCGAGGTAGGCGAGCGACCGTTCGTGCTGCCCGTCACGCGAATCGACCGATGCGAGAGCCACCAGCAGGCGCATCTCGAAGTCCGGCTCGACCTTCAGCCCACCGCGGACCTGCTCGAGGAGCGCCCGCAGCAGCGAGCGCGCATCGGCCTCATTGTCCGACAGGTAGAGGCCAAACGACAGCCAGTAGCGGGAAAGTGCGGCATCGGCCTCGCGCCCAAGGTCCAGGAACAGGCGAACCGCCTCTGATGCGGCGCCGACCGCCTCCTTGCCGCGGTCCATGCGGGCGAGCGCCTCTGCTCGACCACGGAGTATCTCCGCGCGTGTCTGATCGTCCGGTGCGTGTTCCACGAGATCGGCGTAGCCGTCGGCCGCTGCCTGCCACTCGCCAGAAGCGAGCTGCAGATCGGTCTGCAGGCGGCCCCACGCCGGATTCTGGGTGTCGAGGAAATGGCTGGGCGCCAGGTGCAGCCGCTCCGAAAGGTAGCTCAACGCAACCATCGACGGCCGCGCAATGCCGGTTTCCAGGGCGCTGATGTAGGCCTTCGTGTAACGCTCGCCGGCGAGCTGCTGTTGGGTCAGCCCCGCCCTCAGGCGGGCCTCGCGAATCCTGGACCCAATGCGCTTCGCAAGCTCAGCGTCCTCGGCCGTGGGCCGGGCAATCAACTTGGTGCGTGGCATGCCGAGGAGTCTACACCCCGAGGGCAAGCATTCATTGACGCCCGTTGGGCCGAAGGTACGCCACTGGGCACAGTCTCACAGTACCGATCGGTCATTGCCCGAATGCGGCGCTCGCGCCACGGTGGACGCAGGCCAACGATCCGCCGGGTCGTGCCAGTCACGGGAGAAGGCCATGCGTCTGCAGCGAATCGCTCGTTCGATTCTGCTCGCGAGCTCTCTGGCCGCGCTGACGCTGCTATCCGTCATCTCGACGGTGGCCGCATGCAGCAACGGCAACGGCTTCCCCTGAGCCGTCCAAGCTTCGCGATAAAGGTGAGTTGACGATCGCGCCGCGGTGCTCCACGGCGCGATCGCTGCTGTCCGGCGCATCACAGCTCCGGCAGCAGCTGGTTGTTGTCGAGCACGGGCGCGAAGAGATCACCGACCGTTGACAGGCGCTCCGCGATGGTGCCGATCGTCCAGCGATTTGGCCGCAGCTCGGGATCGTCGAGCTCGTCCCAGCGAATCGGTGCCGAGACGGGCGCACTCGGCGCGGGACGAACTGCGTACGGAGCGACGAGAGTTCGATTGATCGCATTCTGGGTGTAGTCCAGTCGTGCCAACCCCTTCCGTGATCGTTTGCTCCACTCCCAGCTGACGAGCTCCGGCACGGTCCGCGCAATTGCGCG
>JBBRXE010000233.1:0-2753 GCA_038248695.1 Candidatus Limnocylindria bacterium | reverse complement strand
CGGCGCGGGACGAACTGCGTACGGAGCGACGAGAGTTCGATTGATCGCATTCTGGGTGTAGTCCAGTCGTGCCAACCCCTTCCGTGATCGTTTGCTCCACTCCCAGCTGACGAGCTCCGGCACGGTCCGCGCAATTGCGCGCGAAAGCGTCTCGACCCAGTCCCGCGTGTCCTCGAACGAGTAGACCGGCTTGACGGGAACCCAGATCTGGATCCCCCGCTGGCCCGACACCTTCGGAGCAGCCGCCACACCCAGGTGCTCAAGGGCGGTCCGATACAGCCTTGCCAGGACCAGCACCTCCTCCCAGGACGTCTTCTCGCCGGGATCGATGTCGATCAGGGCATAGCTCGGCCTGTCCGCCGCCGCCGTTGGCGAGGTCCATGGATGGATCTCGATCGCCGCCTCCTGCGCCAGCCATGCGAGGGTGCCGACCTGGTCAACCACGACGTAGTCCTTGCGACCCTCGCTGCCGGTGTACTGCCAGCGCGTGATCCAGTCCGGCGCATGCTTCGGCACGTCCTTCTGCCAGAAGCCATGACTGCTCCCGATGCCGTCCGGATAGCGGTGCAGGTTCACGGCGCGCCCCGCAAGGTACGGGAGCAGCGTCGGCGCCATCGCGACGTAGTGGCGAATGAGATCGCGCTTGGTGATCTTTTCCCCGGGCCACAGGACCTTGTCGAGGTTCGTCAGGCGCAGATCACGACCGCCGATGCTCCAGGTTCCCTGTGCGCCCAGCGCGTCGAGGGCGCGGAGCTCCGCATCGGCGGGCGACGACGGCTCGGTCCGCGTCACGCGCTTCGCCGGTCCCTCCGCCGCCGGTGCCACGCTGCGCGTCGCCTGTCCGGTGTCCACGGCACGCTCGCGGGTCACGGTCCGCGGATCCTTGTCGAGCTCCATACCCTTGAACGCCGCCTGCCGCAGCAGGCCGTCGCTCGTCCACTCGGCGAACTCCGCACGGATGACGATCTTCGGGTCGACCCAGTGTGCTGCCCTGATCCGCGGCGTCGGACCTAGCGCCGAGTCGGATTGCTCCAGCTTCGTGAGACGCTCGAGCAGCGTGCGCCGCGTTCGAGCATCGATGCCGCTGCCCACCTGGCCGGCATGCCGCAGCTCACCGTGGTCGTACACGGCGACAATCAGTGACCCGAGGTCGCTGTGGCTTCCTCTGCCCTCCAGCCAGCCAGCCACGACCAGCTCCTGCTCTGCGCGCAGCTTGATCTTGAGCCAGCTCTTCGAACGGCGGCCGGGCTCGTAGCGGCTGCTGGCCAGCTTGGCGACCATCCCCTCGAGGCCGCGCTGGCGCGCCGCTTCGTAGAACGCGTCACCATCGCCGGTGACGTGGGAGGCGTAGTGCACCAGCGGGTCCGGCTGCAGCACGGAGCGCAGCAGGCGCTTGCGCTGCCGGAGCGGCACGTCGAGCAGCGAGCGGCCGTCGAGATACAGCAGATCGAAGACCTGGTACACCAGCGGGATCGCCGCGATCTCCTCCGGCGCCGGTCGGGCGCCGCGCGATGCCCGGGCAGCGCCGGGCGCGCCGCGGATGCCGGTGCGTTCCTGCAGCAAGCCAAAGCTGGGGTTACCGTCGGCGTCGAGTGCGACCACCTCGCCATCCACGATCGCCTCGCTGGCGCCGATCCACGTCGGCTCGCCGGTGAGATCCGGAAAATAGCCCGCGGCTTCGTTGTGGCGCCGCGTCCAGAGGCGCACCTTTCCGTCTCGGACGACAGTCTCGACTCGGTAGCCGTCCCACTTCACCTCGAACAGCCAGTCGTCGTCGCTGAACGGCGCGCTCGCCAGCGTCGCCTTCATGGGCTCGATGAAGTTGGGCATGGGCGCCTCACGCGCCGCGGACAGATCGATCTCGGCCTCGTCTGCCGGCGCCCGGCCGCTCCACAGCGCATCGGCGCCGGCCTTGACCTGGTCGTTGGTGCGTCCCGTCTTGACGCTCTGCGGATGATCCTCGGCGTCCCAGCCGGCGACCGCGAACTCGTCGCGCTTCTTGATGAGCAGCCACTGGTCCTTTTCGGTCGGGCCCGCGCCCCGTCGCGCCCCGGTCCTCACGATGGTGAACCGGCCGCGGAGCTTCTCGCCAGCCAGCCTGAACTTCAGCTCGCCGCCGTGCAGCGCCGCAGCGGGATCATCAGTCTCCTCGGGGAGAAACGTGCCCCAGTCCCACACGATGACGTCGCCACCTCCGTACTCCCCCTTCGGAATGACGCTCTCGAAATCGAAATAGTCGACCGGATGGTCCTCGACGTGGATCGCCATGCGGCGCGCATCCGGATCAAGGGTTGGTCCTTTCGGGACCGCCCAGCTGACCAGCACCCCCTCGATCTGCAGGCGGAAGTCGTAATGCAGGCGGGTGGCCCGATGCCGCTGGACCACGAAACGATTGCCAGCCGCTGCCGGCGTCTCGCCGGCTGGCTCCGGCGTCCGGGCGAAGTCACGCTTGCGCCGATATGTGTCGAGCGGCATGTCACGTCGCCCCAGCGGGCGGCAGCAGCGGCACCAGGTCACTCAGCGAGCCGACGACGACACGTGCCCCGGCTTCGCGCAGCACCTCGGCCCCGGCCGCGCCGGTGGTCACCCCGATCGGCACCATCGCGGCGGCGGCCGCGGCGCGCATGTCCCAGGTCGCGTCGCCGACATACCAGCAAGCCGCGGCAGGGATGTTCAGCGCCGCGGCCGCCTGCAGCAGCAGGTCGGGGGCCGGCTTGGCGTGCTCGACATGGCTGCCGTCGACGATGGTGGGT
>JBBRXE010000232.1:0-2772 GCA_038248695.1 Candidatus Limnocylindria bacterium | reverse complement strand
TGGGACGAGGTCAAGGACAAGCTCCGATCGCCCGGCACGGCCCTCTCCGGCGGCCAGCAGCAGCGGCTGTGCATCGCCCGGGCGATCGCCGTCGAGCCGGACGTGATCCTGATGGACGAGCCGTGCTCGGCGCTCGACCCAATCGCCACGCTGCGCATCGAGGAGCTGATGCGTGAGCTACGCGAGCGCTACACGATCGTGATCGTGACGCACAATATGCAGCAGGCGGCACGCGCCAGCGACGTGACGGCATTCCTGACCATGGGCGAGGACCGCGCCGGCCGGCTGGTGGAGGTGGCGCCGACCGATCGCCTCTTCACCTCGCCGTCGAACGCGATCACCGAGGACTACATCACGGGACGGTTCGGATGACCGAACCGATGGAGCTCGACCCAATGAGCGACGAACCGGAGGCGCGACCACATGGCGGACTGCGCAGCAGCTTCGACCAGGCGTTGACCGCCCTTAAGGAGGACGTGCTGCGCCTCGGCTCGCTGGTCGATGAGGCGGTTGCCGGCGCCGGCCGTGCGCTCGTCGAGCGGGATGTCGAGCTCGCAGACCGGGTGCGCTGGGACGACGAGCAGGTCAACGAGCTGCAGCGTCGCATCAACACGGAAATCGCCGGGGCCATCGCCACCCAGTCGCCGGTGGCGCGCGACGCGCGGGAGCTGCTTGCCCTGTACCACGCCGCCGCGGAGCTGGAGCGCATGGGCGACTACGCGGTCAACATCGCCAAGCTGGCCCAGCAGCTCGCCGCCGAGCCCGAGCAGCCGATGCTGCGCCAGGTGCCACAGATGGTGACCCTCTGCCGCGAGCAGCTGCGCGCCGCGATGCGCGCGCTGGTCGATGTCAGCGAGGAGGGAGCGCGGGCCATGTGCCGCCGCGATGATGAGATCGATGCGCTGTACAACGAGGCGTATCGGTCCAGCCTGGAGGTCATGGGCGAGCACCCAGAACGCGTGGCGCAGACGACGCACATGCTCTTCGCGGCGCACCACCTCGAACGTCTGGGCGATCGCATGACCAATATCGGTGAGGACGTCGTGTACCTGGCCACGGGCCAGGTGGAGGACCTCAACCCCTGAGCAGTCGGAAGCGACGCATCCTGCTGGTCGAGGACGACCGCACGCTGCGCCAGGCGCTCACCTTCAACCTGTCACGCGAGGGCTACGAGATCACGCCGGCCGTCGATGGAGAGCAGGCCCTGGCGGCCGCGCGCGGCGCCGGCATCGACCTCGTCCTGCTCGACGTGATGCTGCCCGGCATGAGCGGCATCGAGGTGCTGCGCGTCATGCGGGCCGAAGGGATCGCAACGCCGGTGATCATCCTCTCGGCAAAGGGCGACGAGCTGGACCGCGTCGTCGGGCTGAAGGTCGGCGCGGATGACTACGTCGCCAAGCCGTTCAGTCGGCCGGAGCTGCTGGCACGCATCGAGGCGGTCCTGCGTCGCCGCCCTGGACCGGCCGGCTCCGGACCTGCCGCCCTCGAGGTCGGGCCGCTGCGCGTCGACCTCGCCCGGCGGTCCGTGACCCTCGATGGCGCCGAGGTCGGCGTCACGCTCCGCGAGTTCGACCTGCTGGCCCATCTTGCGCGAGAGCCGGAGCGCATCTTCAGCCGCGACCAGCTTCTCGGCGCGGTATGGGGCATCGACTACGCCGGCGAGGAGCGGACGGTCGACGTGCACGTCAGCTGGCTGCGGCGCAAGTTGCGCGGACGCGGCGGCCACGACTGGTTCCGCACCGTGCGCGGCGTCGGCTACGCGCTGTCGCCGCCAACGGAACGATGAGCCCCGGCGTGGACCTGGCGGCCGCCTTTGAGGCGCTGCTGGCGCGCCCCGGTGGCGACGTGCTCCTGCTCGTCGACGAGCGGCTGCAGATCCTGCGCACCGGTGGTGACGCGCTGGCGCTGGCCGATCGGCCGGCCGCAGAGCTGCCGGGCATGAGCCTCATCGCGGCCTACGGATCGGCCCCGCTCGACGGGATCGCCCGCCAGGCGCTCGGGTCGAGGCAGCCGATCGCCGGCGAGGCGCAGCTCGGGCGGCTCGGCAGCCGCACGTTCGCGGTCGACGCCGTTCCGGTCGAGGGCGGCATCGTGCTGCTGCTCCACGACATCACCGCTCTGCGCCGCGTCGAGCGCGTGCGGCGCGACTTCGTCGCCAACATCAGCCACGAGCTGCGCACGCCCCTCTCATCGATCAAGCTGCTGGCCGAGACGCTCTCCTCCGGCGCCGTCGCCGACGACGCGACGACCGCCGACTTCGCGCAGCAGATCGAGCGCGAGGTCGACCATCTCGCCCAGCTGGTCGACGAGCTGCTCGATCTGTCGATGATCGAGTCCGGTGAGACCCAGCTGCGCCTCGAGCCGCTCGAGTCCGATGCGCTGGTCGCCGATGTCGCGCGCCGCATCGCCCCCGTCGCCGAGCGGCGCGACATTCGTGTTCGGCAAGTCGCAGGAGAGGGCGCGGCGCCGCGCGTCACCGGCGACCGGGAGCGGATCGGGCAGGCGATCCTCAACCTGGCGCACAACGCGGTGAAGTGCAGCCCGGCTGGCGCCGAGATCCGGATCGGCTGGTCGGCCAAACCGTTGGCGATTCGCTTCTTCGTGGCGGACGACGGTATTGGCGTGCCGCAGGCTCACCAGGCGCGCCTCTTCGAACGCTTCTACAAGGTCGACCGCTCGCGGGCGCGCGGCGAGGAAGAGATGGGCGGCAGCGCCGGACTGGGCCTGGCCATCGTGCGCCATATTGCCGAGGCCCACGGCGGCAGCGTTGGG
>JBBRXE010000231.1:0-2779 GCA_038248695.1 Candidatus Limnocylindria bacterium | reverse complement strand
TGGCGCTGATCAACGCGGTGACGCATCTCATCCGCGCCGAGGCCGCCGTCGAGCATGGCGTCCTGCCGACCACGTTGTCGAAGCGCTCCCACGCAAACGGGGACGGCGGCAGGGACGTGGTGAAGAACGGCAAGGCGCGGGTGCGCGGCTGAGCAGGATGACCGATGCACCGCGCGCCCCCATCGAGGTGACCGTCGAGATCCCGCAGGGCAGCCGCAACAAGTACGAGTACGACCACGTGCGGCATCGGTTCGTGCTCGATCGCGTCCTCTTCTCGAGCGTCCACTATCCGTGCGACTACGGCTTCATCGAGGGCAGCCTGGCCGAGGACGGCGACCCGCTGGACGTGCTGGTGGTCATCGCCGAGCCGACCTTTCCCGGGTGCGTTGTCCGCGCGCGGCCCATCGGCGTGCTGGACATGGCCGATGAGAAGGGCCACGACTACAAGATCCTGGCCGTGGCCCACGACGACCCGCGCTGGGAGCGGGTACGTGCGCTGGAGGACATCAGCCCGCATCGGCTGCTCGAGATCGAGAACTTCTTCCAGACCTACAAGACGCTCGAGAAGCGCCAGACCGATGTCCGCGGTTGGCTGGGCGTCGACGACGCGTGGCGGATCATTAGTGAAGCGATCGCATTCGGCGGGCGCGCCGAGCGTGGCGAGGAAACAGCCGCGCCGGGGACGTGGCGCTAACCCAGCCTACGTGCCCGCCGCCGCGTAATGGCCTCCTTGAGGAGCCTGATCTCCGGCGGACAGCGACCTCTGACCGATACCGCCACTTCCCAAGCCGGATATGGCGTCGAAGCCACCCGCTGGGGCCGTTATCGGTCTCAGGATGCCCGATATCGGTCACTCCACCTGGAAAGCGCCAATAGTGCCTCCCCAAAGGAGCGTTACGACTCGATAGGAGGCGCGGAAGCCGCCGGGCTCAGAAAGCGCGGCGGATTCGGCTCCCAGTCGACGTATGCACCGTCGCGCGGTCGCGAGTAGAAGCGGATGCCGTTAGCGCCGCAGCTCGTAGGTCAGTCGCTCGCTGATCGGGTCGGCCGCTCCGACGATGGCCCGCGAGTTGGTATTGAGCATCGTCATGCCCGTCACGCGCGCCAAGCAGGGGAGGTTGCGCTGACCTGATCGCTCGATCCAGGGCGGCGACCCTCAGTTCAAGATGGCGCGGTGCAGGAAGGCCGCCATCTGGCCGCGGGTCACCGCGATCTGCGGGCAGTACTTGCCAGGAGCACAGCCACCGGTGATGCCCGATGCGGCCAGCGCGTTGATGTTGCTCTGGTGCTGATTGCCGTTGTCATCGGTGAAGGCGTCAGTACTGCTGGCCGGCAGGTGGAAGGCACGCACCAGGAAGCTGGCCATCTGGTCGCGATTGACCGGATCCTTGGGGCAGTAGCGGCGTGGTGCGCAGCCGGCAGTGATGCCCGCCGCCGCCAGGCGGTTGATGTTGCCCTCATGGATGTCGCCGTTATCGTCATCGAAGTAGTCGGTACTGGTCGCCGGCAGGTTCAGGGCACGCACCAGGAAGCTGGCCATCTGGTCGCGCAGCACCTTGTCGTCGGGGCAGTACTTGGTCGCCGTGCAGCCGGCAGTGACGCCGCGGTTGTAGATGAACAGGATGTCGTTCTTAAAGATGCTCGAGTTGATGTCGGTGAAGGGATTGGGGGAGGCGATGGTCCATATCCGCTCCGCGGGTGTTCCATCCGGGCCGGTGGCGTTCACGCCCTGCACTTCGAAGGTATGTGACCCCTTCGCGAGCCCGCTGTACGCCTTCGGAGACGTGCATGTGGCGAAGGAGCCTCCGTCGAGCGCACATCGGAACGAGGTCGGGCTGTTCGTGCCCGTGAACGTGAAGCTGGCGCTGGTCGAGGTCACCGTGCCCGACGGGCCGCTCGTGATTGTCGTGTCGGGCGCCGGGGCGGCATTCGGGTCGTAGCCAGCGCAATCCAGATTCACCTGAACGACAGGCGTCGTAACCGTAAACGGACCGCCATCGACGTCAGACCAGGTGGCACTCGCAGCGTTGAGGATCGTGTTGTCAAGCGTGCCATGTGCGCCTGGCTTGTCGCACGCGACATTGACGTTGGGATTGACCGTGACATTGACCGTCGCGACCACCGTGGTCGGGCCTGCAAGGTCGCCGATAACGCAGCGGATGTTGTCCGGGCGCGGGCTGCCACAGGCACTTCCCGGTGCACCGTTCTTCGTATAGGTAACGCCGGTCACCGAAATCTGAGGGTAGTCGAAGGTGCTGTCCCTGACGATGAGATTGGTGACCGCCGCGGTGGTGGTGGCGGTAAGGGTGTACTTGTATGAGTCGCCGGGCGCTTCCGGGTTGGTGGCATCCGTTGCCTTCGTCAGCGCGAGGTTACTGACCGTGGCCGTGACGAACTGCGCCGGCAGGGCCAGCGAGGCCACCAGGGCAAGCGCGGTCGGAATGGTGGCGAACAGGCGGAACGATCGAGACGCAACGAGGCGTGGAAGCACCAGACAAGTCCCCTCTCAGATAGGTCGCGAACAAGGACCGATAAGTGACCGCATGGTACACAGGTCCCATACATCGCGCCAGTACCAATGTTGGAATCCGGTGCCGGTGAGCACCGAGCCAGCCGGCGAGACCCGGCGCCGGCTGCCGCGGTGTACCCGCAGAGCTCGGTCGGGTGATCGTTCAGCGGGATCGGTCATTTGGGCGCGCGCGATCGACACCAAGGCCGTGCCACACCTCGTCCATCTTTTCCTGCCAGCGCGCAAGGCTGAAGCGTTCGACCGTGCGCG
>JBBRXE010000230.1:0-2796 GCA_038248695.1 Candidatus Limnocylindria bacterium | reverse complement strand
GTTCTTGTCACGCGCTTCCTCGGCGACGTGGCGCATGGCGTCGACCAGGTCCTGCAGGAACGGCTCACTCGTCGGCGCCGTGGCGACAGGCGTTGCCACCGCAGCCGCGGTGGCAGGCTCTGTCGTCGCTGCCATGGTTGCGGCGGCAGGCGGTGTCGTCGCTGCCGTGGCTGCGAGCTTTGCCGGCTCGCCGGCGGTGGTCGCCACGGTCGGTGACTGCGGCGTCGCCGCATTGGCCGCCGGAGCCGCTGGCGCGCCCGCCGGCACCGAGCCCACGGGCTTCGACGGGCCTGCTGCCACATCCGCCGCCTTGTCGAGAGCGGGCGGATCCGTCGTGTCGTCGCCTTCGGCTGTCCACGGAAGTCGGAAGCCGGGGCGCCGTGGAGTTGAGGTCATCTGCGTGTTCTCACCTGTGACTGGGTCGAGCCCGTCGGTGGGCGTGGTCCCATCCTATCCCGTTGCGGGGGTGCACCCCGAGTGGTCCAAAGTACTGGGGCGCACAACCCGGTCGTACCGCTCCGCATGATTGCTACCATCCGGTCATGACGTTACCGGACATCCTCCTGCCGTTGTGGGCCGGCCAGATCCTGCAGCTTCTGACGATCGGCGTGCTGGCCATCATCACCTTCATGGTCGTGCGCTCGGCCATCCGCCTGGCCGTGGCGCGGCTGCTCGTGGCGGGCCCCGTCGAGGACCGCGACGACACGCTCTCGGCGAGAGAGCTCGAGCGCCGCGTGCGCACACTCGAGCGACTGACCCTGCGCATCGCGGCGATCATCATCCTGCTTATCGCCGTGCTCATGGCGCTCTCGACGATCAACATCAACATCGCTCCCGCTATCGCCGGCCTGGGTGTGGCCGGGATCGCAGTCGGGCTGGGCGCGCAGGCGCTCATCAGGGACTGGCTGGCAGGCATCTTCGTCGTACTCGAGAACCAGTACAGCCAGGGTGACGTGGTGCGCATCGCCGGCGTCGAGGGCGTCGTCGAGGATTTCAGCCTGCGCCGGACTGTTCTGCGCGACCTCAATGGCACGGTCCATTCGGTCCCCAACGGCCAGATCGTCGTCGCATCGAACCTGACGCGTGTGTGGGCACGGGTGAACCTCGACGTGGAGGTCGGCTACGACACCGACATCGACGAGGCGACCAGGCTGGTGGACTCGATCGGCGCCGAGCTGCAGGCCGATCCCGACTGGGGACCCAGGCTCATCGAGCCACCTGCCGTGGTGCGTATCAACGAGCTGGGCAGCAATGGAGTGACGCTGAAGGTCCTTGGCCAGGTCCGCGCCGCAGAGCAATGGGCGGTCGCGGGAGAGCTCCGGAAGCGGATCCTGGCGGCTTTCGCGAAGAACGGGATCGAGATCCCCTTCCCGCATCGGGTCATGATCTCGCGGTCGGCAGGTTCCGAGGTCGGGCCTGAGCCAGCGGCCACCGACGGCGACGCGTAGACCGCGCCACGGGCCTAGGCCGATTCCTCCTGGCGGTCGGCGCGATCCTTCGACCGGCGCCGCGGCTCGGCTTCCTCGTTCTCGGTGACCAGCATCGGCGGCTGACCATGCTCGATCGTCTCGCCGGTGATGACCACCTTCTTGACGTCGGTCCGCTCGGGGATCTCGTACATCACCTCGAGCAGCGCCTCCTCGACGATGGTACGCAGGGCGCGCGCGCCCGTCTTGCGCTCAACCGCCAACCGGGCGGTGGAGATCAGCGCCTCCGGCGTGAAGACGAGCTCGACCTTGTCGAGCGACAGGAACTTGGTGAACTGGCGCGTCACCGCGTTCTTCGGCTCGGTCAGCACACGCACGAGGTCGTCCTGGGTGAGCGTGGCCAGCGAAACGACCACCGGCAGTCGGCCGACGAACTCGGGGATCAGGCCGTACTTCAGCAGGTCCTCGGGCATCAGGCGGCCGAGCAGCACCTGGCGCCGCTCATCCTTGGATTGCTGCGCCTGCGAACCGAAGCCGATCGAGCGCTTCCCGACGCGGTCCTCGACGATCTTCTCCAGGCCCTCGAAAGCGCCGCCACAGATGAACAGGATGTTGGTCGTGTCGATCTGGATGAAGTCCTGGTGCGGATGCTTGCGACCGCCCTGCGGCGGCACGTTGGCGACCGTTCCCTCCAGGATCTTCAGCAGCGCCTGCTGGACGCCCTCGCCGGAGACGTCGCGCGTGATGCTCGGGTTATCGGTCTTGCGCGCGATCTTGTCGATCTCATCGATGTAGATGATTCCACGCTGTGCGCGCTGAACATCGAAGTCGGCGGACTGAATGAGGCGCAGCAGGATGTTCTCGACATCCTCGCCGACGTAGCCGGCCTCGGTCAACGAGGTCGCATCGGCGATGCAGAAGGGCACGTCGAGCACCTTGGCCAGCGTCTGCGCCAGGAGCGTCTTGCCTGAGCCAGTCGGCCCGACCAGCAGCACGTTGCTCTTCCCGAGCTCGACGTCGTCGACGCTGTGGCCGGCATTGACTCGCTTGTAGTGGTTGTACACCGCCACGGAGAGGACCTTCTTGGCCTGCTCCTGGCTGATGACGTATTGGTCGAGCTGGTCCCTGATCTTGTGCGGGCTGGGCAGCGGGGCGGACGAGTTCTTGGCGCGCGGCGCCTCGAGCATCTCCTCCTCGATGATCTCCTGGCAGAGGTTGATGCATTCGTCGCAGATGTACACGCCCTGCCCGGCGATGAGCTTGCGGACCTGCTCCTGGCTCTTTCCGCAGAACGAGCAGCGGTACGGCACTTTCGTCTTCTGGGTCATGCGACTTCGCGCTTCCTCGTTAGCGGTGGTGGACCGCGCCG
>JBBRXE010000229.1:0-2803 GCA_038248695.1 Candidatus Limnocylindria bacterium | reverse complement strand
CGTGGACGTCATCCCGTTCGTGCCGTTGGGGAACACCCGCCTTGAGGAATGCGTCGACCTGGCACGACGATTCGGTGAGCAGATCGCCACGCGCTTCGAGCTGCCGGTATACCTCTACGGCGAGGCCGCACTGCGGCCCGACCGCCGCCGACTGGCCGACGTTCGGCGTGGGCAATACGAGGGGCTCCGCGACGAGCTGGGCGCCAACCCCGACCGGGATCCCGACTTCGGCCCAGCCAGAATCCATCCGCGCGGTGGGGCCGTGGCCGTCGGCGCGCGCAAGCCGCTCATCGCCTTCAACGTCAACCTCAGCAACGACGACCTGGGCCTCGCCAAGAAGATCGCCTACGCCATCCGCGAGTCATCCGGCGGGCTGCCGGCGGTGCAGGCCATGGGCGTCCTGCTCGAGAATCCGGGCCAGCCGCGCCTCGCCCAGGTGAGCATGAACCTGGTCGACTGGCAGCGCACCGGCATCGCCCGGGTGGTGCGCGAGATCCGGCGCATGGCGCTCGAGGCCGGGACCGATATCGACCACTGCGAGCTCATCGGCCTTGCGCCCACGGCGGCCCTGCTCGAGGTCGCGGCCGATGCGCTCAACCTGCGCGACTTCACCGCCGACCAGGCACTGGAGCTTCGCCTGGCGCGGGACCGATGACGACGCTGCGCGCCACGCTGCGGAGCGCCGTGGCGGACGCCTTGCGGCAGGCGACCGAGGCAGGCGACCTCGCGCTTCCCGGCGATCCACCGCCCATCGGCATCGAGCGACCGGCGCGCCCCGAGCACGGCGACTACGCCACCAACGTGGCGATGCAGCTCGCCCCGCTGGCACGCGCCAACCCGATGCGCATCGCGGAGACCCTGTGTTCCCACCTGCACCTTCCCGATGGCATGGCCCAGGCATCGGTCGCGCCGCCCGGCTTCATCAATCTGACGCTCGATCCGAAATGGGTCGCCGCGCAGGTCGAGGAGATCCGCACAGCCGGCGACGCCTTCGGACGCCTGACCGCCGGCGAGCCTCATTCGGTCAACGTCGAGTTCGTCAGCGCCAACCCGACCGGTCCGCTGACCGTCGGCAACGCGCGCGGCGCCTTCGTCGGCGACCTGCTGTGCCGCGTCCTGGAGGGGGCCGGCCACAGCGTGACGCGCGAGTACTACTTCAACGACTCCGGCGCGCAGGTTCGCAACCTGGGGCTCTCGGTGATGGCGCGGCACTCCGGCACGGAGGTGCCCGAGGACGGCTACCACGGCGACTACGTCACCGCGCTGGCCAATCAGCTGCCAGCCGACGTCTGGACCGATGCGCACGCCACCGACGACCCCGCCTGGCCGCTCGGCGTGTGGGCCTCACGGCGCATCCGCGAGAGCATCGAGGCCAGCCTCGCGCGGCTCGGCGTGCGCTTCGACGTCTGGAAGAGCGAAGGCTCGCTGCACACCGATGGGTGGGTTGATCGCGGCGTGGCGAAGCTGCGCGAATCGGGCTACCTGTACGAGCAGGACGGCGCGACCTGGTTCCGGTCGACCGACCTCGGTGACGACAAGGACCGCGTCGTGTATCGGTCAACTGGAGCACCGACCTACTTCGCCTCGGACATCGGCTACCTGCTCGAGAAGTTCAGCCGCGGCTTCGACGAGCTGATCTACATCTGGGGCGCCGATCACCACGGCACCGTCGCGCGCAACCGTGCCGCCACGCAGGCCCTCGGGTTCGATCCGCAGAACGTCGAGTGGCTGCTCATCGCCTGGGTGCGCTTCATCCGCGACGGCGAGGAGATGAGCATGAGCAAGCGCTCGGGCGAGTTCGTCACGCTGGACGAGCTGCTGGAGGAGATCGGCGCCGACGCTGCGCGCTGGTTCATCGGCTCACGCGGGGCCAGTGTCGGGATCGATTTCGACATCGAGCTTGCCAAGCAGCAGTCGAATGAGAACCCGGTCTACTACGTCCAGTACGCCCACGCCCGCAGCGCCTCGATTCTCCGTCACGCCGCGCAGCGTTCGCTGGCACCCGACACGTCGCGCGCCGCCGAGCTGCTGACGCATCCCGCGGAGCAGGCTCTCATTCGCCGCCTTCTGGCTCTGCCCGACGTAGTGGCCGATGCCGCCGCCCGCCGCGAGACGCAGGACCTGCCGCGCTACTGCTACGAGGTCGCTTCGCTCTACTCACAGTTCTACCGGGATTGCCGCGTCCTCTCCGACGAGCCGTCCGAGGCGGCGTTGTCCGGTGCCCGCCTAGCCCTCGTCGACGCGACGCGCCAGGTCCTCCGCAACGGCCTTGGCCTGATGGGAATCTCCGCCCCCGACGCCATGTAGCGCCATGTAGCGCCACGTAGCCCAAGGAGCGCACGTAGCGCTACGTGGCGGCCGCCGCGTGATCCCCACTGCCATGGCCAACACTAATGTTCGCCCCGCAGTGCCTTATTTCGGCGCCTGGCCGGAGTCAGCCCGTAATGGGGCGCCGAATGAGCCGTATAGGGCAAGTTCGTCCTGATCTCGGCGCCTCCGCGGGATACGGGCTCCCATGGGGACCGTTATGGCCGCGCGCCGGGCTGGCGATCGCGCCTCCGCGGGATACGGGCTCCAATCAGGACCGTTATGGCCGCGTCGCGGGCCGGCGACGGCGGCGGCGTGGAATAAGGGCCCCGCTGAGGACCGTTACCGAAGCACTGACGGCCTTAGAGCCCGGACGCCATGGCATCCAGCGCAGCCTGGGACGTGGCCTGCAGCACCAGCACCTCGTCTTCGGCCTCGCGGACGAGCCGGTGCGGGATCGAAAGGTTGATCGATCCGTAGGCCGTGGCGAACTCGT
>JBBRXE010000228.1:0-2837 GCA_038248695.1 Candidatus Limnocylindria bacterium | reverse complement strand
GCGTCTCGATCACCTACGAGCCCATCGGCTCGGGCGGTGGCGTCGAGCAGTTCATCGCGCAGTCGACCGACTTCGGTGGGTCGGACGCCTTCATGACCGATGACGAGATCGCGGCCGCCGAAAAGGCGCGCGGCTGCGACGTAGTCCACATTCCCACCGTCTTCGGGGCGGTCGCGGTGGCCTACAACCTGCCCGGCCTCGACGGCCTGGTCCTCGACTCCGCGACGATCGCGGGCATCTTCGGGGGCAAGATCACAGTCTGGAACGACCCGGCCATCACGGCGCTCAACGCGGGCGTCAGCCTGCCCGCCACCCCCATCATCGTCGCCCATCGCTCCGACGGGTCGGGCACGACCTCGATCTTCACCACCTACCTCGACGACGAGAGCGACGAGTGGCACGCCTCGGTCGGCAAGGGCAAGGAGGTCAGCTGGCCCACCGGCGTCGGCGGCCAGGGCAACGACGGCGTCGCCGCGGCGGTCGCGCAGAATGAGGGCGGCATCGGCTACGTCGAGCTCTCATACGCCATCGAGAACAATCTCTCCGTGGCATCGGTCGAGAACGCGGACGGGACGGCTGTGGCGCCGACCCTGGAGACGACCGCGGCGGCCGCGGACGGCATCCAGATCCCGGACGATCTGCGCTTCAATATCCTCGGCGTCGGCGGCGAGGGCTACCCGATCGCCGGCGCCACCTGGGTGCTCGCGTACACTTGCGGACACGACCAAGCCAAGGCCGATGCGCTGAAGGCCTTCCTGCGCTGGTCGCTGACCGATGGCGACGACATCGCCCAGCAACTCCACTACGCGCCCATCGGCGAGGCGCTGCAGACGAAGGCGCTGGCCAACGTCGATCGCATCAACGCCGACGGGTGAGGCGCGTTCGCGGCGACACCATCTTCCGCTGGACGGTGACCCTCTCAGGGGTCGCCGTCCTGGCCATCCTGGCCCTGATGATCGGGGCGACCACGCTGGATGCGCTGCCGGTCTTCATCTCGCAGGGTGTGTGGCCGTTCCTGACCGGGACAACCTGGGATCCGGGTGTGTCGCGCACGGCCATCACCGGCACCTACCAGGCTGGCGTCTTCCTGTACGGGACGCTCGTCACCTCGGCGATCGCGCTGCTGCTGGCGGTGCCCGTCTCGCTGGGCATCGCGCTCTTCCTGAGCGAGGTGGCTGGACGCCGCATCCGCGGCCCGCTCATCGCGCTGATCGACCTGCTGGCCGCCATCCCGAGCGTCGTCTACGGGCTCTGGGGGCTCCATTTCTTCGCACCGGTCGCGCTCAAGCCAGCCGCGCAGTCGATCAGCGGAGCGCTCGGCGCGGTGCCGGTCTTCGCTGGACCGGTGATCGCCTTCAATTTCTTCTACGCTGGCATCGTGCTGGCCATCATGGTCGTGCCGATCATCACCGCCATCGCACGCGAGGTCTTCGTGGCCGTGCCCGCCGCGCAGCGTGACGCGGCCTACGCCATCGGCGCCACGCGATGGGAGGTGATGCGTTCGGTGGTGCTGCCGCGCAGCCGGCCGGGGATCATCGGCGCCACCATGCTCGGCCTCGGCCGCGCGCTGGGCGAGACGATCGCGGTGGCCCTGCTGATCGGCGGCGCCACGGCCATCAATCCGAGCATCTTCCAGCCCGGGGAGAGCGTGGCGGCCAAGATCGTCAACACCTTCCAGGAGTCGGCGCCGGAGGCGATGCGTGCGCTCATCGCCCTGGGCGTCACCCTGTTCGCGATCACCATCACCATCAACGTCGCCGCGCGGCTCATCGTGCGGCGCATCGGCGACCTGAGCGGGCAGGCTGTCGCATGACGGCGCACTCGCCCTCGCTGCTGGAGCGCGCCGCCGGGGCGCGTCGACGGACCGCCTTCGACCGCCTGATGACGGCGCTGCTGGTGCTTGCCGGGCTGCTGGCGGTGGTGCCGCTGCTCCTGATCATTGGCGTGACGGTCGCGCGCGGATTGCCGGCTATGAATCTCGCCTTCCTCACCGAGACCTTCAACTTCTCGCGCCGCGAGGCGGGCGGCGGCTACCTGCACGGTCTCGTCGGCTCGCTGTACATGGGCGGTCTGGCGACCCTGATGGCCGTGCCACCGGGGATCGCGACGGCTGTCTACCTGACCGAGTTCCCGCGCTCCCGGCTGGCGGGGCCGGTCCGCTTCTTCGCCGACGTCATGACGGGTGTGCCGAGCGTCTTCGTCGGGCTCTTCGTCTACACCCTGCTCGTGCGCCAGATCGGCTTCGGCACCTTCGTCGGGGGGCTGGCGCTGGCGATCATCATGCTCCCGATCGTGGTCCGCTCTTCCGAGGAGATCCTGCGGCTCGTTCCGGGCGACCTGAAGCGCGCCAGCTATGCGCTCGGGGCGCGCCAATGGCAGACCGTGCTGCGGGTCGTCCTGCCGGCCGCGGCGCCGGGGCTGGTCACCGGCTCGATGCTCGCCGTCGCGCGAGCGCTCGGGGAGACGGCGCCGCTGGTCCTGACGGCACTCGCCGCCCAATCGGTCGTCCTCGACTTCCAGGGCGGCGGCCAGACGGCCCTGCCGCTGCTCATCTTCCGCGAGGCGCGGGGCGCCTTTGCCGCCGGACAGGAACGCGCCTGGGCCGGCGCCCTCGAGCTCATGCTGCTCGTGCTGCTGGTGGGCGTCGTCGCCCGCCTCGTGGGGAGGCGCATCGGTGGTTGAGGCCGTGGCCCTGACGGCACTCGCCCGAGAGGAGATCGCCAGCATCGACGCCAGAGACGCCGTCCTGCAGCTCGAGGGTGTCTCGATCAGCTACGGCGGGGTGGCGGCGGTGCGCGACATCTCGCTCGACGTGCCGCGACATCGCATCCTGGCGC
>JBBRXE010000227.1:0-2838 GCA_038248695.1 Candidatus Limnocylindria bacterium | reverse complement strand
GTTCGGTCGACATCGGTGGCTCGTAGGCCGATGTCGGCTGGATCTTCGGCGCCTTCTCCTTCGGCTTGCGCTTGGGCTCGCGGCGCGGTCGATCTCGGCTACCCATCTTGGCTGAACCTCAGTTTGGGGCCGAACCTGGTTCCCATAGCCTGCACCATCGGTCCTTACCGGGCCGTTACTGGCGGCTTACTGGGCTTCGTTCCGGCGCGCTCATAGTGCCCTGCCACGGTCTCCCGCAGCGATGCGAACGAGCCGTCGGCCAGTGCCGCACGGATCGCGCGCATCAGATCGAGAGTATAGGTGAGGTTGTGGACCGAGGCGAGGCGATAGGCCAGCAGCTCCTCCGCCCGGAACAGGTGTGCCAAGTATGCCCGCGAGTAGTCGCGGCAGGTCTCGCATGGGCACTCGGCGTCGAGCGGCGCAGCGTCGTCGACAAACCGCGCGTTGCGCAGGTTCAGCCGTCCTTCGCGGGTCCATAGCTGGCCGTTGCGTGCCACGCGCGTCGGCAGGACGCAGTCGAACAGGTCGATCCCACGCTCGACGCCCGCGAAGAAGTCGAGTGGCGCGCCGACGCCCATCAGGTAGCGCACCCGCGGGTCGTCACCGAGCGCCTCGGCCACGACATCGAGCGTGGCGGCCATCGCGGCCTTGCTCTCGCCGACGCTCAGTCCACCGACGGCCAGGCCGTCGAACGGCAGGCCAGCGATCTCCGTGCTGGATCGACGCCGGAGCTGGAGATCGACGCCTCCCTGGATGATGCCGAACAGCGCCTGGTCGGCGCGCTGGTGGGCCGCCACGCAGCGCTCCGCCCAGCGGTGCGTGCGCACCATCGCTTCCTCGACCTCGGCGCGGGCGAGCGTCGGGTCGACCAACTGGTCGAAGGCCATGGCGATGTCGCTGCCCAGCAGCGTCTGGATCTCCATCGAGCGCTCGGGCGTGAGGCGCTGCGGCGAGCCGTCGAGGTGCGACGCGAATGTCACCCCGTCGTCATCCACCTGGCGCAGATGCGCCAGGCTGAAGACCTGGAAGCCGCCCGAATCGGTCAGGATCGGTCCATCCCAGGCCATGAACCGATGCAGGCCCCCGAGCCGGGCAACCCGTTCCGCGCCGGGCCGCAGGCTGAGGTGGTAGGTATTGCCCAGGATGATCTGCGTGCCGGCGTTGCGCAGGTCGCTTGGCGTCAGGCTCTTGACCGTCGCCTGGGTGCCGACCGGCATGAACTGCGGCGTGTCGATGTCCCCGTGCGGAGTGGCGAGCCGTCCGAGTCGGGCGCGACCAGTGGTGGTCGGGGTGAAGCTGAAGCTGATGGGTGGCGTGCCGCTGGTCGGCGAAGGGCTGCTCGGCATGCTGCGGAGAGGATAGGCTACGTCTGTCCCGAGGAGGTGCGCCGAGTGCGACTGGCCGACTGGCCCCGAATGCCATATCTCAACGACGAGCTGCGCGAGTGGGTCTCATTGCAGCTGAAGACGCTCGGCGTCGACGACATCGCGATCTACGCTGTCGAAGCAGGATCCGAGGACGAGCAGCGCCGCATCCTGGTCGCGACGGAGGTCGGCATGCTCGACGGCCTGTACGCCCCGCGCGGATCCGCCGCCCGCTATTCGCTGAAGGCGCGCCTCTACCCGTGGCAGGCGGTGCGCGACGTGGAGCTGCGCGTCGAGACGTATCGCGTCTGGGCGCTCGAGCATCGCACCCGCTGGCACCTGCGCGTCGGGCGCCCGGCGTTCGAGAGCGCCACCGAATCGGCCGAGCTCGGCGCGGCCCTGGCCGACTTCGCCAAAGTGGCCGCGGTGATGGCCGAGCCCTCCGGCTGGTCACCGTCCGACGACGAGGCCGATGCGGCTCCTCCCCCGCCGCGGCCGCGCGTCCTGCCGCCGCCCGCTCCCGTCGAGGGCTGAGCGGTCACTCGCACTACGAGCTCGGCACCGAACGTCAGACGATCAGCATCGCGTCGCCGAAGCTGTAGAACCGATATCCCCACTCCAGTGCCCCGCGGTATGCCGCCAGCAGCGCGTCGCGCGCCTCGAAGGGAGTGGCGCCTGAGACGCCAGACTGCAAGAAGGCGGTCACCAGCAGCAGGAGTGAGCTGCGCGGCAGGTGAAAATTGGTGATCAGCGCGTCGACGGCGTTGAAACGATACGGGGGCGTGATGTACAGGTCGCTCCAGCCCGTGACTGCATCGTCGCGCGCGGCCGTCTCCAGCACGCGGACGCTGGTCGTGCCCACCGCGACGACTCGCCCGCCGCCGGCGCGGGTCTCGGTGATCGCCGCACGGGTCGCCGCCGGGATCGCATACCACTCGGTATGGATGTGGTGCTCATCGATGAACTCGCCCTCCAGTGGTCGGAAGGTGTCGAGCCCGACGTGCAGCGTCACGCTCGCGCGTCGAATGCCGCGCGCCTCCAGGGTGCCAAGCAGCTCGGGGGTGAAATGCAGTCCGGCGGTGGGTGCCGCAGCGGAACCCGGCGGTCGAGCGTAGACGGTCTGGTAGCGCTCGGGCGGCGCTGATCGATCGTGGATGTATGGCGGCAGCGGCATCTCGCCCGAAGCTGTCATGACGGCCGCAGGATCACGAGAAAACGCCACGGCCCGCGTGCCGTCGCCCAGCCGCTCCCCCACCTCGACGCTGTCGCCGCCGCGCAGCGTCAAGCGTGCGCCGTCACGGAGTCGCGCCGAAGGGCGCACGAGGGCCTCCCAGCGGCCATCGTCGAGCGGCCGCAGAAGGAGCACCTCGGCCGCACCGCCCCCCGCTCGCCGCGCGGGCAACCGGGCCGGGATCACGCGGCTGTCGTTGACGACCAGCAGGTCGCCGGGGCGCAGCCATCCAGCGATGTCACC
>JBBRXE010000226.1:0-2857 GCA_038248695.1 Candidatus Limnocylindria bacterium | reverse complement strand
TCCGGCCGTGCGACGAGTGGGCGGCCTGGTCTTCAGGACCCGTGTAAGCCTCGACCTCCACGATGCGGCCGGCGACACGGCCCTCGGGAGCGTCGTGGATCAGCAGTGCACCGAGCAGGTCGCGGGCGACCTCAGGCGAAGGCCGGTCGAACCAGCTGCGTTCGGCGATGAGCGCGTGCTCGGCCACGATCGGTGCCGCCAAGGCGCTCATTGCAATCGGAGGATGGACGCGATCTCACTCGGAACAAATGGCCGCGCCAGGAAGCCGGCGGTGGGAATGATCGTATCGCGGAAGAAACCGACCAGCAGCGACGAGTTCATGGCGTCGTAGTAGCCGTTCAGCCCGCCGACCTCGTTGGCCGGCAGGTTCGCGAACGGCGTGAACAATGAGTCGAATACGACCAGCTGGAAGACGATGAATGTTGCCGCAAAGAGCACGCCCAGCACCGCGCCGCCAATCTCGTCGAGCTGCTTCACGATCGGCAGCCGGGTCGTGCGATAGATGGCTCGCACGATGAACCAGCCGGCGATCACCAGCCCCACGAACAGGACCATGAAGATCCAGAATTCGCGAACGTCGGGGGTGAATGCATCCCAGAAGCTGAGCGCGTCATTGACGGGGCCTTTCAGCTGTGCCGCGACGATGAAGGCGACCAGGATTGCCACCCAGCTCAAGGCGTAGCGGATGAGGCCCTGGGTGAAGCCGGCGAAGGCGCCTAGCGCTAGGATGAGCACGATGATCAGGTCGATCCAGTTGAGCTGCGAGAGGAACTCCACGCGGTCGCTTCCCTTCGTTTCACGCTTCCGAACGGCGCGGCAGTACGACGGCTCGGGTGGGCGGTAGCGTAGCAGTCCGCGTCTGCGAACGACAACGGTACTAGCGGATTTCGGCGCCCAGGTGGTGACGCAGCGCCCCCTGGATGCGCTTCATGGCCTTCTCGACGGCGCGCTCGTCGGCCGGTGCCTCAGGCTGGAAACGGAGTGCCAGCGCGTAGGACACCTTCCCCTCGCCCACCTGTTGGCCCCGGTACTCGTCGAACAGCTGCACGCTGCGCAGCAGGAGTGCTCCGGTGGTGCGCGTGATGCGCACGACGTCACCGATGGACGTGTCATCGTCCACCACGACGGCCAGGTCGCGATCGAGCGGTTGTGCCGCCGGCGGCGGGTCGACGCGCAGGCCCTTGGGAAGCAGCGCCAGGAGCTGGCCGAGATGCATCGTCGCGATGACCGGCCGTCCGGTGAGGCCCCATTGCTCGACGACCGGCGGATCGACCTCGCCGATGCTGCCATAGGCATGGCCGCCGGCATCCACGATGCGCCCGGCGCGGCCGGGATGCAGGTGCGGATGGCGCTCCTCCTTCGTCTCGGAACGGAAGGCCGGCCGTGGGGCGCCAAGTGCCTCGTGGAGTGCCTCGACGACGCCCTTCAGCGTACCGATATCGGCATCGGGGGCGGCGTGCTGCGGACTGCGGCGAACGCGCGGTCCGAGCAGGCCGATCGTGACGTGCCACGCCTCGAAGCGTCCGGTGCCTGCCGTCTCTGCGTGCCGCGTCGTCGCGCCAGCGGCCTGGTGCGGCGTGGCGTGCCGTGGCTCGGCCTGGCTCGGGGCCGCGTTCGTGGCCGCATCGGCTTGCCAGTAGGTCTTGCCCACCTCGAACAACCATGGATCTGCGCGCCGCTGGCGGACGTTCTCGGCCAGTGCGCGCAGCAGGGACGGATACGGCACGGGCCGCAGGATGGCGTGCTCCTCCGAGATCGGGTTGGCGACCCGCACCAGGCCGGCGTCGTCGGCGTCGTAGCCGCTGCGCTGCAGGTCGGCCCGACCGATGAGGGCGTGCATCACGACCTCGTCCAGTCCCAGCCCGGCGAGGATGCGCCGCACCGCATGGCGCTGCCCACCGGGATCCGGCCGGTACGTCGGTAGCTCGCCGGTGGGCAGCCGTCCCCCGATGCGCTCGTAGCCGTACGCGCGGGCGATCTCTTCGGCAATGTCCTCGGGCAGCACCACGTCGCGTCGGAAGCTGGGAACGGTCACGTTCAGCGAGTCACCGTCGACAACCGTCTCGAACCCGAGCGGCCGCAGCAGGTCGGCAACTTGCGTCGGCGAGAGGGCGATGCCGAGCAGACGCTCCAGGCGGGTCAGGCTGGCGCGGACCGTCCCCGGTGGATGCGGTCCGGGATCGCTGTCGACAAAGCCGGTCGCCACTCGGGCGCCGGTAGCCTCGGCGATCAGGTGGGCGGCGCGGTCCGCTGCGAACCGCGGGAGGTCCGGACCGATCTCCTTCTCGTGACGCATGCTCGCCTCGGAGCGAAGAGCCAGCCGGCGTGCCGTGTTGCGGATGGTCGGACCGTCGAAGATCGCCGACTCCAGGATCACACGTCGCGTCTCGGGGGTGACCTCGGTTGAGGTGCCGCCCATGATGCCGGCCAGGCCGATTGCTCGCGCCTCGTCGGCGATGACCAGCATCCGCGTGTCGAGCGTCCGCTCGGCGTGGTCGATCGTCACAAGCTGCTCGTCGTCCCGCGCCCTCCGCACCACGATCCGGCCACCGCGCACCGTGTCAGCGTCGTAGGCGTGCATCGGCTGACCTAGTTCGTGCATGACGTAGTTGGTGACGTCGACGACCGCAGAGACGGGACGCATGCCGGCGGCTATCAGGCGATTCTGCATCCAGTCGGGGCTCGGCCCATTGTCCACGTCATCAAACACGCGGACGGTGAATCTCGGGCACAGCGACGGCTCATCGATCTGCAGGCTGACCTGCTCATCGCTGTGGAGCGATGCGTCTTCGGCGACGGATGCGTCCGGCATGCGAAGCTGGGCACCGCTGAATGCCGCGATCTCGCGAGCCAACCC
>JBBRXE010000225.1:0-2875 GCA_038248695.1 Candidatus Limnocylindria bacterium | reverse complement strand
CCCGCCCGCGGGGCGGCCTGAACAAGCGGGAAGCCCTGCCCCGATATCCGCAGGGCGTACAGGAGGAATCTCTCTCGTGGATCTCACCCCTCTCGCTGCCGGACTCGCCATGGGCCTCGGCGCGATCGGCCCAGGTATTGGTGTCGGCATTGCTGTCAACGGGGCGATGAACGCCCTTGGCCGCAACCCGGACGCAGCGGGCGCGATCTTCGTGCCGTACATCCTGGGTATCGCGCTGGCAGAGGCGATCGGCATCTACTCGCTGGTCGTCGCCCTGCTGATCATCTTCGTCAAGTAGGCGGACCGTAACGGATGGAGTTCTTCAACGCCTTCGGCGTCGACCTGCCGAAACTCGGCTTCCAGATCTTCAATTTCCTGCTGCTGCTCTATCTACTGAACCGGTTCCTCTTCAAGCCGGTGCTGGGGATGCTCGACGATCGGCAGCAGAAGATTGCGAAGGGGCTGGAGGACGCGGAGTCGGCGGCCCGCGATCGCGAGATGGCGAGTGCCGCCCGCGAGGAGACGCTGGCCGAGGCACGCGCCGAGGCACAGGACATGATCGCCAGAGCCAGCAAGATCGCGGAGGATTCCCGGAACGAGATCGTGGCTGCTGCCCGGTCCGAGGCCGAGAAGGTCGCCGCGCGGGCACGCGAGGAGATCGTGGCCGAGAAGGAGAAGGCGTTGGCCGAGCTGCGGACGCACGTCGCCGATCTGGCACTGGCCGCGGCCGGCAAGCTGGTGCGCCACGAGATGGACTCGGGCACGCAGCGAAAGCTCGTCGAGCAGTTCCTGACCGATATGCCGGCCGAGCCACCAATCACCGCCGAGGCAAAGAGCTGACCCATGGCCGGACGCGACAGTGCCGCACGCCGCTACGCGGACGCAGCCTTCGAGCTGGGCCGCGCCGCCCGCTCACTCGATGACTGGGAGCGGGACCTCGCCACGCTCGTCGAGGCCCTGCGCGACCCCGGGCTGCGCGAGGTGATCGAACATCCGGCGATTGCCTTCGCCGACAAGGAGAAGGTCGTGCGGCGCGTGGCGCCGAACGTCGGCGAGCAGCCCATGAATCTGGTTTTGCTCATGATCCGGCGCGGCCGACCGGGTGCCATCGAGCCCATGGCGGCACGCTTCGCTGACCTCGTGCGCCGCGAACGCGGCGTCACGCTGGCCGAGGTCCGCACCGCGTTGCCGCTGGACGAAGCCGAGCGGACCGCGATCAGCGAAAAGCTGCGGGAGCTCACCGGCGACACGGTTGAGATGCATGAAATGGTTGACGACGCGCTCATCGGCGGCATCGCCGTGCGCATCGGCGATCGACTATGGGACGCGAGCGTGCGTGGCCGCCTCGAGCGGCTGCGTGCGCGTCTGACCGCCGTCTGACCGCGGCAAGAAACGAGGAAGACACCTACATGGCGATCAGATCCGACGAGATCACATCGATCATCAAGAGCGAGATCTCCGGCTTCGACACGAAGGCCGACGTCAGTGGCGTCGGCACCATCGTCGAGGTCGGCGACGGCATCGCGCAGGTCTACGGGCTGTCGGGGGCCGTCGCCTCGGAGCTGCTCGAGTTTCCGGGCGGGGTCATGGGCATGGCCTTCAACCTCGAGGAGGAGACGGTCGGCGTCCTGATCCTGGGCGACTACACCCACCTCAAAGAGGGCGACCAGGTCAAGACCACCGGGCGCATCGTCGAGGTGCCGGTTGGCGACGCGCTCATCGGCCGCGTGGTCAACCCGCTCGGCCAGCCCATCGACGGCAAGGGACCCATCGAAACCGATAAGACACGTCCGGTGGAGCGCATCGCTCCGGGCGTCATCGTGCGCCAGCCGGTCGACACGCCGGTGCAGACCGGCATCAAGGCCATCGACTCGATGATCCCCATCGGCCGCGGCCAGCGCGAACTGATCATTGGCGACCGACAGACGGGAAAGACGGCCATCGCCGTCGACACGATCATCAACCAGTCGAGCGGCGACCTGATTTGCATCTACGTCGCCATCGGGCAGAAGCAGTCGACGGTGGCGAGCGTCGTGGCGCAGCTCGAGGAGTTCGGCGCCATGGAGCACAGCATCGTGGTCATGGCCGGCGCATCCGATCCTGCGCCGCTGCAGTTCCTGGCGCCGTATGCCGGCGTCGCCATGGGCGAGGAGTTCATGGAGGCCGGCAGGGACGCGCTGTGCGTCTACGACGACCTGTCGAAGCATGCCTGGGCGTACCGGCAGGTGTCGCTGCTCATGCGCCGCCCACCCGGACGCGAGGCGTACCCGGGCGACATCTTCTACGCGCACTCGCGCCTGCTGGAGCGCGCCGCGCGGCTGAACGAGGAGAACGGGGGAGGATCGCTCACCGCTCTGCCGATCATCGAGACACAGGCGGGCGATGTGTCCGCCTATATCCCGACCAACGTGATCAGCATCACCGACGGCCAGATCTTCCTGCAGACCGACCTGTTCAATAAGGGACAGCGGCCGGCGGTCAACGCCGGCATCAGCGTCTCGCGCGTCGGCGGCGACGCCCAGATCAAGGCCATGCGCCAGGTCGTCGGCCGGCTGCGCCTGGATTTGGCCCAGTACCGTGAGCTCGCCGCGTTCGCGCAGTTCGCATCGGACCTGGACAAGGCGACCCGCGATCAACTCAACCGAGGTGAGAAGCTGACGGAGGTTCTCAAGCAGCCGCAGTTCCATCCGCTGCCTGTCGAGAAGCAGGTCGCCATCCTGTGGGCCGCCACCACCGGGCACATGGACGACGTCGAGACCTCGAAGATCGGCGCCTTCGAGAACGAGTTCTATCGGTTCCTGGAGTCGACCTACGCCGACCTGCTGCCGACCATCGCCAAGGAGAAGGCGCTCTCCGACGAGCTGTTCGCGCAGCT
>JBBRXE010000224.1:0-2893 GCA_038248695.1 Candidatus Limnocylindria bacterium | reverse complement strand
TCGTCGAGTCGCGCGGCGTCCACAGGAGCGTGCGACGGCCGGGGCGTGTGAAGCCCCGCGCCTCGAGCGCCAGGCTTCGCTCCTCGACCTCTGAGATCGAGCCGAGGATCGTCGGGCCCACGATGGGCAGGATCCCGCGCGCCCGTCGGAAGATCGAACCCTCGGTGTCGAGCCCCCGCGCCCGTTGCGCGGCGGTGATGGCATTCGCGCGTTCGAGCATCGCCGGCACGGTCTGTACCGAGGCGTTGGCGACAAAGGCGATGCGCGGCGAGATGCCGCGACGTTCCAGGTCCACGGTCAGCGCCCGTGGATCGGTGGTGAGATAGAAGAGCGTGATCGCGCCCGAGATGGCGAGGATGCGTACGAGGATCTCGAGCGCGAAGGCGAGCCCCTCGGCCGTGGCGCTGATCGGTCCCAGCCTGAGGAGCACGGTCTCGGCGCCGGGGAAGAAGAAGATGTTGACGATCAGCGCGCTGATCGCGATCGGCAGGCTGAGCAGCAGGGTCGTTCGGATGAGTCGGCCGAAAACACCCGCCCCGATCGCCGGCGCGACGACGGCCAGCAGCACGAGCGCGCTCGGCCCAATGACGCCGCCAATGGCCACCGCCGAAATGGCGGTCGCCGTTGCCAGGGTCAGCTTGCTGAGCGGGTTGAGACGGTGGAATGCGCTCGGGCCTGATCGCCCCAGGAATGGGGGAAGCTTGGCCGGTTCCCGGCGTGCCTGGGTCAGGCGGTCGCCTCCCCCATCCCACCATCCGGAGGCTCATCGACCGCCTCGCGGTCAATCAGCTGCTCACCCTGCGGGAAGCGAGCCTTGGTTCGCCGCGCCATGGCGTTGAGAATCAGGTACACCGTGAAGAAGGTGACGAGTTTGTCGACGGGGTCCGAGAGCAGCCCCTGCTGCAGAACGGCGTCACCAATCGACGAGCCTCCTGAGCGGAATGCCAGGACCAGGAAGTCGGTGCCTGACCCGGTCACGCCGCTGAAGACGTTCGCGCTGATGGGGGCGCTGATCAGGGCTGCGATCATGCCGGTCACAACGCCGGCGACGACGACGTATGCGACGGTGAGGTCACGCCTGAGGAACAGCAGCGCCAGGAAGCCGACGACGAAGGCCACGAACAGCAGGGCGACCAGCACGCCGAGCAGCGTGAAGTAGAAGGGCGTGTCGGGCTGGTCGTTGAAGAACTGGAAACCGCCGCCATAGAAGCGGTTGTAGGCGTAGGCCGCCATGCCGGCGACGACGACCACGGCCACGACCCCGCCGAGGACAAGCTGGCTCACCGACCGATTTGGCCGAGGGCGCAGCCAGCCGAGGCGCCCGAACAGACCCGCAAGCAGGCCGATCACCGCGGCCACGACGGCAAATGCGGCGGCGATGCTGCTGTTGAACGGCGGTGGCACGACATATGTCCACAGGATGTTGGCGAGAAAGCCTGTCAGCGCCCCGGGAATCGGTCCGGCCACCGCTCCCACCAGGATGGTGCCGATGCTGTCGAGGTAGATGGGAATCTTGAGTGCTGCGCCAACCGCCTGGCCGAGGATGATATTCAGCGCGATCGCCAGCGGCATGAGCACGATGGTGCGCGTATCGAACTGGCGTGAGATTGAGGCGAAGGCGCGCGTCTGGGCATATTCGACGGCCGCGTAGCCGACGAACGCCACGACCATGGCAATCGCCAGGATCAGGGCAAACGAATTCGCGCCAACCTGGTCAACTCCGGTGTCGGGGTTGACACCTGCGTTGAAGTTGCCGAAGGCGACGATGCCGATGTACGCGACGACGACGAATGCCACCACGGCCGCGATGATCCGAAGCCAACGCTGTGCCAACTTGGGACTCCTCTCCAGATTCCGTTCTAGTCGAAGCGGTCCGCGACGGCTCGCGCCAGGCGCGCGAGCAGCTCGGCCTTCATCCCCTCGGCGTCGATGGCAGTCGCGACCCGGATGAGCCGGCGCTCGGGCGCATCGGACCGATACAGGCTCCCGGCAGCATAGACGTCGCTGCCGGTGTCGCAGGCCAGGCGCTCGTCGACGGCATCGGTCACCAGGTCGGGACGCAGCAGGCCACCGATGAGCGCCACCGGGTCGTGCAGGTAGGCACCGTCGAGGTTATCGGCCTTCTGGTGGAAGCCGACATAGAAGCGCACGGCGTCGCGGACGATGCCGGCCAGGTGTGTCGGGGGCAGGACGTCGAGATCGGCCATGGTGAAGACGACGTCCTGCGTGGCGTCGAGCGGGAAGATCTGGGAGATGGCGTTGTGCGCCAGGCAGGCCTCGACCGCCTCGGGGTCGACGCAGGCGTTCCACTCGCCGGTGTCGGTCGTGTTGCCGCGCTCCTCGAGCGTGCCACCCATCCAGATGATCTCGCGCGCGCCGTGCTCCAGGTCAGTGCCGTTGAGCACCGCCGCTGCGAGGTTGGTGAGCGGACCGAGCGCCACGATGCTGACCTCGCCGGGGTGGCGGTTCACGTGCGCCGCCAGGTAGCGGCTGGCGGGAATGGCGGTGTACTCGGTGGTGCCCAACTGGCGATCCTCGCCGCGCAGCTCGACGTAGCCTGTGCCGGTGGGACCGTGGGTGTCCGGCGCGGTGCGCAGCCGGCGCTGGAGTGGCTTCGCGGCACCAATACTGACCGGCACGTCGCCGCGGCCGACCATGCGCAGGATCTTGCCGGTGTTGCGCGCAACGTTATGGATCTCGACGTTGCCCGCGACGCAGGTCACGCCGCGCAGGTTGAGCTCCGGCGCCGTTGCGGCGATGAGCAGCGCAAGCATGTCGTCGATCCCGGTGTCGACGTCCAGGATGACCGGCCGCGCGTTCGTCGCTGCGCTCATCGCGTCATGCTATCCCGTCGGGCCAGCCACCGGCGCGGCCCACCTTCGAGCCCAGCGGC
>JBBRXE010000223.1:0-2904 GCA_038248695.1 Candidatus Limnocylindria bacterium | reverse complement strand
TCGAACTGGACTCGCCCGCGGCGTCCGATGACATAGAGCACGAGGATCGCCGCGATCGGAACGAGCCCAAAGAGCGCTTCTCGGCTGTCGCGATCGAGTACGCGGAACCCATCGAAGAACGACGGGAGTGCCGCGCACAACTGCGTCTGGTCAGCAGGGAAGCATTGGATGGCGACAAGGTCGACAGCCACTGAACTGAACGCCGACACCGTGATCAGGGTGAGCAGCAAAGCGAAGATTCGCACTGTCGCGGCACCAGAATCGCCGTTCCAGGAGTTCGATCCAGCGCTCGCCTGCATTCCAATGCGCCGCGTCCAATAGGCCAGATTAGCCAGCGCGAAGGGAAGCAGGAGAAACCAACCGACGTGCACGAACGCGCGACCGATCACCGCCAGGGCGTCACCTCCCGTACGCGCCTGTGAGCCCCATGAGAACGCTTCGGTGGTGGCGATACCGTGCGCGGGGCGTTCGTCGACACGCCTCCAGAACGATCCAAGATTGTCGCCGGTTACCCTCTGGATGTTTTCGGACGTGGTCTCGAGCATCTCGGCCGGTGGTGTGTTCTTTACGCCATGGACTCGGATCTCGAGAATCTCCGGCGCGACGGGATCGCTGCGACTCATTACCAGCCCTCCCTAGGCGAACGCGGGGCGCGTAGACGATACGGATTGTAGACCTGCTCATGGAGTATGGTCGCCCCCCTTTTGTGGGCCACGGAGTCTCTTCCGAACCTACTGGCCGTACCAGTTGACCTGGGTGTAGCCTCTCGCGCAACGAACCTTCGGTAGCTGGCTGTACCCGGCGACAAACCCCGGACTTCAGCAACCCCCAGCTGGAAGGAAGCTCATGCACTACACGTTGGACATTCTCGATAGACATCACGAGTATCCGCCACTGCTGAGGGCCGGTCAGCTCGTCCTGTCTGTGGCTCGACACGATGACGCACCGGAGATGTATGCAGCGCACGTCGACGAGCGCAGCCGCCTGGTCCAGGAACTCGCTGACATCGACGGCGTTGAGATTGAAGATTGGGGCTATGCCGACACCGAAGTGAGGGACGTCATCCTCGAGCTCACTGGGGTTGGCCTAACTGCCTTCGCGACCATCGTCAGTAGCTGGATTCCGATGTACTACATGTACATCAAGGACAAAAAGGTTAAGAAGCCGGCGAAACACGAAGCTGGGGTGAAACAGCCAGCGGCCCACCACGACTCAGTCGCTGGCTATTCAATCCAGAAAGCAGACGGCTCGCTCCTGAAGTTCACCATGCGGGAGGATACGACGCCGGAGCAGCGAAAGGATATCTTGACCCAGTTCCTCGCATCGTAAGGAAGGTATGCGGAGTTCGCCAACTGCGACGTTCTCGACGCCCTCAGCGCCTCCTGCCCAAGTACGCTGACATCATGACCTCACCCGCGCCGCTCGTGTCGGCGCGTAGTAATCCGTGACAGCCCTCATCCTGTTCGCCGTCATCGGCGTGTGCGCGGTGCCCTGGGTGACGCTTGCGAGCCGACGGTTCGGGCACCTTTTCGCCGTGCCCGCGGTCGGGGTGCTGACCGTGCTGGTGTTGTTTGCTGCCATGATCGTCGGGCGGTTCACGGGTGCGGGCATCCTCATCTCGACCGGAACCGTAGTCATCGCCGGGGGAATCGTCGGAGCCGTGCTGGCCACGCGTGGCGGAGCGTGGCGGTGGCCGCGGCGGCATGCCGTGGCGGTATGGGTTCCCGCGATGCTCGGTGGAGTGGCCTGGGTCGGCGCGCTCGCGATCGCGCAAGTTCTTCCGAGTGCGGCGAAGCTCTCCTGGGCCCTGAACGGGGACGCCAACAACAACCTCTACTTCGCGGGCCTCATCATCGACCAGCACGGAGTCGCCCTCGGAGCCGCCGAGAATCCCGTGCCCCTGACCGCCGCGCTGCTTGCCCTCGGCATCGCCCCTGGCCAGCCGACGGGCGACCCTCTGGCACTGCTCGCACACGACTTCACAGGGTTGGGCGTGGTGTGGATGTTGCTGCTGGCCGCCACCGCGCTCGGGGCAGGGGCGGTCGCGGCATCCATCATCGAACGTTCGCGCACAGGCCTTGTCGCTGTCGCCAGCGCTGCGGGTTCCCTGTTGCCGCTCACCTGGTTCGTCGCCGGCCTGCCCATCGAATACGGCTACCTCAACGCCCACCTGGTGCTGCCGATCGCCCTCGCCGCCTGGCTCATCTACGTCGCATCACCCGGCCGCGTCGTGCCGGCGATCGCCGTTCAGCTCTGCATCGCCACTCTGCTGCTCGCCACCTGGAGCCCCTGGGTAGTGCTCCCCGTCGGGTTCATCGTCGCGCTCGCAGTGCATCACAGTTCGACCCTCAGAACCATGGATGCCCGCGCCGCATGGCCCGCGCTCGTCGCCGTCGTGCCGGCCATCGTGTGGCTGGCCGTGGCAACAGGGCCCGCGCTGGTCAGCAACGGTTCAGCGTTCGAAATCCCCGGACACGGCCTACCCGCCGTGCTCCCGATCGTCGTGGTCGCGCTGGTGCTGCTGTTGCTGGGTGGGAGGGCGCTGCGCACCCAGCCACCCGTATTCTCGGGAGCGATCGCTGTTGCCGCCGCCACCGTGGCAGGCAGCGGAGCGCTGGTATTTCTCGCTCGGGACTCCGGCGCGTTCACCGGCTATTATCCCGCCAAGTTCCTGTGGGTGAGCGCCGTCATCGTTGGGGTCATCGTGCTCTCGTTCACCTTCGCACTGCTGTCGCGCACGCGGCGTCCGCTGCTCGGTATCACCGCGGTGGCGGTGCTCGTGATCATCGCGGCCAGCCTCGGCCCGCCGCTCAAGCGTCCCGGCGTGGTGCGGCCGCCGCTGGAGCGCATCCTGTCTGGCGCTGTGTGGGCAACCGGCGACAGGTCGGTCGACCTCATCCTGGC
>JBBRXE010000222.1:0-2923 GCA_038248695.1 Candidatus Limnocylindria bacterium | reverse complement strand
GGGGCAAGCCTCGACCGACTCGTCACAGACGGTGATGAGCTGGTCCCAACTCTCACCCAGGAAGCGATCGATCGTCTTGCTCTGCTGCGCACCAATGTCGATTCCGATCTCAGCCATCACCGCGATCGCCTCGGGACGCAGACCTCGGGCCTCGGTTCCGGCGCTGTGCACCTCGAATCGGTCGTCGGCCCAGGCGCGCAGCATGCCCTCCGCCATCTGCGATCGGGCACTGTTGTGCAGGCATACGAACAGGACGCGCTGTCTGGTCGACATGGCACTCATCCTAATCCGAACATTTGTCCACATTGGGGACGAGCTGTGGATAACTCCGCGATTGGATGCGAAGTTGGGGGATAAGGGGGATTGCGGTGGTGTTGCGACGCGGGCTAACCTGTGGTCGTCCCGAAGGGGCAGCAAACGGCGCCAGAGATTGCATCAATGGCCCGGGCGCGGTTCCTTCGGGGCGTTTCTTTGTGCTCGTAACCGGATTCGGCGGTGCGCCGCATGAGTCGGCTGCCAGGTTTCGCGGCGCGTCGGTCAGTCGGCGGTCAGGTCGCGCTGCAGGCGGCGAACGATCTCGGCAGTCTCGTCGTCGGCGTGGCCCGGTTCTGAGCCCGGCCCGGCGAACGTGCCGAACTGTCGGTCACCGGCATCGCCCAGCCCCGGAACGATGTAGCCGCGCTCGTTGAGATGCGAGTCGACCGCGCCCACGTGGATCTCGACATCCGGGTGTGCGCCCGACAGCGTGGCGATGCCCTCTGGCGCGGCGATGAGGCTGACCTGCTTGATGCGCGCTGCTCCCCACGCCTTGAGGATATCGACCGTCGCGGCCGATGAGCCGCCGGTGGCCAGCATGGGATCCAGGATCAGGCAGACTTGGACGGTCGCCGCATCCGGCAGCTTGTTGTAGTACTCGACGGGCTTGAGCGTCCGCTCGTCGCGGTATAGGCCGATGTGCCATACCTCGGCGCTCGGCATCAGCTCGAGCATCGCGTCGACCATGCCAAGGCCGGCGCGCAGCACCGGCACGAGGCCGATCTTCGGATCGAGCTCGGCGCCGGCCATCGTCTCCAGCGGCGTCTCGACCTCGATGGGGCGCGTGGCGAGGTCGGCCATGGCCTCGTAGCCCAGCAGCCACGACAGCTCGCGGACCAGCTCCCGGAACTTCTTCGGCTCGGTCGACTTGTCGCGCAGCAGCGACAGCTTGTGGGCGACCAGCGGGTGGTTCGAGACGTGCACGGTCATCGGTCGCGATTCTACGTGCTGCGCGAAGTGCGCGGACGCACCACTACGCCGGCCTTGGTGGGTGCTGTACGCTATCGGTTCTGCACAACATCCCGCACGAGCCGCCGCCAGGCCGTCGCAGAGGAGGAAATCCAGCGTGGTCTTCGGATCGAAACGTGACCAGAAGCCCGACGCCCTGTCGCGTGAGGACGTTGTCGGCAACCTGTATCCGGACAGTCTCAGCAGTGAGGTCGATGTGACGCCTTCACCCAACGACGCAACCTTTCGCCGCAGCGACGGCGGTACGGGCAACGAGAGCGTGATCGACCCGCACGCACGCTTCAACGGCAAGTACGTCAGCGACCGTGACCTGCGCATCGAGGGCGAGGCGCAGGGCGAGATCGAGTGCCAGGGCACTCTGATCATCAGCCCGCAGGCCCGCGTGCGGAGTGCCATCAAGGCGCACAACGTCATCATCAATGGCGACTACGAGGGCGACGTTGACTGCGGCGGCCGCTTCGAGATTGGCTCGACCGGTCGCGTCAAGGGTGGCGTCAAGACGCAGGTCCTGGTGGTCAAGGAGGGCGCCCATTGGGAAGGCTCGGTGACCATGACCCGCGAAGCGGCGGCGGCGCGCCCGGCAACGCCACAGGCGCAGGGAGGCGGCGCGGGTTCGCAGGCCCCCAAGGGCGGCAGCCAGCCGGCGGCCGGCTCCAGCAGTGCGGGCCAGGGTGGTTCGCAGGCAAGCATCTTCAGCAAGCAGGATCGCGAGGCGGCATCGGCGGGCGAGCGGCAGGGTGGCGGCGGCCAGTAGGTCGCCGGTCGTCGTCGAGGTCACCCGCGGCGATCACGTCGAGTCGCGTCACCGCGGCTGGATGGCCGTCGTTGCGCCCGACGGCAGGCTGATCGCCTCGTTTGGCGATCCCGACGGGTTCATCTATCTCCGCTCCAGTGCCAAGCCGTTTCAGCTTGCGCCGTTCGTCGCATCCGGCCTGTTCGACAGCTATGGCCTAGGGGACGAGGCGCTGGCCATCATGGCCGCTTCGCATTCGGGTGAGGATCGCCATGTCCGTCTGATCCAGGCGATCCTGCGCGACGCCGGGCTGACCGCCGCGGCCCTGCGCTGTGGCACGCACATTCCGTACGACCAGGAGACGGCTCGTCGGCTGGCACGCGACGGCGAGGAGCCGACGCCGCTGCGCCACAATTGCAGCGGCAAGCACACCGGCATGCTGCTGTACGCCAAGGCGCTGGGCGCTCCACTCGACACCTATTGGGCTCCGGATCACCCGGTGCAGCGCGCCGCGCTGGCGACGGTCGCCGCGGTCACCGACGTCCCCGCGGACCGCATAGCGACCGCCACCGACAACTGTGGCGTGGTCACCTTCGGCCTGCCGCTGCGCGCACTGGCGCTGGCCTACGCGCGCCTGGCCGAGCCATCCAGCCTGGCCGATGCGAAGCTCGCCGCTGCCCTTACCAGGATCCGCGACGCGATGATGGCACACCCCGTCCTGGTGGCCGGCGAGCGCCGCCGCCTGGACACCGCGCTGATGCGCGCCGAGCCCGGCCGGCTCCTCGCGAAGGGCGGCGCCGAGGGCGTCCAGGCAGCCGCGCTGATCGACGCGCAACAGGGATTCGCCCTGAAGATCGAGGATGGCGACTCGGCGCAACGGGCGCGGAACGTGGCGACCTGCGCCGC
>JBBRXE010000221.1:0-2950 GCA_038248695.1 Candidatus Limnocylindria bacterium | reverse complement strand
GGTGCAGCCCGCGCCGTCGGCAACGCGCTGTCACGCTCCCCGATCTCGATCGTCGTGCCATGCCACCGCGTGGTGCGCGCGGGCGACGGGCTCGGCGGCTGGGGCGGGAACGTCGACGAAAAGCGGCGGCTCATTGCGCTCGAACGCAATCACCGCTGACCCCGAACGTGGCTCGGTGCTACTTCTTCGACTTCCCCGCTTCCGCGCCCGCCGCGTCCGCCGCGGCGGCAGCCTTGGCGTCAGGCACCTGGCCCTTTGCCGCCTGGGTCATGCTGATCAGCGATTCGGTGTTGCCGATGAAGACCTCGTCGATGAGGCCGTAGGCCTTGGCCTCCTCTGCGCTCATGAAGTAGTCGCGCTCGGAGTCCTTCTTCACCTTGTCGAACTCCTGGCCGGTGTGCTTGGCCAGGATGTGCATCAGACGGTCGGTCAGGTGCATCATCTCGCGCATCTGGATCTCGACATCCGGCGTGTTGCCGCGGAACCCGCCTGACCCCTGGTGGATCATGATCCGGCTGTTCGGCAGCGCGAAACGCTTACCGGTGGCACCTGCAGCCAGCAACACCGCGCCCATGGAGGCCGCTTGGCCGATGCAGATGGTGCTCACCGGTGCCTTCATGTACTGCATCGTGTCGTAGATGGCGAGGCCGCTGGTCACCACGCCGCCCGGCGAGTTGACGTACAGCATGATGTCCTTCTCGGAGTCCTCGCTCTCGAGGAAGAGCATCTGCGCGATGATCAGGTTGGCGATGTGGTCCTCGATCGCGTCGCCGAGGAAGATGATCCGCTCCTTGAGGAGCCGTGAATAGATGTCGAACGCACGCTCACCACGAGCGCTGCTCTCGATGACCATCGGGACGAGCATGAATCACTCCGTTCCGGCGTTGGCTGGCTGAGGTTCGGGCGTTTCCGCCGCTGATCCGGCCGATCGGTCGATCAGGGTGTCCACGAGTTTACGGTTACGCATCGTCATACGCAGGTACGAGCGACCGCTGCGCGACGCCCAGTACGCCGCGAGCTTCGCATCCGGCTGGGGCCCGAGCTGTTCGGCGAGCTCGGCGTCGATCTCTGCATCGTCGACGTCGATGCCCTCCTTCTCGGCGATCGACGACAGGACGAGCAACGTCTTGACGCGCCGACGGGCGGGCTCGCGCAGCTCCGTGGCGAGCTCCTGGGGCGACTGCTTGGCAAGCTCGAGGTACTGCTCCATGCCGATGCGCTGCTGGGCCAGCCGGCTGCCAAGCTCGTCGCGCATGATCTCGACCTCATTGGCGACCATCACCTCGGGCAGCTCGACGGTGGCATTCGTCGAGGCGAAATCGATGATCCGATCCGCGTAGGCATGCCGGCCCTCTGCCTCTGCGCGCTTGCCAAGCGCATCGCGAATCTCGGCACGCAGCTCATCCATGGTCTGTACCTCGCCGACCGACCTGGCGAAGTCGTCATCGGGCTCGGGGAGGAGGCGCTCGCGGAGGTCGAGCAGCGTGACCTCGAAATGGGCCTGCCTCCCCCGCAGATCCTCGACGCGGTAGTCCTCGGGGAAGGTGATCCCGAAGGCCTTCTGCTCGTCGATGCGCATGCCGACCAGGTTGTCCTCCCAGCCGGGGATCATGCGGTCTTCGCCGACGATCAGCGGCAGCCGATCGGCGCTGCCGCCCTCGAAGGGCTCGCCATCGATCGTTCCCGTGAACTTCACCGCCACCACGTCGCCCTTTTCGACACCGCGCTCGTCGACCGGCCGCAGCGAGCCCTGCTGCTCGCGGAGCTCGGTGACCACCTGCTCGACCTGCTCATCGGTCACCCCGGGAATCTCGAGGCTGAACGGATAGTCGGTGTAGCTGCCGAGCTGCACGTCGGGACGAACCGACACGGTCGCCGTGAAGCTGACCGCACTGCCCTCGCTCAGGGTGGCAGGATCGAGGTCGACCTTCGGCTGGTCGATGGGCACGATGTCGGTCTGGTCCAGCGCCGCGTCATAGCTGGCGCTGACCAGGTGCTCCATCGCCTCCGCGAGCACCGACGCACGTCCCACGAAACGGTCGATCACGTGGCGCGGCGCCTTGCCGGGACGGAAGCCCGGCACGCGCGTGCGCTCGGCGACGTGGCGGTACGCCGTGGCGAAGTGGCGATCGACCTCCGTCGGCGTGACGTCGATCTCGAGGACCATCCGCGAGCCGGACTCGGGACGGGTGGAAACGGTGACCAAAGTTGCTCCTGTCGTGGTGATGGTGGGCGAGGCGAGACTCGAACTCGCACGTCTTGCGACACCAGCTCCTAAGGCTGGCGCGTCTGCCGTTCCGCCACTCGCCCGATGCTCAGGTTCGAGTCTAGCAAACGGGTCCGACGCCGGCGGATCCGCGCCTATCGCCCTCGCGTCCTGGCTGACATCGACGAATAGTCCGGGGCCTCGCCGCCAGCGGCCACGCTCGGTCGCGTGGCCTTCTCATCCGACGCGGCCGCGCCACCTGCCGTCCCGGTGGCGTCCTGCCACGGCACTCCCGACGGCGGCTCGCCGGACAGGAAGCGCTCGACCGCCCTGCGCGCGAGTGCGGCAGCGATGATCGCGCCAGCGGCCTCGAACGCCTTCCAACCGGCACGGCCCGGCCCGGGCGCCCCCTCGACCATCTGCTTGGCCAGCTCCTTGCGCATCTTCTTGTTCTTGAGCGGCTCCTGCCGCCACTTCACGAGCTCGTCGGCAAGCGTCTGGCGGGCGCCTTCCGCCTTGGGTCCGACCGTCCCCGCCAGCGAATCGACCCACGACTGCATCGCATGGGGCAGGCTGTCGTAGGCCTTCTCGGGGGTGCTGCGCATCAGGCGCCGGCGCGCGAAGCGTGCAGCACGCATCGGTCCACCAGCCAGCAGGAAGACGGTGCCGGCCGCGAGCCCGATGAAAAGCGTGGGATTCTCCTTGAACTTGGCCTTCACGTCGACGCTGCGCTTGACGCGCGCC
>JBBRXE010000220.1:0-3001 GCA_038248695.1 Candidatus Limnocylindria bacterium | reverse complement strand
GTGGTCTTGCCGGCCTTCGCCGGGGAGAGGATCAATCCGCGTTGCCCCATGCCGATCGGCGCGATGAGGTTGACCAGCCGCTGGGTGAGGTTCTTCTGTTCGGTCTCGAGGTCGAACATCTCGTCGGGGAAGACGGGCACCAGGGTGTCGAAGTAGGGGCGTCGTTTGGCGACCTCCGTCTCCACGCCGTTGACCGTGTCGACGCGCAGCAGGCCCCAGTACTTCTCCTGGTCCTTGGGCGGCCGCGTCTGGCCGGTGACCTTGTCGCCGGTGCGCAGGCCGAAGCGGCGGACCTGGCTGGAGCTGACGTAGATGTCGTCGTTCGACGGCATGACGCCGTGGACGCGCAGGAAGCCGAACCCTTCGTCGACGATCTCGAGGATTCCTTCCGTCGCGCCCGGCACCTGGCCGTTCGGCTCGGGCTTGTGCGCGGGCGCCAGCGGAACGACGTCGAGCAGCTTGAGGACGAGATCCGAATGTTCGAGCTCGTCGCCGTTCTCGATGCCATGCTCACCGGCCAGCTCGCGCAGCTCTTCGATGGGCTTCGCCTGGAGCGTCGCCAGGTTCAGGCCCTGGTCCTCGCCGTCCTCGTCCGTCGGGAAGGGTCCCGCGTAGATGGAGGAGTACTGGCCGGTGGCGTAATCGTTGCGGCGTCGCGGGTAGGTGCTGGCGCGGGCCGTCGACTGTCGGCGCTGGCCACCGCCCCCATCGGAGCGGCGGCGCGGCCGACCACGGCGCGGTCGTGCTTCGTCGTTCATGAACCTCTCGGGAAGTCTCTGCTGCGGAGGCGCGCGTCGGTCAAACGATCAGACCTTGCGGGTACCGGCGCGAGTGGTGATGTTGGGTCCGCCGTATCCGCTCATCTCGCCGATGAGATGCGTCCGTATCTGACGCAGGATCGGTCGCCAATCCAGACGATCATACCCGAGATGCGCAACCAGCGCGTCAACATTCGACTGCCGACCGCGACCCCAGCCTTGCCGCAGCGCCTCGCCGGCCGCCGGCGTGCGCCACCAGCCACCACCGTGATTCGTGCGCAGCCAGTCGGCCAAGCTGCCGCCGGCGCACCAGCCACGGAAGCGCAGCACGCCATGCAGATTGTCAGGCACGTCGGCGAGGTAGCCCGACTCGGGATGGCGCACTCCGGTGAGCATCCCGAGCGTTCCGGCGTAGTAGGCACGCTGCATGGCGGGTTCATCGAGGCCGTGCAGCCGCTGCTCGTGGAAGTAGCCGGCGATCATGCGCCGAACCTCGTGCAGCATGCGGAAGGCGGCGAAGTCGCGCCAGCTCACCATCTCGTCCTCCGACATCCCGAGCTCGGTCACCAGCCAGTCCGCTTCAAGCGTCAGGTGCTCGAAGATCCAGCCATACGCCTCAGCGATGCTCTGGTCACCCGCATACCGATACGCTGCGGGCACCTCTGGCGCCGCATGCGCCAGGGCTTCGGCCCGGCCGACCTGGTGCAGCAGCGCCTCGAAATCGGCACAGCCGCCGCGTGGCTGCAGGCTGACGCGAATGTCGCCCGGCACGCTGACCACGACGCAGTCCGACTGACCGATGACGCCGCGCTCCAGGTCGAGGCTGACCCGAGCCTGCACCGCCGGGTCGATGCCGAGCTCGGCGATCGTCTCGCCGAGCGCGGGACGCAGGCGACGCTCATCGAACCAGGCATCCCAGCCGGCACCGCGCAGCACGTGCCAGAGGTCCGCCACGGATGCGTCGCCCTGCTCGATGTCGATCTCGGCCAGAAAACGGCGCAGCGCCGCAAAGTAGGGCGTCTCCGATTCAACCAGGAAGCGCTGCATCTCAGCGGTGAGCTCGCTGAAGTCAATGCCGCGCGTCGCGGCGACCATCGCGAACGGGTCCGCATGACCGAGCTCCTGCCGGGCGGCATGCTGCCGGACCATGCGCTCCTCGCGCAGTGGGTTGATGGCCTCGACCGCTTCGCGATAGCTCGCGTCGAGCCCGTTGCGCTCCGAGCGCTCGCTGATCTCGGCGATGCGCACCGGTGCCGCAGCGTAGCTGATCCGCTCCCCGCGCCACACGATGATGGCCCGCGCCTCGGCGGCGGCGATGCGGTCGCTGAGCTCGACGACCTGTCGTTCGACGTAGCCCTCGGCGGCGAACGGGACAAGCGCGCGGGCCGTGTCGGCGGTCTCGCCAGCCGCATCGCGTAGCTTCGTCAGCGCGTCCACCGCCGAGCGGCTGAAGAGCGACTCGTGGCGGGTGTAGATGGGCGCCGTGGCCGCCGCCAACGCGCTGCCCAGCGACGCCCAGCTCGCCTCGCCGAGCTCCGCCACGAAGGACACCAGCTCGCCCTGGTAAGCGTCGAGATCGAAGGCCGGCGCGCGGCGACGCCTGCCCGGTGCGGCCGCGGTCATGCCCTCCCCGAGATCGCCGCTCTGCGGCGTCGCGCCGGCACCGCGGCCGGCTCATCGCGTGGCTCGATGCCCGCGCGGCGTGCCATGGCGCCGACGAACTCACGGAACAGCGGGTGCGGCCGGTTGGGCCGGCTCTTGAGCTCGGGGTGCGCCTGCGTCGCCAGGAAGAACGGATGGTCGCTGAGCTCGATGAACTCCACCAGGCGACCATCGGGCGAGACGCCCGAGAAGCGCATCCCCGCATCGGCCAGTGGCTGGCGATAGGCGTTGTTCACCTCGAAGCGATGCCGATGACGCTCATACACGATCTCGTCGCCATAGGCGTCGCGGACCTTGCTGCCCGCCTCCAGTCGCGCCGGGTAGAGGCCCAGGCGCATGGTGCCGCCCTTGTCGGTGACATCGGTCTGGTCGGGCATGAGGTCGATGACCGGGTGCTCCGTGAACACGTTGAACTCGCTGCTGTTGGCATCCTCGGTGTTGAGCGCGTGCCGCGCGAATTCGATCACGGCGCACTGCAGGCCCAGGCACAGGCCCAGGAACGGGACGCCGTTCTCGCGCGCCCAGCGGATCGCGCGGATCTTGCCCTCGACGCCGCGATAGCCGAAGCCGCCGGGCACCAG
>JBBRXE010000219.1:0-3013 GCA_038248695.1 Candidatus Limnocylindria bacterium | reverse complement strand
TCCTCGAGCTCCCACTTGATCTGCCACATGCCCAGCCGGTGCGCCAGCGGCGCGTAGATCTCCATCGACTGCCGCGCGATGCGCTGCTGCTTGTCCGGCGGCATGAACTCCAGCGTGCGCATGTTGTGCAGCCGATCGGCGAGCTTGATGATCACGACCCGCACGTCTTCGGCCATGGCCATGAACATCTTGCGAATGTTCTCGGCCTGCTGCTCCTCCATCGATCGGGCGGAACCGAACTTCGACAGCTTGGTCACGCCGTCAACCAGGCGCGCGACCTCGCGGCCGAAGCGTTTCTCGATGTCGGCCAGCGTGAAATCGGTGTCCTCGGGAACGTCGTGAAGCAGTCCGGCGGCGATCGTCTCGGCATCCATCTGCAGCTCGGCAAGATAGAACGAGACATCCACCGGGTGGGTGATGTACGGCTCGCCGGAGGCGCGCAGCTGCCCCTCGTGCGCCGTCGCGGCAACCGCGTGGGCGCGCTCGATCAGGCCGGCGTTGATGCTCGGCCGATGACGTTGTGCTTCGGCGACAACATCGGCGATCGTCGAGTGGCCACCGGCGCCGTCGTCAGAGGAACGGGTGATGCGCTGGACGACGGCAGCCGGCGCGGCCCTGAGGCGTGCCAGGTCCATACAGCGATGGTAGCACGCACGCTCAGCGAGGCTCGACGCCGCGCTCAGCGCCCGCCCATCGAGACCAGCCGCTGGCGCAGCTCGCGGAGGTGGTACCAGAACGGATCGGTCACCAGGTCGAACAGCCCCGGATGCCGCAGAGGCGTTCCGCCGAAGGTGCGCTTGAAGGCCGAGAAGCCTTCCCACGCCGGATCCGCCGCCGGATCGTCGGGCTCGACCACGCCCCACAGGTCGAGGGTGTGGACGCTATCGGCCGCCAGGGCGCGCTGGAGGGCCGCCATCACCGCGTACGGGCCGTACTTGTGCTTGTAGGCGGCGTCGCGCAGCGATGCGCCGTAGAGGTAGTAGGCGCGGTCGCCGAGCCGGGGCATGGCCATGCCGGCGAAGGGCGTGCCCTCAAAGCGCGCGATCCCCAGGTACCAGCCGTCGCGATCGGCGAACTGGCGTGCCAGCAGCCGCAGGAAGTCCTCGCCGCGGGCGCGGAAATCGGATCGATCGGCCGTGACGCGCAGCAGCTCGGCAAAGTCGTGAATGCCCTCGGCGTCGGCTGCACGCTCGATGCTGACCTCAACGCCCTCCCGCTCGGCGCGTCGCGAAAGGCGGCGGGCGTCGGCATGCCACGAGGCCATCAGCGCCTCGCCGCCATCCAGCAGGTCGACGATGCGAGTCGTTGGAGCCTGCAGCTCATCGCCTGGCCTGAGACCGTAGCGTCGCAGCTGCCCGTCTGCCTGGTGGTCGCGTGGACCGCCGTGCGGGACACTCCGTGGATCGAGCTTTACGACGATCGCACGCTGGTCGCGTACCTCCCGGCGCATCGCGTCGAGCATGGCGCCAAGCAGCACCTCGCCGTCGCCGGCCTCGCGCTCCCAGACCGGCCCGTGGGGGGCATATGCCACGCTGTGCCCGAAGCCGGACGGACGGACGAGCAGCTGGGCTACCCCGCGCAGGCTCCCGTCGGCACCCTCCGCGACGAGCCGCACGGGCGGCTCTCCGGCAAGGGCTGCGCAGGAGCCCCAGGCCCACGACTGCAACACGTCGGCCTCCGCGCGCGCGGCGACGAATGCATCCCATGCGGGCCGGTCGACATCGGTTGCGGGTCGTACGCGGGCACCAACCATCAGTCGTCGCTCCCGGCAAGATGTCTGCCCTGCAGCCGCAGGCGCAGACGCTGTGCCGCGCCGTACGCCGGCAGCGCCAAGCGCAGGACGGATGCCGCGGCCGGCTGCGTCGGCCAGTCACGGGTGCCGACGTAGTCGACCTCGGCGCCCCCGAAGCCTTCCTTGAATTGCGCAATGCCGCCCGTCGCCAGGCCCCATAGGTCGTAGCTCGACGCGCCACGCTCGCGCGAGCCTCGGATCGCAGCCCACTTGAGCAGATAGTTGGCATGCGACTCGGCACCCACGTCGGTCATGCCGCCGAACGCCTCCGCCACCCGGTCACCGCAGACGAAGCAGAACAAGGTGGCGACGCGCTCGCCGTCCAGGCTCGCGAACAGCAGCCGCGCACGGCCCGCCGGCGCGAACAGCTCCCAGGCGCGCTCGTAGTAGTGCTGGGCACGCGCCACGAAGCCGGCGCGCTGCGCGGTAAAGGCGTAGATCCGGTAGAAGTCCGTCAGCGCCTGACCCATGCCGTCCGCCCCGTGCTCGAGCCACTCGACGGTCACCCCGGCGCGCTCAGCCTTGTTGACGTATTGGCGGTGCTTGCGCCGCATCCCGGCGCGAAGCTCCTCCGCGTCCGGCGACAGGTCGATGATCCGCGTCTTCGGCGGCTGGATCTTGCCAGCCGCGCGCCACGGCGAGATGAGGAGAGCCTGCCCGTAGGCGGAAGCGGGCGTGGCCTCCGGGTCGACCTTCAGGGTGGCGATGCGCTCGCGACGCGCCAGTGTGCGCAGCGCGGCGAACAGCGCGTCGCGGACCGGTGCGGCGTCGAGGTCACCGATCGGGCCGCGCGGCGCGTAGCCGAGACGCCAGCCGAGCACCGGCACGTCGCGCAGCAGCACCTGCGCGCCGGCCAGCGGCGCGGCGCGGTCCTCGCCGACGGCGATCCGCTCGGCGCGCCAGCCGAAGGGCTGCCGCAGCTCGCCCCACTCCCACAGCTGCGGGAACGACCGATGCTGGGCGTGGGTGGCGAAGTTGTTCCACGCGTCCACATCGGTCACGCGCCAGGCGCGAAGGTCAGCCACCGGAGTGTTCGCCGAAGCCGGCTGCTCGCAGCGCACGTCGGGCCGCCCGCCGCTCGTCCCAGGGGCGCCGCTGCGTGCCGTAGATCATCGACTGCTCGTGGCCCTTGCCCGCAAGCAGGATCACGTCCCCGGCGCGCGCCATGCCCACGGCGTGCTCGATCGCCTCGTGCCGGTCGTCGATGACGAACAGGCTCTC
>JBBRXE010000218.1:0-3014 GCA_038248695.1 Candidatus Limnocylindria bacterium | reverse complement strand
GCGCGGCGCGTGAGCTTGGCCGCGACGATTTGGTCGTTCGATGATCGGCTGTCACTGTAGCGGCGCATCACGGCGGGTGCATCGGGCCGGACTGCACGGCGGCGCACTAGAATCCGCGCGATGAGCACGCCGCGCACGGTCGTCACGCCATTTCCCGTGGTGTGGTGGCGCGGCCTCGGCTCGCTGACCAGGTCAGGGAGCGCGGGCGAGGGCCTCTCCTGGGCGCTGTACGACTTCGCGAACACGATCTTCAGCTTCGCCATCGTCAGCTACGCGATGAGCCTGTGGGCCATCCGGCTCCTCGGCGAGGCCCAGGGCCAGCTGGCCTTCACCATCGCGTTCAGCGCATCGGTCGGCCTGAACGCGCTCGTCTCGCCGGTGCTCGGGGCGATGAGCGATCGGGTCGGCCGGCGCAAGGGCTTCCTCTTCGTCTTCACCGCAATCTGCGTCGTCGCGACGATGGTCATCGGTTTCGTCGACATCGGTCTTGGACTGCTGGCGTTTGCGATCGCCAACTTTGCTTACCAGGCGGCATTGATCTACTACGACGCGCTCCTGCCGGACGTCAGCCGGCGCGAGACGCAGGGACGCCTCTCCGGTATCGGCGTGGCATTCGGCTACCTCGGCAGCATCGTGGCGGGGCTGCTGTTCAAGCTGACCACCGACGACGGCGGCGACTCGACCGTGGCGAGCTTCCTGCTCGTCGGATCGCTGTTCGCAGTCTTCGCCCTGCCGCTCTTCCTGCGCGTGCGCGAGACCGGCGCGCGAGGCCGGTTCCGCATGGCCGACGCGCTCCGCTCCTGGGCACAGCTGCGCGAGACGGTGCGCCACGCCAGGGAGTCACCTGGGCTGCTGCGCTTCGTGATTGGTCGCTTCTTCTACTCCGACCCGATCAACACCGCCATCGTGGTCATGAGTGCCTTCGCCACCCAGGCGGTCGGCTTCTCCAGCGGCGAGGCGCTCAACATTCTGCTCGGGCTCATCGTGGTGGCCGTATTGGCCTCGTTCGGCTGGGGCATCCTGGTCGACCGATGGGGGCCGAAGCGCACCCTGCTGCTGGTCCTCGGCTCGTGGACCGCCGGGCTGCTGCTCCTCGGCCTGTGGCTGGCGCCGCTGCCGTTCCTGATCGGCGGCGCGGTGCTCGGATCCGGGCTGGGCGGCGTGGCGGTCACCGATCGCCTGCTGCTGCTGCGGCTGTCACCAGCGGAGCGCGTGGGCGAGATGTTCGGGCTCTACGGCCTGGCGGGCAAATTCTCGGCGGTCGTCGGTCCGCTGCTGTACGGTCTCATCGTGTCAACCTTGCTGCCCTCCCTCGGCCAGGCTGCCTACCAGGTCGCCGTCCTGTCGCTGCTGGTGCTGATGGTCATCGGCTTCGCCATCGTGCGCACGGTGCCCGAGACGTGACGTTGATCGTGGCTCACCGTGGCGCATCGGCCCATGCGCCCGAGAACACGTTTGCCGCCTACGAGCTGGCGCTGCAGCAGAAGGCCGATGCGATCGAGCTCGACGTGCATCTCACTGCCGATGGGCAGCTGGCCGTCATCCACGACGACAGCGTTGATCGCACGACCTCCGGATCCGGCGCGGTCGCCTCGCTGACGATGGACCAGATCCGCTCCTTCGATGCTGGCGCCCGGTACGGTGACGGCAAATTCGCCGGACAGGGACTGCGCGTGCCGACGCTGCCCGAGGTCCTCGACTGGCTTCCCGACGGCGTGCCGCTGGCCGTTGAGATCAAGGCGCGCGCCGCCGTGCTCGAGACGGTGGAGGCGCTGCGCGTGTCGCGGGTCGGTCGTGCCGGCGAGGTGACCGTCATCTCCTTCGACGAGGCGTCCATCGACGAGGCGCACGAGCTCGACCCATCGCTGGTCACCGGACTTCTGCTCGTCCCGTCGGACAGCCTCGAACGGGGCATGACCTACGCGGTGCAGCATCACCACCTGGGCGTGCTGCCGTGGGACGGCGACCTGGGGCTGGATCCGACCTACCCGCTGGCGCAGGCCGCCGCGCTGGGCCGCCGCATCGGCTGCTACGTCGTCGACGAACCGCAGCGCATGCAGCAACTGGCGGCGCTCGGGCTGTGGGGATTCGTCACCAATGCGCCGGACGTCGCGGCCGCAGCACTCGGCCGAGCGTGACGATGGACCGCCACGACGGATTCGGCTTCAGCGCGGCGCCACGGCCCGGCCTGGAGCGGCTGGGCGCCGAGGTCGAGGCGCTCGGCTACGACGAGCTGTGGGCCAACGACACGTCGCGCGGCTCGGGACTCGCCTCGCTGGCGGCCTGCGCGGATGGGGCGCGGCGGTTGGACCTGTGTGTTGGCGTGATCGGACTGAGCGGCCACGAGCCGCCGGGCATTGTCGACGAGATCACTACGCTGCAGCTCCCTCGAGGACGGCTGATTCTGGGGGTCGGCAGTGGTAGCTCGCGATCCCTGGCGCTCGTCGAACAGGGCGTCGCCGAGCTGCGCCCGCGCCTCCCGGACGTTCGCCTCGCCGTGGCGGCGGTCGGCCCACGGATGCTGCACCTGGCCGGGCGGGTCGCCGACGTGGTGCTGCTCAACTGGGCCGGCCCGTTCCGCGTCGCCGAATCACGCGAGCACATCGAGGCGGGTGCAGCGGAAGCTGGCCGCAAGCCGCCGCGCGTGGCTGCCTACGTGCGGGTCGCCGTCGGCCCCGGCGCGGAGGAACGGCTGGCCGCCGAGATCGCGCGCAACATGCGCTCCGGCGAGTCGTACGCGCAGCAGATCCAGGAGCAGGGACCCGGGCTCATTGGCGTCGCCTGTGAGGATCCCGCAGAGCTCGGCGCAGCCCTGGCGCCGTACCGCGTCGCGCTTGACTCGTGCGTCGTCCGCGCGCTGCCTGATGCCGACGACGTGGATGCGTGGCTGACGGTCGCCCGTGCCGCCGCACCCGGTACCCTGCACGCATGACCTACAGCATTGTCGCGCGAGATCCATCAACCGGCCGCTTCGGTGTCGCCGTCCAGTCGCACTACCTGGGCGTTGGGCCGGT
>JBBRXE010000217.1:0-3015 GCA_038248695.1 Candidatus Limnocylindria bacterium | reverse complement strand
GACCGTCTCGTCAAAAGCTCGATCCCTGAGCGGTAAGGCGGACGCTCCGGCCATCGAGGGGCGAGCGGCGGACGGAAGGCATAGCTTTGCGCGAATTTGCCGCTCTAGCAACGCCGGAGATTCCGCCGCGACCGCGTTGGCTGGGGCGACAGACCGCCTAACCGCTCACCGATCATGTATTTGATCGACACGCGGTCGATGGGGCGCCTCCACGGGCTCGATGGGCGCCGCCACGGGGTCGATGGGCGCCTCCACGCGGTCGATGGGGCGCCTCCACGCGGTCGATGGGGCGCCTCCACGGGGTCGATGGGCGCCTCCACGCGCCAGCGAGAGACGAGCGACCGGGCGGCGGGGATGCGCAGGATAGAATGTCGGACTCCATGACGATGACCGACCGCGGGCGAGCCCCCGCAGCTCAGCCGGCGACGAGTCTCGCAGCCCGACCCACGGGAGCGGCGATCGAGGCGCTTGACCTGGTGCGGACCTATCGGACCCACCTCGGCGTGCTGCGCCGCAGGAAGATCGAAGTGCCGGCGGTCAGGGGCGTCAGCTTCACGGTCGAGCATGGCCAGCTCTTCGGCCTGCTCGGCCCAAACGGGGCTGGTAAGACCACCATCATCAAGATGCTCATCACGCTGCTCCTGCCGACGAGCGGGACGGCCCGCGTGATGGGACACGACGTGGTGACGGAGACGACCGAGGTGCGGCGACGCATCGGCTACGTCTTCGGCGGCGACCGCGGCCTGTACGACCGGGTCAGCGGACATGACAACCTCAAGTACTTCGCCGAGCTGTACGGCGTCGACCCCGATCAGCAGGAGCGGAGAATTGCCGAGCTGGTCGAGATGGTCGGCCTGACGCCACGCATCAAGGAAAAGGTTGAGGGCTACAGCCGCGGCATGCGCCAGCGGCTGCACATCGCCCGCGGCCTGCTGCACGACCCGCAGGTGGTCTTCCTGGACGAGCCGTCCATTGGCCTCGACCCGGTCGGCGCCAGGGAGTTGCGCCAGACGGTCAAGGGACTGGTCGACGCCGGCAAGACCGTGCTGCTCACCACGCACTACATGTTCGAGGCCGATGCCCTGTGCGACCGGATCGCGGTCATCAACGACGGGCGCATCGTGGCCGAGGGCACCGGCGCTGACCTGAAGGCGGCGGTGGTCAACCGCACGATCGTCGAGATCGAGACGTTCGGGGTTACCTCCGACGCCATCGAACGCGTCCGCCGCGACCCCGACGTCGTGGCGGTCAACACCGAGGAACGCGACCAGGCGGAGATCCTGCTGATCCAGTCGGACAAGGGCGCGCACATCACCCAGCGGCTGATGGCACTGCTCGGCGACACGCGTATCGGCAAGGTCGTGACCCGCGAGCCGACGCTGGAAGATGCCTACATTGACCTGATCGCCCGCACCGGCACCGACGACGAGGCGGCACGGGCCGCATCGGTCTCAGCGCAGGCATAGACCGATGCGAACGCTACACCTCATCTGGGCCGTCACCTGGTTCAACACCAAGATGCTGCTGATGAGCGAGTTCTTCGTGCTGACGACCTTCATCACGCCGCTCATCTTCGCGACGCTTGCCTTCTTCCTCTTCCAGTCGGGCGGCAATGAAGCGAAGCAGACCCTGCTGTACGCGGCGCTGGGAAGCGGCATGATGGGCGTCTGGAGCACGACCCTGTTCGGCTGCGGCGGTGCCATCGCCTGGCAGCGCTGGGAGGGGACGCTGGAGCTGCTGGTCAACGCGCCGACGCGCTACGACTTCATCCTGGCCGGGCAGACGTTCGGCGCGGTGATCCTCGGCTTCTACGGGATTGGCACCACGCTGCTGTGGGGCGTGATCCTGTTCGGCATGCCGATCCAGGCGTCGTTCCCGCTGCTGCTGCCGTTCGCGCTGTTCGCGGCGGTGCTCTCGCTTGGCGCCCTGGGCATGCTCATCGCCACCACGTTCGTGCTCTACCGCCACGCCAACGCGCTCGGCAACCTGCTCGAGTACCCGATCTGGCTGATCACCGGCCTGCTCGTTCCAATCGTCACGCTGCCCTTCTGGGTGCGGCCGCTCTCCTGGGCGCTGGCGCCAACCTGGGGCATGGAGGCGATCCGCGGCGCGGCGCTCGGCCGCGACATCGGCACGCCGCTCTTCGCCATGTTGATGTGCGTCGTGCTGGCGGTCGTCTACTACGCCGGTTCGCGCGTCGCGCTGCGCTACGTGCTCCAGAAGGCACGTCGTGACGCGACCCTGTCGCTGCAATGAGCGCCTCGTCGCTTCCGCTCCGCGCTCCGCCGCTCATTCGGCCGACCTCGCTGCGCACGGCGTGGCGCGTCTTCTGGCACGGCGGCCTGCTGAGCTACGGGATGCTGTTCAACTGGGCGCGGCCGTCGATCTACATCCCCACCCTCATTGGCGGCCCGACCTTCCAACTGCTCTTCTTCGCCGCGCTTGGCTCGTACGCGTCCGGCCGATCCCCCGCCTACTTCGCCATCGGCAATGCGGTTCAGGTCTCGGCGCTGGCCGGCGTCTTCGGCATGACCATGGCGATCGCCAACGAGCGCTGGTTCGGCACGCTGCCGGCGCTTCTGGCGACACCGGCGAACCGTGTGGCGCTGTTTGCCGGCCGCTTCCTGCCCTTCCTGGCCAACGCGCTGTTCGTCTCGCTCTACGCGTTCGGCGTGGGCGTCGTCTTCCTCGGCGTGCGCCTGGAGGTCGGCTCACTGGGCGTGGTGGGGTTGGCACTGATCGTCACCGTCTTCTCGTGCACCGCCATCGGCGCGCTGCAGGGATCCATCTCACTGCGGCTGCGCGACGGCCTGTTCGGCGCGAACCTGCTGATGATGGCCTTCCTGCTGTTCTGCGGCGTGAACATCCCCGTGTCGGAGCTGCCCGGCTGGATGCAGGTCATCAGCCAGGTCCTGCCGTTCACCCACGGCCTGGAGGCGGTCCGCCAGGCGGCCGATGGCGCCGGACTGGCCGATGTCGGCGGGCTGGTCGCCATCGAGTTCGGGATCGGCGTCG
>JBBRXE010000216.1:0-3034 GCA_038248695.1 Candidatus Limnocylindria bacterium | reverse complement strand
CGCGCCATCCGCCGACCCCAGTGGAGATGCACCCGTGATCTCAGCTCCCCCGTTGCTGCGCGGCACCATCCTGCGTGCCCGGAGCGGCTTCTGCTCGGTCCAGACTGCCGAAGGCATGGTCGAGTGCCAGCTGCGCGGCCGTGCCAGGCGCGGGCGCCGCGACACCGACATCGCGGTCATCGGCGACCACGTCAGCCTCACCCGCTTGACCGATGCGACCGGCGTCATCGAACAGATCGAGCCGCGAAGCTCCAAGTTCAGCCGCCGCCAGCCAGGCCCGGGCGGTACGGCCAAGGAAGACGTCATGGTCGCCAACCTCGACCAGGTGCTCGTCGTATTCGCCTGCGCCGATCCAATGCCCAACCCGCGCCTGGTCGATCGCTTCCTCGTCGCCGCTGAGTCGAACGAGGTCGCCGCCGTAGTGGTCGTCAACAAGGTCGACCTGTGCGGCGCGGACGAGGCCCGCAGGCTATTCGACCGATACGAACGCATCGGCTACCCGGTCGCCTACGTCAGCGCGAAGCAGGCAGTGGGCCTGGAGGACCTGCGCGAACGGCTGGCCGGCCGGGTGAGCATCGTCACGGGGCCGTCAGGCGTCGGGAAGTCGACCCTGCTCAATGCTTTGCAGCCGGGGCTGCGCATCGCGACCGGCGAGGTCAGCGAGGCGCAGCACAAGGGCCGCCACACCACCACCCTCGCCGAGCTGCATCCGCTGGACGGGGGCGGGTACGTCGCCGACACGCCTGGCCTGCGCGAGCTTGGCCTGTGGAAAATCGAGGATGACGAGCTGCCGTGGTGCTTCCCCGAGTTCCGGCCCCTGCTGGGGAGCTGCGCCTTCAATGACTGCCGTCACCTAGACGAGCCGCGGTGCGCGGTGCGCGGTGGGGTCGACGACGGCGCCATCTCGCCGTATCGCTATGACTCGTATCGGCGCCTGCTGGTGGATGGCTAGCTCTATTCTCCCGCGAGGTTGGCGCCGCGAGGCACGCGGCTGATCTTGCCGGCGGTCAGTCGACCATCACCAGCGGCTGAAGTCCGGAGAGAGGACCACCCGGTCTCGGCCCTTTCAGCTCAGGTTCGGGGCCGCGGCCCGTCTCACGCGCAGCCAACTCGGCGTCCAGCTGAGCCATCAGGTCCGGGAGCCCCGACCGGAGCATCTGACCGTACGCCGGTCCGATCTCCCGCATGAGGAGCTTCTCCCGCCGGGTCTTGGGGGCACCGAACCGAAAGTGGACGGTCGTGCCGGTCGCGGTGGGCTCCAACTCGACGGTGTGAAGCACCTTCACCGGTCCACCAGGCGTCGCGAGGATCGTGCGATCGGTGACGTAATCGTAGGGACGCCAATCGAGGATCTCCTCGATGACGGCGTCCTTGCCATGCATGCAGTGGTTGGCGGAACCCAGCCCGCGCCGTCCGCCGGTTGCCCCCTCGACCTTTGCCTCGGTCACCCACGGCTGCCAGGTCATCCTCTGCCCGGGCTTCGTGAGGAACTCCCAGGCCAACTGCGGCGGTACTTTCGTGGGCACCGACAGGGCGAGGATGGATTCATCCTCGGAGACACGGACACGCCCGCGAGCTTCCTCCTCCTGCCAGCGGCGCTCCAGGTCGTGCGCCCAGGCCGGCACATCACCGATGTGATCGTACGTCTCGACGTGCTGGCGCATGCCGAGCGCGGCCGGGTCGATGTCGGATGCATCGATGCACTTCTGGCTGATCAGGGCGTATGCGCCGATCCCCAGCTGCTCGACGACCTCGTTCTTCAGCATCCGATGCGCGACGATCACGTCGGACCCCAGCAGCTCCTGGCGACCGGCCACCTTCTGCTGAATGGCGGAGCCGTGATGGACCACGAACTTGAGGTCCAGGTCGGGAATCCTGGCGCAGGCGTCGCATGCACACGAGGTTGCCTGGCGAACGTCGCGGCGCCGCCGCCGAAACCCGAAGTAGCAGCGCTCGATCGTGTCGAGGAGCATCGAGCCGTCGATCTTCTCCGCGGCCATGAACGTGAACGCCGCATCGCCCTCGAGCTTGGCCAGCCGGAAGTTCGGCCGGAGCGCGGTGACGACCGCGCCGATGAGATCCGCGAGGATGTCCTGTGCGTGGTCGAGCTCGACTCCGGCGAGGTAGCCCGTGTAGCCGGAGATGTCGGCGATCAGGAAGCAGGTTGGTTGCGCGTTGGAGAGCATCATTTCCAATCCTAGGCGCGAATCTCCTGGCGCAGGAAGCCGACGTACGCGCCGGCGAAGCAGACGATCGTCAGCCCCACCAGGACGACGACCTGTGGCCACGCCAGCAGCAGGCTCTGGTCGAGCGACAGCTGCGTCGGGATCTGCTGCTGAAACTGGGCCAGCTGGGCTATACCCGGCACCCCGATGATCGTCTGCCCGGGATCGAGCAGGACCCCCGTGAGTTGTTGGTACAGGGTGCTGGGACTCAGCGAGGCGAGCTGCTGCTCCAGGCGCGAGTGGGCGAGCTGATCCTCGATGCCCGCACCGGCGGTTCCCGGCGAGATGACCCCCGCCAGCAGCTGGGCCAGAAGCACACCGAACAGGCTCAACGTCAGCCACACGCCAATGGCCAGCAGTGCCGACGTTGCGGCGCGGCGGAAGAGCACCGAGCACAGCGTGGCGAAGGCCAGCCACAGTCCCACGTACAGGATCGTGACCAGCAGCCAGGCGATCATGCGCACGACCTCGGACAGCGTCGGCACGATGCCCAGCCGCAACAGGCCAATGCCGGCGACGATCATCATCATCGCGACCAGCGTCACGGCGATCGCCGCCAGGCCCGCGGCGAACTTGCCGTTGATCACGTCGTCACGATGGATCGGCTGCGAGACGAGCCGCGGCAGGGTGCCCTGCGCGCGCTCGGCGTTGATGGCGTCGAAGCCGAAGGCGATGCCCAGCAGTGGGGCAAGGAAGCCGACGAGCCCCACGAACGAGGGGATCGGATCGCGACCAAGGGTGAAGAGCGCCAGGAAGACGGCTGGTGCGCCGCTGGCCTGCTGGGCGGCGTCGCGGATGGCGCCGCCGGT
>JBBRXE010000215.1:0-3054 GCA_038248695.1 Candidatus Limnocylindria bacterium | reverse complement strand
GTCGCGGCCCTTGACCTCCATGCTGAGTGGCTCGTCCAGGGGCAGCGCGGAGCCGATCGCGATCTTGACTTCCTCCGCCGTCCGGTCGCCGATCATCAGGTTGTACTTGCGCCGGATGTAGTTGGTGATCGCCTCGTCGAAGCGGTTGCCGCCGACTCTCACCGAGTCGCTGACAACGATGCCGCCGAGGGCGATGACTGCGATCTCGCTGGTCCCCCCGCCGATGTCGATGATCATGTTGCCCGAGGGGCCGGAGATGGGAACGTTGGCGCCGATGGCCGCGGCCAGCGGTTCCTCGATGAGGAACGCCTCCCTGGCGCCGGCCTTCAGGGCCGCGTCCCGTACCGCGCGCTTTTCGACGGAGGTCACGCCGGAAGGCACGGAGATCATCACGTCGGGCTTGAAGAGGCGGACGCGGGCGACCTTGTTGAGGACGTACTTGAGCATCGCTTCGGTGATCAGGTAGTCGGCGATGACGCCGTCGCGCATGGGTCGAATGGCGCGCACATTGCCGGGGGTGCGGCCGATCATCTCTCTGGCTTCCTCGCCGACCGCCACCAGGCGGTTGTCGTCATCGGAGATGGCAACCACGCTTGGCTCGTTAAGAACGACACCCTTGCCCTTGACGTAGACGAGGATATTGGCGGTTCCGAGGTCGATGCCGATCTTCATTGGCGCAGTCTGTGTCCGATCCTTGCTGGCACGAGGGTTACGTGGGTGCCGTCGCGCTCGCGGCCTGGGGCGCCCGCAGTATACCGATCCGGGTCCGGAGAGCGGCCCCGCGGCTCATTTGTCTGGGTCGAGACCATCGGGTCCGTGACCTCGGGGCGGTTCGCCGGCCGCCCTGGTCGCGGTTCGCCGGCCGCCCTTGTGGCGGTTCGCCGGCCGCCGACGCCGTCCGACGGCGCAAACGTCGGTTCGACGGTCGCCGACTGGTCAAAAGATGGCCGGGCGGCCGCCGCCGCCGTCCGACTGGAGCAAACGTCGGTTCGACGGTCGCCGACTGGTCAAAAGACGGTCTGATCAGCGTTCGACTGCTCGACGCCCGTTCCGGCAGGGCCGCGAACGAGGGGCTGAGCATGGACCCGCCCCTTGACGGATCGGTCGCGGCGACTGGATGAGACGAACGCGGATCACACCGACATTTGTCCCCTCGCTGATGCCAGGGTCGTGCGCAGTCCCTGATAAGCGCGTGGTAAGTACCCGTATCGCATGATGCGCCGATGAACGATGTCGAACTCGGCCTCGTAATTCGCGCGGTCCGACGCCGGCTGAGGCTGCGTCAGTTGGATGTGGCGCGTCGGGGCAGCGTCCATCGGTCGACGGTCGGTCTCGTGGAACGCGGCGGATCCGGGAGGGTGACCCTCGATGCGCTGCGTCGCATCTTCGGCGCGCTTGATGCGCGGATCGACATCAAACCCCTATGGCGCGGTCCTCACCTCGACAGACTCCTGGACGAGGAGCACTCGCGACTTGCGGCGGCGTGGAAAGTGCGGCTGGAGCGCTGGGGTTGGGTCGTGCGCGTCGAGGTGAGCTTCAGCCGCTACGGCGAGCGAGGACGGATCGACCTGTTGCTGTGGCATCCGGCCCTCCACATTCTGGCCGTCGTGGAGATCAAGACGGACATGGTGGACAGCCAGGAGCTGCTGGGCGTGCTCGATGTAAAGACGCGGCTGGCGCCGACGATCGCGGCAGGTCTCGGGTGGCGCAACCCGGCGGTAATCGCCCCGATCCTGATCTTCAAGGACGATCGGACCGTCCGTCGCCGAGTCAGCCGTTTGGCGCCGCTGTTCGGCTCGTTCGGGCTCCGTGGACGCAAGGCGACGGCATGGCTGCATGCACCGAGCGTGAAAGCGCCGCCCGAAGGCCTGCTGATCTTCTCCGACTTGACGTATGGCGGTGTGACCCGCGTTGGTCCGGTCGGGCGTGACCGGGTGGCGGTCAAGCGGCCCATTGCAAGCAGGGAAGTCAGCGCTGCTCTCGCCAACGAGGGTCTGCCGGCAGTCGAACGTTGATCACACCGACATCTGACCCTTCGCGCGATGCTTGCGGTGCGTGCGGCGCGGTGCGTGCGGCGCGGGTGCGTGCGGCGCGGGTGCGTGCGGCGCGGGTGCTCGCGCGGTGCTCGAGGGTCGCTCGATCGCGGTGTGCGGGGCGGCACCGGCTACCATCGGTCGCATGCCAGAGGGGGACACCATCTACCGCGTCGCCGAGGTGCTGCGGCGCACCCTGCTCGGCGCCATCATCGTGCGGGCGTACTCGCAGCCTCGCCCCGGCCTGCGCAGCGTGCCTGACCTGGCGCGACTGGTCGACAGCATCGTCACCAGCGTCGAGGCACGCGGGAAGCACCTGCTGATCACCTTCGACAATGGGCTGACGCTGCGGACGCACCTGCGAATGCGGGGCGCCTGGCATCGGTATCGCGTGGGTGAAGCCTGGAGGCTGCCGGCCAGCCAGGCCAGTGCGGTGCTCGAGACGCCGACGGCAGTGGCCGTCTGCTTCGACGCTCCCGAAGTCGAGCTCATGACCGATGCGCAGGTCGCCCGCCACCCACAGCTGACCGCGCTTGGGCCGGACCTGCTGTCGCGCACCTTCGACACCGATGACGCGGCGCGGCGCCTTTCCGCCGATCCCCGCCGGCCGCTCGGCGAGGCGCTGCTCGACCAGCGGCTGATGGCCGGCGTGGGCAACGTGTACAAGAGCGAGGTCTGTTTCATCGAGGGCGTCAGCCCGTGGCGGCCGATGGGCGAGCTCGGGAAGGCTGCGGTCGGGGGCCTGGTCGCGACCGCCCACCGATTGCTTGGCGCGAACATCGGCGGAGGCGCGAGGGTCACCACCGGCCGGCGAGGTCCCGGGCGCGAGCTATGGGTCTACGGTCGCGCCGGCCGGCCATGCCGGCGTTGCGGGACTCTGATCCAGGGACGGCGTCAGGGTGAGCAGGCGCGGATGACCTATTGGTGCCCGCGCTGCCAGGCGTAGCGGGGCCTTGGCGCTGCTCGGTGCCCCGGCGCCGCGTTGCGTGGGCGGTCCGTGACCGGTCCCTGGGCAGTGCCT
>JBBRXE010000214.1:0-3068 GCA_038248695.1 Candidatus Limnocylindria bacterium | reverse complement strand
TCGCGCTTCGGCACCCCGGACGACCTCCGCCACCTCGTCGATGAGCTGCACGGCGCGGGCATTGGCGTGATCCTCGACTGGGTGCCCGCCCACTTCCCGCGCGACGCCTTCGGCCTGGCGCGCTTCGACGGGACGGCGCTGTACGAGCACGCCGACCCGCGCCGCGGCGAGCAGCCGGACTGGGGCACGCTCATCTTCAACACCGGGCGCAACGAAGTGCGCAACTTCCTGGTGGCCAACGCGCTGTACTGGCTGGAGGCGTTCCACGTCGACGGCCTGCGGGTGGACGCGGTCGCCGCCATGCTCTACCTCGATTACTCCCGCAAGGCCGGCGAGTGGGAGCCGAACGTGCACGGCGGCAACGAGAACCTGGAGGCGATTGCCTTCCTGCGCGAGTTCAACGAGCGCTGCTATGGCCGCTTTCCGGGGATCGTGACCATCGCGGAGGAGTCGACTGCCTTTCCCGGCGTTACGCGGCCGACCTACGCCGGCGGGCTGGGCTTCGGCTTCAAATGGGACATGGGCTGGATGCATGACACGCTCGACTTCTTCAGCCGGGATCCCATCCACCGTCGCTACCACCACGACCGCCTGACGTTCCGCGCGCTGTACATGAACACCGAGCACTACGTCCTGCCGCTGTCGCATGACGAGGTGGTCCACGGCAAGCGGTCGCTGGCCGAGAAGATGCCCGGCGACGAGTGGCGCAAGTTCGCCAACCTGCGCTGCCTGCTGGCCAACATGTATGGCCAGCCGGGCAAGAAGCTGCTCTTCATGGGCACCGAGCTCGCACCCTGGATCGAGTGGAACGCCGACGTGGGCCTGGACTGGTCACTGGCCGATAAACCGATGCGCGCCGGCCTGGGCCGCTTTCTGGCCGACCTCGGCGCGCTCTATCTCGCCACACCAGCGCTGTGGGCGTCCGATGCGGATCCCGGGGGCTTCGCCTGGATCGATGCCACCGACGTCGAGGCGTCGGTCTTCGCCTGGGTCCGCGGCTCAGTCAAGTCGGGCTCGTTCGCCGTCGTGATCCAGAACCTGACGCCGGTGGTGCGCCACGGCTACCGCATCGGCCTGCCGCGCGCCATTGCCTTCGATGAGGCGCTCAACTCGGACTCGGCACATTACGGTGGCTCGAACATCGGCAACTTCGGCGGTGTGCATGGCGAGTCGCTTCCATTCCACGGCCAGCCGGCATCCGCCGAACTGACCCTGCCGCCCCTGGCGACGCTGATCCTGGTGCCGTCCGAGCGTGTCAGCGACCGCGAGGACGCAACCGCTCGCGCGCAGTGAGGTCCATCGCACCAGGCATCGGCTCGCCGCTCGGCGTCAGCTCGAGTTTGGAATCATCGAGCTCCCAGGTGAGGCTGTTCTGGACGCGGTCGACGCCCTCGACCAGCCCGCTCAGCCGCTCCAGGATATCGGCCGTCGACTTGCGATCGACCTTGCCACCAAGGCTCAGTGCTCCCTCGCGGACGGCGATCTCGTAGTTGGCCGGATCGAGCCACATGGTTTTGCGGAAGACCTGCTCGCGCACCGCAAGCTCGGCATCTTCGTCGCGGTGCAGATAGGCGCGGACCAGATCCGCCCTGGTGACGATCCCAACGAGGCGGCCGTCAGCCAGGACGGGTAGCCGGTTCACCTTCGAATCGACCATCAGGGCCGCGGCGTCACGCAGCGAACGATCGCCCTCGATCGTGACGGCCGGTGCGCTCATGGCATCCCCGACCGTGGTAGCCACTCGCCGTCGCAACTCGTCGGGGTCGTGGGATTCACCGAAGATCCACTCGAGCGGACGACGCCGCGATATCGATCGACCGACCTGCTTCATGAGGACGTCCGCTTCGGAAACCACGCCGATGACGCTGCCGTCGGCATCCGTAACCGGGGCGCCGCTGATCTTGTGCTCGACGAGCAATGCGGCGAGCTCTTTGAGATGCATGGACGGGGGAACGCTGATCACGTCGCCGCTCATCACGTCGCGAACCTTCATCTCCCATACCTCCTCGGGCCCCTTGGCCGTGAGCGACGCCACCGGGCAATGGCGCCACGCGTGGTGCTCACCCGAAGCATAGCCCAGCCTGCCCACCGCCCCAGGACGTGGCCAGCGTTGATCTCGGCGTCGTGCAGGTAACGGCGTCGTGCAGCGTCTGGTAACGGCGTCGTGCAGGTAACGGCGTCGTGCAGCGTCTGGTCGAGCGGACGAGCTCAGACGAATCGCCTCTGCCCCTGAATCTGTCATCTGACTGTTTTGAGGGCGCTAGACAGCCCCACCAGTCGGAATCTGCGGCTGAGGGCATGCTTCCACGCTCGTGCGCGCGCCAGAATGCCGCACTCGCTGCCGTCCAGCCCGCCTACCGCTCTGAGGATGTGCAGGTGGCGGAGTGGTCAAGACGAGCACGCCGGCAACCGCCCCGGACGGACGCCGTACCCAGGACATCGCCTCCCGGCCACGGAGCGCGAAGCGGGCGAAGAGTGCGGCATGCGCATCCACCCGACGCCTGCAGCTCGAGCTCTCCTCCAGTACGAGCATCGGCACCACGACCAACGGATCCCAACCGAAGCGGCGCGCAACCTGCCGAGCGAGCCGTTCCTTGACGTCGAGTGGCCCGAGCAGCGCCTGGATATCGGCGATCCGCGTCTTGATCTCAATCACCAGCAGGACGCGGAACGCGCGGTGGTATGCCAGCAGATCGATCCGCCCGCGGTCCCCGTAGACGTTGAAGCTGACCTCCGCACGCACGATCCAGCCCCAATGCTCGAATCGTCGCTGCCAGAGCTCCGCTAGCGCCGCATGACCGGCATCCAGCAGCTGGTCGAGTAGCTCGCCGCGCCACTGCACGCCAATCGTCATTCGCCCGCCGAGGCCCTGGATCACCTGGCGCAACAGGTGGACGCCAATCCGATCGATCGTCCCCGCCTCCGCTCGCGCGATCACCGACCGGCTGACCTTCGCTCGCCGGCTCAGTTCCTCCTGTGTCCAGTCGAGCCGATGTCTGAGGGCACGGATGACGCTTCCAATCTGCGCGTCTTGCATCGGCCGATTGTCGTCACCACCACTTACCGGC
>JBBRXE010000213.1:0-3072 GCA_038248695.1 Candidatus Limnocylindria bacterium | reverse complement strand
TGCCCCCATCGTCTAGAGGCCTAGGACGCCACCCTTTCAAGGTGGAGATCAGGGGTTCGAATCCCCTTGGGGGCACCATCATCCACGGCCGATCATTAGCCGAAGCCGGTGCGGCTGCTTCTCGCCGGACACGGGGAACCGCCGCCACGGTCAAGCTCAGACGAAGTTGATCTCGACCTTGCGCCCGCAGTTGAGGCAGTAGAGCAGGCCCAGCTTCGGATCCTCCGGGATCGGCCGCAGCGAGTAGACCTGCTCCTCGGTGATGCGCTCGCCACAGTGCGGGCACTCGCTGCCGATCTCCAGCCACTGGTCACGCGGCAGGTTCTGGCGTCCCATGGGTCAGGCCCCCTCGGGCGCGGACGCCGGTTCGGCATCCACCAACGGCGCCCCCCGGTCGGAGGTTTCGCGCGCCTGACGGGTCGGCGGCGGCGGCGGCTCCCAGCCAGCCTTGCGCTTCGGAGTGGTGACGCCCTCGACCGCCTCGATGGCAGCGGCGGTCTCCGCCGCCCTGGGCGACGGACGGATGAGCGGATACGACCGCGCGGCATATCCCGGCCACAGGCCGATATCGCCGTCGCGGATCATCACCATCGTCCTGCTGAAGGCACCGGTCACATCCCGGGTCGATCGGTCGAGAACCTCGAGGTCGCGCCCCGTCACCCGGCGCAGCGCCGGCCGTAGCGTCTCGACGAGGTAGTCCGGGTTCGGGTTCTCGGCGAACGCAAGATCGAGCGCGGCGACGACATCCTCGTCGAGCAGGTCGCGAGGCATCGGACGGCTGATGTAGGCCAGCATCCGTGGGTCGCGACTGGGTCCCATGAGCGTGCGTTTGAGCGACTTGAGCATCGGTAGCCGATTCTAGCGCCATCGCCCCGTTCGGGACCGATCCGGACCGGTTGCTATACTTGCCGTCCCCGCAGGCGTTCTTCAATCGCGCTGCGCGTTGCATGCACACGCGGCGTGTCGACCCGCTTCGCACCGTCCAGGATCCAAGGAGACTCAGCAGCATCGTGCGCGTCCGCAAGGCCGTTCTGCCCGCCGCAGGCTTCGGCACCCGTTTCCTCCCGGCGACCAAGGCAATCCCCAAGGAGATGCTGCCGCTGGTCGACAGGCCGATCATCCAGTACGCGGTCGAAGAGGCGGTCGCCTCCGGCATCGAGCAGATCATCATCGTGATCGCCACCGGTCGCAGCGCGATCGAGGATCACTTCGACTCGAATCCGAACCTGGACCGATGGCTCGAGGAGCGCGGCGACATCGAGATCCTGCGCCAGGTCCGTCGCATCAGCGAGATCGGGCCGATCGCGTTCGTGCACCAGAAGGAGCAGCTCGGCCTGGGCCACGCGGTGCTGATGGCCAAGGAGCTGGTCGGCGACGAACCGTTCGCCGTGCTGCTGTCCGATGACGTCATGCTCAATCCGGGCGGCGAACCGGTCACGCGCCAGCTGATCGACGCCCACGTCAACCACCGCGGCAGCGTGGTCGCGGTCCAGAAGGTGCCGCGCGACGACGTCGGTCGTTACGGGATCATCGCGCCGGTGCACACCGAGGGTCGCCTCTACGAGATCGGCGACCTGGTCGAGAAGCCATCGGTGGCTGATGCGCCCTCCGACCTGGCCGTCCTGGGCCGCTATGTCCTGACTCCGAAGATCTTCGACATGCTCGAGCAGACGCCGCGCGGCGCCGGCGGCGAGATCCAGCTGACGGATGCCATCATGGCCCTGACGCACGAACAGCCCGTCTTTGGCTACCAGTTCGAGGGCGTGCGCCATGATGCGGGAACGCGCATCGGCTGGCTGCAGGCGAACGTCGCCATTGGTCTTGACTCCGACGACGCGGACGAGTTTCGCGGCTATATTCGTAGCCTCGACCTTCGCGACTGAGCCACCGCCTCGTGGGCGACGGCCGGGTACCCTGTCACCCGACGCCCCGAGACGCCTCAAGAAGGGATAGAACCCAGTGGAGATGATCGGCAGGCTGATCGGCGGTCGCTACCGCGTCATCGCCCCCCTGGGCGAGGGCGGCATGGCGACCCTGTGGCGCGCCGTCGACGAGCAGCTCGATCGCGAGGTGGCCGTCAAGATCCTGCGTCCCCAGTACTCGGGCGATCCCGGATTCGCCGCGCGCTTCAAGCAGGAGGCGCGCTCGGCAGGCTCTCTGGCCCACCCCAACATCGTGTCGGTCTACGACTACGGCACCGATCCCGACGACGACAGCCAGTACATCGTCATGCAGCTGGTCGACGGCCAGGACCTGTCCGGAGTGCTGCGCGACCGCGGCGCGCTGTCAGTCAACGACGCGGTGCGCGTGGCGATCGGCGTCGCATCAGCCCTGGAGGCGGCGCACCGGCGCGGCATCGTGCATCGCGACGTGAAGCCGGGCAACATCCTGATCACCGACAGCGGCGACGTGAAGGTCACCGACTTCGGCATTGCGCGGGCCGTCAGCGAGACCTCGATGACGGTCACCGGCACGACCCTCGGATCTGTCCATTACTTCAGCCCTGAGCAGGCGCGCGGCGACGAGGTCACCGGTGCGTCGGACGTCTACTCCCTCGGGATCGTGCTGTACGAGATGCTCACCGGTCGCCGCCCGTTCGAAGGCGACTCGGCGGCAGGCGTGGCACTCAAGCGGCTCAACGAGGACCCGCCACCACCGACGCGCTATCGCCCCGACCTGCCGGCTGGGCTGGTCGCCGTGGTCATGCGTGCGCTGGAGCGCGATCCGGCACGCCGCTTCCCGGACGCCGGATCGTTCGGCGAGGCGCTCCGCGCCTGGCAGCACGACCCCGACGAGATTCCGGCGGCTGCCGTCGCCGCCCTGCCGCCGCGTGGCGAGCCGACGGTCTACATCCCGCCGCGGGTCGCTCGGCCATCGGACCGCGCGGCGGCCGGGCCGCCGCCGTACCGGCCCGCCGTGGGCGAACGGCGCCAGGGGGGCCAGCCATGGTGGATCTGGCTGCTGGCGCTGCTGGCGATCGTGCTGCTGGGCACCATCGGCTTCCTGGCGGCGCAGGTCCTTTCGGGTCTCGGCTCGCCGCACTCGTCACCGAGCCCGTCCGCCGAGATGTTC
>JBBRXE010000212.1:0-3093 GCA_038248695.1 Candidatus Limnocylindria bacterium | reverse complement strand
GCGGCGCTTCGGCGTGCATTCCGCGCTGCCGCTGCGCACGGCGGGGCGCCTCTGTCCGGACGGCGCCTTCCTGCCCGGGCGCCCGGAGCGCTACCGCGAGATCAGCGAGCAGGTGATGCTCATCTTCGGCAGCCTCACCCCACTGGTCGAGCCGATCTCGCTGGACGAGGCCTTCCTGGACGTGACGAACAGCACCGCGGCCTTCGGCGACGGCGAAATGATGGCGCAGCGTATCAAGGACCGCGTGCTCGGCGAGGTGGGGCTGGTGGTCAGCGTCGGCGTGGCGAGCAACAAGCTGTGCGCCAAGGTCGCCTCCGACCTGCGCAAGCCCGATGCGCTCGTCGTGGTGCCACCGGGTGGCGAAGCGGCATTCCTGGCGCCACTTCCCGTGAGCCGTCTGTGGGGCGTCGGGCCGCGGGCCGGCCGGGCACTGGCGGACTACGGCGTCAGCACCATCGGCCAGCTGGCCGCGATGTCCGAGGCGACGTTGCGCCGCCGCTTCGGGCAGCACGGTACCGACCTGGCCATGCGGGCACGCGGCATTGATTCGTCGCAGGTCGTGGCCTTCCAGGCACCCAAGAGCATCGGGCACGAGCACACCTTCGACCGCGACACGATCGAGATCGCAAAGCTCGAGGCGACCCTGCTCGACGTCGCCGAATCGGTCGCCAGCCGGCTGCGGCATCACGACCTGTCCGCCGGGGCGGTGCAGCTCAAACTGCGTTACGAGGGATTCGAGACGCTCACCCGCCAGGCGCCGCTGCCACGCCAGACGCGCGAGAGCGAGCCGCTCTACGACGCCGGTGTGGCGCTGCTGCGCAAGACGCTGGTGGCGGGGCGTGGCGTACGGCTCATCGGCCTGACCGCCATCAACCTGAGCGAGGAACAGCAACTGACCCTGTTCGATCACGCAGACCGTGGCGAAAGACTGGCGCGCTCGCTGGACGCGGTGCGCGAGCGCTTCGGCGAATCGGCGATCACACGCGCGCGGCTGCTGGCCGAGAAGCCGAACCGTCGCTTCGACTTCGGCGAAAAGCCCGTCAACAAACCACTTGACGAATAGAACGCGCGTTCGGTACCATGCTCCCTCCAACGATAGAACGCCTGTTCTGTGCCGGCCGGGCGTGCAGAGGGAGAAGAGCAATGGCATTGACCAAGATCGCCCCGGTCGAGGCACGCGTCAGCTGGGATCCGCGGCAGGCACGTCCTAGCCCTTGTGGCCCACGTTCCGGCCGGACAGATCGGTCGTCATTGCAGTCATCGTCTCACGCTCCCATCTGCTGAAGGATGTCGGGTTGCTGGCTGAAGAAGATGCTGGCCGGCGTCCGGCCCTGGGTCCGGTAGCCGCGGTGCGGCCGCTCGAAGTTGTAGAACCGAAGCCAGGCCTGCAGGTCGGCGTCGATCGTCGCGGCGCTGGTGTAGTAGCGGTAGCGGAAGGCGATCCGGTAGTGGAGGTGGAGGACCGTTCCCTGGAAGCGCTCGACGAAGGCGTTGAGGTTCGGGCTGCGCGGTGGGATCCGGTGCTGGCGAACGCCGGCCACGCGGCAGGCCTCGCCGAACACCCGGCCGAACTCGGGTCCGTTATCGGTCGTCGCCGTCTTGAGCTCGAGGCCCGCCCGCCGGCAGGCCGGCACGACATCGTCGGTCAGGAAGCGGGCCATAACCGCGGCGGTCTTGTCGCCGGCGATCACCCGGGCGATCGCAAAGCTCGAGGCGCCGTCGACCGCGGAGAGCTGCCAGACCTTGCCCACACCCTTCAGATTGCCGACGTAGAACGTGTCGAGGAAGAGCTCCTGGCCGGGCACGTCGGAGCCGATGTGGACGGTCGTCGCCCGGGCGATCGCGCGGACCTCGCGCAGCACCTGCTCGGTCAGTGGACCGCCCTCGCTGGCAGCCAGGCTCTCGGCCGCCGCGAGCCGGGCCAGGCGCCGCCCGAGGCCGGCCCGGCGGAGGACGTTGGCGACCCCGCCGTGGCTGACCTGCCAGCCTCCGAAGCGTTCTCGGGCGAGCGCGTCGGCGATCGTCCGCTGGCCGTGGGTCGGGTGCTCGACGGCATAGGCCACGATCGCGTCGACGAGTGGCTCAGGCAGCTGCCGCTCCGGCCGGTCCGCCGGTCGGGGCTTGGGCCGCAGGCCGGCCTCGCCGTACTGACGGTATCTCGCCCGCAGCTCGTAGAACCGGCTGCGGCTGATGCCCGCCTCGCGGCACAGCTGGATCACCGGCGCCTCTCGCCGCCCGGCCCGATCCATCAGGGCTTTCCGCAAGCGTGCCAAACTGTCTCCCGGGGCCATCGGCCATCCTCCGCTGTCGACTGCAATATCAACAGCGTCAGGGTATCCGGTGGTCCCTTCTCCATGGCCGCGGTGTCTGGCTTCACCGTGGGCAGCAAGGGCTAGGGTCGCCCGGGTGGCGTGACGGCGCTCGACGGCGTTCGCGACGAGCGTTCGGCATACCCGGCCGAGCGAGGACCGCGCGTCACCTACCTGCTGCGGACCGATGACGGCGGGCAGGCATCGCTCGTCTTCGACGAGCGGCGGCGACGCTGGTACGTGGAGGCCGTCGACCGGGCGGCCTGACCTCGCCGGATGGCGCACCGGTGGCTGCGTACAATCGCGGCACATGACCCATAGGCCCCTCACATCGCTCAGCGTCCGCGATCTGGCTGAACGCCTCGCCAGTCGCGAACCTGTGCCCGGCGGGGGCAGTGCGGCCGCCATCAGCGGGGCGCTGGGCGCTTCGCTGGTCGGGATGGTCGCCGAGCTGACCATCGGCCGCCCTGGTGCGGCCGATCGCGACGACGTCCTGCGCAAGGTGCGCGATGCCGCCGCCGGCCTGCGTGATCAGCTGCTTGACCTCGCCGAGACCGATGCCGCCGCCTATGGTGCGGTGATGACCGCGCGCCGCCTGCCGAAGGCGACGGACGCGGAGCGCGACGAGCGCGTGCGCCGCATACGCCACACCACCCTCGAGGCGGCGCGTGTCCCGCTCGAAACCGCGCGTCGCTCGCGCGAGGTGCTGGACCTGGCCGTGCGCATCGCGCCCATCGGCAACCGCAACGCCATCAGCGACGCGGGCGTGGCTGCCCAGCTGGCG
>JBBRXE010000211.1:0-3099 GCA_038248695.1 Candidatus Limnocylindria bacterium | reverse complement strand
GGGCGCCGCTACTACGGCGGCTGCGAGGTGGTCGACGTGGCCGAGAACCTGGCGCGCGACCGCGCGAAGGAGCTTTTCGGCGCGGAGCATGCCAACGTTCAGCCGCACGCCGGCGCGCAGGCCAACATGGCGGTCTATCACGCGCTGCTGGAGCGTGGCGACACGGTGCTGGGCCTGGCCCTGGACCAGGGCGGGCACCTGACCCACGGCTCGCCGGTCAACTTTTCCGGCCAGTACTACAACTTTGTCGCGTATCACGTCGACCGCACCAGCCACCTGATCGACATGGACGAGGTGCGGGCACTGGCGCGGGAGCATCGGCCCAAGCTGATCATCACCGGTGCCACCGCATACCCGCGCTTCTGGGACTTCGCGGCGTTCCGCGAGATCGCTGACGAGGTCGGCTCGCTCTTGATGTGCGACATGGCGCACTTCGCGGGGTTGGTGGCGGCGGGTGTCCACCCCTCGCCCGTGCCGTTCGCCGATGTCGTGACCACGACCACGCACAAGACACTGCGCGGTCCGCGCGGCGGCATGATCCTGTCTCGGGCGGCGCTCGCCAAGCCCATCGACAAGGCCGTCTTCCCGGCCATCCAGGGCGGACCGCTGATGCACGTCATCGCGGCCAAGGCGGTCGCCTTCCGCGAGGCCCTCTCCGAGGACTTCCGGCGTGACCAGCGGCGGACTGTCGACAACGCGCGCGCCCTGGCTGCCTCACTCGCCTCGTTGGGAGCCTCCATCGTCTCGGGCGGGACCGATACGCACCTTGTGCTCGTTGACGTCACCCCCTTCGGCGTGACCGGCAAGGAGGCCGATGCCGCCCTTGGCGAGGTCCGCATCACCGTCAACAAGAACACCATTCCGTACGACGCGAACCCGCCCATGGTGGCCAGCGGGGTGCGCCTCGGCACGCCCGCGCTCACCTCGCGCGGGATGGGAGTCGAGGAGATGCAACAGATCGCCGCGCTCATTGTCGAGGGGATCCGGGTGCGGGGAGATGCCGCCGCGCAGGCTGCATTGCGGGAGCGGGTGACGGCGATCGCCGACCGCTTCCCGGTGCCAGGGCTGCCGTGGACGGTGCGGGCCGCCGCCCCAGCCTGAGTCGCGTCGCGCAGCGCCCCGGGCATGTCGCTGCGGCGCGACTGGTCAAATGTTGGTGTGATCAGCGTTCGTCGTGTCGAATGACGTAAGCCGGCGGCGGGTGGCCCCGGTTCGTGCTCAATCGGAGTGGCACTGCCGTCGCATGGCGTGTCCGGACCGGTCGAAGCCCGACCATAACGACATCTGTCCAGTCGAAAGTCGTGCGGAGGGTCGTGGCCCAGCCGTGGCGCCCGACTTCGCAGATGACGCTCACGGCAGCGTTAACCCGGTCGGACGCGCCGGCAGCTGGTCAGTTCGTGCTCAGCCGTGCCGCGCCGACGCCGACAAGCCCTCCGACCGCGTTAGTGTTCGTCACCGACATTTTCCAGCGTCAGCGGGCGCAGAGGTCGGCGGCGGCGGGTGCAGTATCGGAACGCCTCCGCTATACTCCGCGCGTCCGACCGCTGTGAGTCGAACCTGAAATGGCACAACTGACAAGCACCGATCTCATCAGAATCCTCGGCCATGTGACCGCGCTCCTGGTGATCCCGATGGTGGGTGGCGCGGTAGCCGGACTCGTGATCGACGCGATCCTGCATACCTCGCCCATCTTTGTGTTTGGCGGCTTCGCGGCCGGCAATATCATCGCGGTCGTTGGAATCCTGGTGTACATCCGCACGCACGCTCCGGGAGCGTCCCCGGATCATCCCGATGGGCGGTCGGATGACCATGACTCCTGACGACCGAGGACACGGGGACGAGGATCACCGGGACACGGAGGATTGGAACCAGGGAAACCAGATCCAAGTGGAGCGCGACGATGGACCTCCGGCCCCGCGGCGGGCGATTCCGACCCCCAACTGGGGACTGGCCTTCGACCTGGGGCTGCGCCTGGGACTGGCCATCATCATTGGGCTGCTGCTGGGATTGGCGGTCGACAACTGGCTGGGCACGAGGCCGACGTTCACGCTCATCGGTCTAGTATTCGGCGTCGCGGCGGCGTTCTACACGATCTGGGATGTGGCCAACAAAAGCATGAACAGGTAGCAATTGCTTCACGTTGAGATCCAGGCGGAGCCGCTTCTGCAGATCGGCCCGCTGACCTTCACCAACAGCATGGTCGGCGCGCTGCTGACGACCGTCCTCCTGCTCCTCGCGGCGTGGTTCTTCCTGCGCCGCGCCTCGCTGGTGCCCGGCCGCGTGCAGAGCCTGGTCGAGTTCCCCATCGAATGGACCGCCCAGATCGTGAAGGACAACGGCGGTACGCACTGGCGCTCCTTCGCGCCACTGGTGGTGACGATCTTCATCTTCGTGCTGCTGGCCAACTGGATCGGGCTGCTGCCGGGCGTGGGAACCATCGGCTATCACGAGATGGTGAATGGGGAGGAGGTGCTCGTTCCGTTCGTGCGCCCCGCGTCGGCCGACCTGAACTTCACGCTGGGGCTTGCGCTCGTCTCGTTCTTCGCCTTCATCGGCCTGGGCGTGCGCAAAGGCGGGGTGATGACCTACCTGAAGCACACCTTCATCGCCGAGCCGGCATACATGACGCCGCTGATGACCCCCATTCACATCATCAGCGAGCTGAGCCGGGTGATCAGCCTCTCGTTCCGGCTCTTCGGCAACGTGTTCGCCGGCGAGGTGCTGCTGGCGACCATGCTCTTCCTGACGACCGCCGTCGTCTTCGTCCTGCCGTTGGCCTTCTTCGTGCCGGCCGTCTTCCTCAGCCTGGAGCTCGTCTTCGGCTTCGTGCAGGCGCTCGTCTTCGCGTTCCTGACCATGGCCTACATCGTCCTGGCGCTCCCCGAGCACGAGGAGCACGTCCAGCCGGAAGCCGAGGCTGAGCCGCCCCCGACACATTCGACTCATTCGACCGCCGATCCCGCCCGCGGGGCGGCCTGAACAAGCGGGAAGCCCTGCCCCGATATCCGCAGGGCGTACAGGAGGAATCTCTCTCGTGGATCTCACCCCTCTCGCTGCCGGACTCGCCATGGGCCTCGGCGCGATCGGCCCAGGTATTGG
>JBBRXE010000210.1:0-3131 GCA_038248695.1 Candidatus Limnocylindria bacterium | reverse complement strand
GCCGCGGTGCTGGCCGTCCAGCCTTCGTCGATGAGTCCCTGCATGGCCCGCAGGCGGCGGATCGCAACGTCGTCGTACAGCCGATACCCCGACTTTGTTCGGACCGGCGACACGACGGAATACCGCCGCTCCCAGGCACGGAGCAGCTCAGGCGTCACGCCCGCGCGTCTTGCAGCCTCACCAATCGTGTACACGGTTCGTTCAGATTAGCGGGTGAACAGGGTCTTGACAAGTACCGATGCCCCGGGTAGAGTTTAGACAGACCTTAGACAGATAACCGTCAAGGCAAACCGTTACAGGTGGAAGGAAACACACTCATGCGCATTCTCAAGTCGGTCGCCCTGCTGCTCACTATCGTCGGTGCTCTGAACTGGCTGATGGTCGGCATCGCTAAATTCGATCTCGTGGCGACATTGACCGGGGACACCTTCGGCGAGACGAACCCGATCTCGGCGGTCATCTTCATCCTCGTCGGCCTTTCGGGCATCGCGCTGCTGCCGACGCTCGCTGCCTGGCTGAGTGGTGCCGATGGCGAGCGCGTGCCTGCCTGATCGGTTCAACTCGAAGGCCATCGCAACGGCCCGCTCGGCATCCGCCGGGCGGGCTTTTTCGTGCCCCGGCGCTTCCCCGAGTCGCTCGCGGGAACCCAGTCAGGGCGCCTAGCCCGAGACCTCGACTCGGCTCAGCAACTGCGCCAGGATCGGCTCGACGATGTCCCGGCCGCGCAATGCGGAAAGCCACTCGCGGGGAATCCCGCCTGCGCGCTCGTCGCGGCCCCACCGCAGGCCGGCCAGGCCGCCGGCGATGGCGGCGGTCGTATCGGTATCGTGGCCGAGGCGGACGGCTCGCTCGATCGCTTCTCGGTAGTTCGTGCTATGCGAGACGGCCTCCCAGGCCGACCAGAAGCTGTCGAAGACCCAGCCGCCCCCCTGGATCTTGACCTTTGACCGATGCGCCAGCAACTCCTCCAGGACCGATGCGAACGCAGCGCCGCCATATACCGCCCTCAGGCGTTCGATCGCGCTGGCCAGGGCTGATTCCGGATCGGACGCACCGCGGAGGAGCTCGCGGGCGACGAGGACGTACAGCGCGCAGGCGACCTGGCAGTTGGGATGAGCATGCGTGACCCGGCTGGCGAGCTGCGCGTGCTCAACAAGCGTCGGGTCGTCAACGACGGAATCCTCGAGCGCTATGGGCAGGATCCGCATGAGGCTGCCGTTGCCCTGGTCGCGTTCGCCAGTCCCGCCGGCATCGATTGCCGGGACGCCGGACCGCAGGCGGTCGAGCGCCGCGTCGGTGGCCTTACCGATGTCGAACGCGCCGTCGCCGTCGGGGGTGTAGGTGCCCGCATCGGCCCAGGCGAGCGCTCGTTTGGCCTGATCCTCCGGATCGAAGCCGACGCTGCTCAGCGAGTCGAGGAGGGCGAGCATCAACGCGCCGTCGTCGCTCCAGGTGCCCGGCGGCTGGTTGTGGGTTCCGTACCCGCGCAGCTCGACAGTGCCGATGCCGGTCTGGAACTCGTACGGCACGCCGATCGCGTCGCCGACGAGGTGGCCCCAGATGGCGGCCCGCGGGTGGCTGGTTGGAGGTGAGGACGTCATCGCGTCCGCCATGCTACTGCTGCGTGGCACGCCGCATGCGTTGACCGGTTGGTCCGCCGATGGCGGTGATTTACAGCACCAAGGGGAGATGATCATGACCGTAAGCACCATGGAACCAACGACCACGTCGACGACGCGCAGTGCCATGCAATCCGGCCGGGAAGCGCAGCAGTCGTTCTTTCGCGTGACCGACAACATTCCGGAGGAGGCGTGGTACTGGGCGGCGCTCGGCTCGATCGGGCTGTCGGCGATGCTCAAGCTGCTCGATCGGGACCACTGGGCGCTCTTCGTCGGGCAGTGGCCGCCAACCTTCATTGCCTTCGCGCTGTACCACCGCCTGCTGCGCCCGAGCGCGAAGTAGCGCCGGCTCGGCCCGGCGTCAAGCAGCCGAGCGCAGTCTGGCGCCGTGGTCGGTGCCGGGCCTCTCGTACCGCGGTGCAGCTCGTCCGCCAGAATGGGGCAGCATGCCCACCAACGAGTTGCGACTCATCACGACCCCGGACGGTCGCCGCCTCGAGACGTACGTCAGCGGGCCGCCGGATGGCATCGTCCTCATCTACCACACCGGAACGCCGAGCGGCGGTCCGCTGTACGAGCGGACCGTGGCCGAAGCGGTGGGTCGCGGGCTGCGCATCGTGACCTGGTCGCGTCCCGGCTACGCCGGCTCAACGCGGCTGCCCGGTCGCTCCGTCGGTGACGTGGCAGGAGATGTTGCCGCCGTGCTCGACGCGCTGGATGCCGAGCGCTGCTACGTCGCCGGAGCCTCGGGCGGTGGACCACACACGCTGGCCGCCGCGACATTGCTGCCGGAGCGCGTGATCGCCGCGGCGACGATTGCATCGGTCGCGCCGTACCAGGCGGAGGGCCTCGACTGGATGGCGGGCATGGGTGCCGAGAACGTCGACGAATTCTCGGCGGCATTGGCCGGCGTGGCCGCACTCCAGCCATACCTCGAAGGATTGGCCCATGCGCTCGCGACGATCACGCCGGACAACGTGGCCGATTCGCTCGGCGACCTCATTTCCGAGGTCGATCGCGCGGCGCTGACCGGCGACTTCGCCGCATCGACGGTCGCGTCGCTGCGGGCCAGCGTCTCATCCGGCATCTGGGGCTGGCTCGACGATGACATCGCTTTCACCTCGGCGTGGGGCTTCGACCTTGCGTCCATCCGCGTGCCGGTCTCGGTGTGGCAGGGGCAACAGGATCGGATGGTGCCCTTCCGCCACGGCGAGTGGTTGGCGAGCCACATCCCGAATGCAGACGCTCGGCTCTACCCGGACCTCGGCCATCTGTCGTTGGAGATCGAGGCGTTCCCCGCGATCCTGGATCAGCTGCTTCTCGATTAGGTCATTGCGATCACGATTGGCGGTACTCCCCACCCTGGTGGATCATCGACCTGGTCATGATTGCCACGGGAAGCATGCGCGACCCTGACGGCCTGCCCCTCTGCCGCTGACTGCCGGCGTGCGCTCGCGTGATCTGAGCACGACCAGCCCCGCGCGACCGTCCTGGTCGGCTGTGGGCTCGTAG
>JBBRXE010000209.1:0-3137 GCA_038248695.1 Candidatus Limnocylindria bacterium | reverse complement strand
GTGCGGTTCGTCGATGCGAGCCCCACGCAGGTGGCCGCGCTGCGTGATGCCGTCGGGCCCGTCATCGCCAAGCTCGCAGCGGACCCGGTGAGCGGCCCGATCCTGGCCGGGATCCAGGCCATCGCCAGCCAGTACCCGCAGGTCGAGGAGCCGGACGTTCCGGCGTCCTGTCGCGACATCGCTTCGATCAGTCCGTCTCCGAGCATCCCGGCGACCGCGTCGTCGCTGCCGAATGGCATCTACCGCATGCAGGTGACGCCGACCGACGCGAAACGGCTGGGGTTGCCGGATGCGTGGGGAGTCACGGGTACGTGGACCTTGACCGTCCAGACCGGCAGCTTCGCGATGAGCTGCCGCTTCATCGACCGGCCCGACATCGACTGCGGTCACAGCCACGCCGACGGAGCGACCGTCGAGGCCGGGCGGCTGCTCGGAACCGACAGCACTGCTTTCTTCGTGGATGATGCCGACATGCTTCAGAAGCTGACCGGGTGCCTGATGCCATTATCGACCTCGGACGGCCATTGCAACACGATCCCTCCGTATTGGATGGAGTGGTCGCTCACCGGCGATCAGTTGGCGTTCACCTACCAGGGCGGCGACCCGGGCGGGCAGTTCTACGAGATCGCGCCATGGACCAGGATCAACTAGGCGAGATCCTCGCACTCAGCGTCGTGCCGACTCCGGGTGGACTGTCCACTCGGAGTCGGCCCCCGAACACAGCGAGCCGATCTGCCAGCCCGCGCAATCCTGAGCCTGATGCCTTGGCGCCGCCGACCCCGTCGTCAACGATCGTGATGACCAGGTCTCCAACGTCGCGCCGGAGGTCGATCGAGATTCGGGTCGCGCCCGCGTGCTTGATCGCGTTCGCGAGAGCTTCTGAACAGACGTAGAACAACGTCGCCTCCCGCCTCGGGTCGGCCGCGGCGTCGAGCTCCGCGGTTACCGAGACGGGGATGGGGCACCGTGAGGCGAGCTGCTCGATCGCGCTCGCAAGGCCCGCTTGCCCGAGGTTCGCGGGCGGGACGCCGCCGATGAGCGCGAGGATTTCGCTCGCTGCGGCGTCGAGTTCCTGGCTGGCGATGACGAGCGCGTCCCGCGCATCTTTAGGCACGGCCGGCCCGCCGATCTCGCGCAGGCCGGCTGCAGCCTCTTCGATCGGACGGATGACCTCGTCCCGTAGGCGAGCGGCCGTCGCCGCACGTTGCCTGTCGATCGCGGCGAGCAGCCGTCCGCGTGTGGCATTCATCTCCACAAGCTGCGCGCGCTCCACGACCTGTCGGCGCTGGTTGATCACTGTGAGGCGGACGGACTCGACAACGCTGCCGACGATCGTCGGGTCCTGCATCGCTGCAGTTCCGCCGTGGACGATGACAGCGAGGCGTTCGTTCCCGTCATCTACCGCCAGGCGGAACGCGCCTTCGACGAGGTCTGTTACCGATCCCGGTGCGCCCACGTACCGGCCGCCTTCGACGTCCCACGGGAGAAGACGCATTCGAGGGTCGCCCAGCGTCGCGGCCAGCAGAGCGCCGAGGCTGTCCAGGCTTGCGACGCCATCGTCCCCCAGCAGCCGGTCCGCCAGCATGTCCCGCTCTCGGGCGACCGCCCAGGCCCCCACCGGGAAGGCCCCCGCGACGACGACCAGCACCAGTTCGAGCGCAAGCAGCCACCCGCCAGGGTCGTAGGCTGCCGGCCCGGAGCTCTCGGCGAGCCAGGAGGCGGCGATCACGATGGCAACGGCCGAGGCGGCGAGCGATGGGAACCAGACGGCCATTCGCTCCCAGCGTCGCCCGATCCATCCAGTCATGGCCACCCCGGCCAGCAGCGTGGCGAGCACCAAGGCAGGCGCTACGACCAACGGGGCCACTACGGAGAGGGCGACGGCGATCCGGTCGCGGGCACTCCGCAGCCGACCGCTCGGGAACGTCGCGAGGGCGATCACGAGCACAGGCAGGTATGCAAGCCGCGCGACGGGGACGAGTGATCCGAGCAGCCATGCGAGGCCGACACCGGCGAACAGCGACCGGCACCGCCACGATCCCGGTGCCACCGCTGCACCGCCGATGAAGGCGAGGCCCACGCCCAGGTCTGCGACGGTCGCCACCGGGCCGATCCCGCCGGCGAGGTCCGCGTGTGCCGCCAGCGCCACCGTCACGAGCACGACCGCCATCCACCCGGCCATCAGCAGCCAGGTCCTGCTCGCGCTGACCGACAGTCCCGTCACCCGGACGTCGATAGTCGATCGCTCGTGGCTTGTCAATGGCGATCGTGCACGGGCTGAATGATCCGCGACGAACAAAGCGGGCGACACCGTGCTACCCCGGTCTGCGCCCGAGCCAGCGCCGTTGGCGCAGGGCGTGGCGGGGCATACGGTGAAGGACAGAACCCGGACATTGGCTGTCCCGGGCAGGTTGTTGAGGTGCTCAGATGATTGGTCGATTGATCCGGGGCCGGGTTGCCGTGCTCGTACTAGCCACGTTGTTGGTGGCCTCGGCGCTGCCAGCCGTGGTTGCGGCCGCTGGTCCGGCCGGGTCGATAGGGGGTCAGGCGGCCCAACGCGCCGTGATCCTCGCCCATCGCTCTTCATCGGCGCGGCTGATACGCGAGCTGCGAAGCCGCGTGCCCGCGGGCCAACCAGCCCGTTCGGGAAGCGTGTCGCTGCTCCCCAAGAGCGGTGCTGCCCTGTGCGTTGGGAGAGGCTCGGGTTGCTACCCGACGATCCAGGCCGCGCTCGACGCGGCGCACGACGGTGACACGATCCGCATTGGCCACGGCACCTTCGCCGGTGGGATCACGATCACGAAGAGCGTCCACCTGGCGGGCAGCGGTGCGAACTCGACGGTCATCAAGGGCGGCGGCTCTGTCATCACGATCGGCGATTTCGGGGCGGACGTCGAGCCGACCGTAACGATCAGCGGCGTGACCATCACCGGCGGGTTCGCGCACTCCAGTCCGGAGTCCGAGCCGTTCACCGGTGAGGACGGCGTGTTCGCCCTTGGCGGCGGCGTCGAGATCCCGCCCAACGCTGACTTCAGCGGCGGCGCCGACGTCACGATCACAAACAGCGTGATCACCGGCAACCGTGTAGCCCCGACGCAGACCGTGCCATCGGGTCTTGCGACCTGCCCGAGCGGCTC
>JBBRXE010000208.1:0-3141 GCA_038248695.1 Candidatus Limnocylindria bacterium | reverse complement strand
GTCGATGGCCTCGTCCCAGCGGGCCGGATTGCGCATCGGCCTTGCCGAGAGGCCGGAGCGTCGCCAGGCGTTCGGATCCTTGCGCTCGTCGTAGATCTCGGGCATGCCGTAGCGGATGTGGTTGCCCTGCGAGTCGAAGCCACTCATGTCGATTGCCTCGACGGGGCAGACCATGGCGCACTGAAAGCACACCTCGCACTTGTGGGCGCCGAACGGGTCGTAGATCAGGTCCAGGCGGCCACGCCATCGATCGGACAACTGTGGACGCGTCTCGGGATATTGGCGCGTGACCTTGGGCGAGAAGAAGTTGCGCAGCGTCGTGGCGAAGCCGATCACGATGCCGCTGCCCGGGATGGCCATCAATCGTCCTTTCTCGGCTGCATTGCTTTCAGAGCTTGAAGACGACGACCACGATGGCCGTCACGAACAGATTGACAAGGGCCAGCGGCAGGAGCACCTTCCAGGCCATGCCCATCAGCTGGTCGACGCGCACGCGCGGCAGGGTGGCACGGGCCCAGATGGAGACGAAGACGAAGAAGTAGGTCTTGAGCAGGAACCAGAACAGGCCGTAGATCATGCCTGCAAAGCCCGATAGTTCGGCGGGGAACGGCCATGGCGCCAGCCAGCCACCGAAGAAGAGCGTCACCAGGATGGTGCTCATGATGAACAGGCTGACGTATTCGGCAAAGAAGAAGAAGCCAAAGCGCATGCCGGAGTACTCGGTGGCGAAGCCCGCGACGATCTCGGAGTCAGCCTCGACCATGTCGAACGGGGTGCGGTTGATCTCGGCGGTCGAGGCGATGAAGAACACAGGCATCCCGATCCACTGCCACAGCAGTGTCCAGCCATGCTGGTGCTGCCAGTCGATGATCTGGGTGAAGCTCAGCGTGCCGGTCAGGATCACCACGCCCACGATCGACAGCGTCAGCGGGATCTCGTAGCTCACCATCTGCGCCGCACTGCGCAGGCCGCCGAGCAGCGAATACTTGTTGTAGCTCGCCCAGCCGGCGATCAGCAGGCCCACCACCGACAGGCCAATGATCGCGAAGAAGTAGATGACGCTGATCTGCGAGTCGAGCGCCACGAGACCCGGCGCGAAGGGAATCACCAGCATGCTCATGGCGGCGGCCATGAAGACGATCCACGGCGCCATCGTGAAGACGGGCCGATCGGCATGGTCTGGCGTGAAATCTTCTTTGGCCAGCACCTTGAAGCCGTGGATCGCGCTCTGGAAGACGCCGTACGGGCCAACCCGGTTCGGACCGATGCGCAGCTGCATCAGGGCGATCACCTTCAGCTCCAGGTAGATGATGATGAAGGCCGTCGGGATAGTGAGCAGTAGCAGCAGCGTGGTGGCGAGGATGAAACGCCCGACACCGAGCAGCAGGTCGAGGTCCATCTACTTGTCGACCCCGCCCATGATCGGATCGAGGCTGGCCATGATCGCCATGGTGTCGGCCAGCAGGTGTCCCGGCATCAGCTTCGGCATGACCTGCAGCGTGATGTAGCTCGGGTCGCGCATGCGAAACCGATACGGGTTCGGGCCGCCGTCGCTCATGGCGTAGACGCTGTACATGCCGCGCGGACTCTCGATGGCGGCGTATGCCCTGCCCGGATGCGGCCGGATGATGCCCGGCACCTGGGTCTGCACCGGCCCGTGTGGCATCTTGTCGACGATCTGGTCGATGAGCGACAGGCTCTGCTTGATCTCGGCGATGCGCTGCAGGTAGCGCGCGTAGCTGTCGCCGGCCTGCTGGGTGACCACGTCGAACTCGAGCTCGTTGTAGATCGAGTACGGGTGGGCCTTGCGCACGTCGAACGGCACACCGCTGGCGCGCAGGTTCGGGCCGGTGACTCCCAGCGAGACGGCGTCGCGCGCGCTCAGTATGCCCAGGCCCTTCGTCCGGGCGGTGAAGATCTCGTTCTGGGTGAGCAGCAGCTCGTTGTTGCTGAGCGACGTACCGACGTTGGCCCGCCAGGTCGACAGGCGCGAGATGAACTCGTCGCTGACGTCCCAGTTCACGCCGCCGACGCGGAAGAAGTTGAACAGCATGCGCTGGCCGGAGATGCTCGACAGCAGCTCGACAGTCTCGTCGCGGTTGATGAAGCCGTACAGGAGGGGCGTGATGCCGCCCATGTCGAGTGCCAGGAAGCCCAGCATCAGCACGTGGCTGAAGACCCGGTTCAGCTCCACCACCAACGCGCGGATGTACTCGGCGCGCTTCGGCACCTCGATGCCATACAGCTTCTCGAAGGCGATCGCCGGCGCGTGCTCGTTGTGCATGGCCGACATGTAGTCCATGGGATCGACATAGGTCAGCACCGTGGTGTAGGTCGCGTTCTCGCACAGCTTCTCGATGCCGCGGTGCAGGTAGCCGAGCACCACGTCCAGATCCGTCACCACCTCGCCGCGGACCTTGACCAGCAGGCGCATGACACCGTGCGTCGAAGGGTGCTGCGGGCCCATGTTGAGCAGCATCTCGCCGTCACCGACCGTGAACAGGAGACGCTCGCGCTCGGTCTGTGGCGGACGATCCGGCAGCCCCACCTGGTCGAAGCCGACGTACTCGCCGCGGCCCTCGCGGTGGCCCTCGTCGGACGCTGTCGGCAGGCCGGCGGCAGCGCGAAGTCGCTCCTCCTCCCGCCGGTCGAGGTCGATCGGATCGGGGATCCGGACCTCGGGCTGCTTGGTGGTCATCGCCGCCGGCTCCTGTCGGTCGGGATCTCGCCGGCCCCGACGGCGGTCTCGTCAGCTGCCGGTTGCGCGGCGTCGACCGGCAGCATGTCGGTGAAGCGGGTGAGATCCCACGTCTCTGGGCGCTCGAGCGGGTTGACGCCGGCCGCCGCCGAGTCGGCGGCGTCATCGGGCAGAATGAAGTCCTTACGCTGCGGGAAGCTGCGGTAGTCGGGCGACATGAAGATGCGGCGCAGGTCGGCGTTGCCTTCGAATACGATGCCCATCATGTCGTACATCTCGCGCTCGTGGAACATGGCGCCTTCCCAGAGGCCGGTGACCGACGGGGTGCGCGGGTCGATGCGGTCGACGCGAACGCGAATGCGCAGCCAGGCGGGATGACGGTCGCTGTAGAGGTGATAGACGACCTCGAACCAGTTCTGCGGCCCGTAGTCCACCGCAGCCGC